>NZ_VOZY01000009.1:0-158273 GCF_013419525.1 Acinetobacter sp. YH12076 | reverse complement strand
TTGTGCTGGCGACAATAGCAAGAGTGAACCACCTGATCCCTTCCCGAACTCAGAAGTGAAACCTCTTAGCGCTGATGGTAGTGTGGGGTTACCCATGTGAGAGTAAGTCATCGCCAGCTCATTATTCCAAAAGCCCTCTGCAAATAGCAGGGGGCTTTTTTTATGCTTGGGGAAAAAGGGAAAGAAAATGGAGAGGGAAATAGAATGAAATTAATAATATATCTAATTAAATAATTCATTTATAAGGTGAATTGTTCCTAATAAAAGAATAAATTAGCTGAATAATGAGTCTAAAAAAGACAAAAAATCGGGCGTTCTCTTCGAAATTATGCTATAAAAAATAAAACGGCATAAAAATTGCTTATAAAGTGCGGTTAATTATAGGGGGAGTTATTAATGAAATTAGCGATGGGGTTAAAGGTTGCCAATTCCTTATCATTAACACCTCAATTACAACAAGCCATTCGTTTATTACAGCTTTCAAGTTTGGAATTGGAACAAGAAATTCAAATCCAACTCGACAGTAATCCTCTATTAGAGAAAGTTGAAGAACAAAATACCGTTGAAAGTTTAAATAGCTTACAAGAACAAGAAAGGGAAAATAAAGACTTAACCAATGAATTAAATGCCGATCATTTACCTGATGAGTTACCAGTGGATACAGAATGGGATGATGTATATACCCATCAACCCACAAGTTTAGGTGCTGCTGAATTTGAAGAGCGCGAAGATAATCGGCAGGGGCATCAAAGTTTACAAGCGCATATGCTTGAGCAAGTTAATCTTTTACACTTTTCTGTGATCGATAAACTAATTGCACACTGTATTATCGATGCTTTAGATAACAAAGGTTTTTTAGATTGTGACTTAAATGAAATTACCCAATCGGTTCAGCATCTTTTAGACTCTATGGATTATGAAGAAGAAGTCGAAGATGACGAAGTTTTAGTAGTTTTAAAGCATATTCAGCGTCTAGATCCTGTAGGGGTAGGCTCACGCAATCTTGCCGAATGTTTAATGGTGCAAGTTGAAAATCTTCCTGAACATGTTGAATATCGATATGAAGCTATTTTATTATTGAAAAATTATGAGTTGCTGATTACCAATGAATTACCCAAGTTGATTAAGCAAACGGGATTAAATACAGAACAGCTCAAACTAGCCATTTCTTTGTTAAAAACATTAAAAGCGCATCCAGGGCAAGAGTTTGAAGATAAAGATTCAGACTATCAAATACCAGATGTTGTGGTCTTAAAAAAGAATGAACATTGGTTGGTTCAATTAAATCCTGATGTAATGCCAAAACTACGGGTAAATTCTTTTTATGCCAATATGATCAAGCGTGCAGATCAAAGTGACGATAATCAATATTTACGAAATCAAATGCTTGAAGCAAAGAATTTCATTAAAAGTATTGATGAACGACATAAAACATTATTAAAAGTAGCGACATGTATTGTTGAGCATCAACGAGCGTTCTTTGAACAAGGACCTGAGGCAATGAAGCCTTTGGTACTACGAGACATTGCCGAAGAAGTCGAACTCCATGAATCCACAGTTTCCCGTGTAACCACAAATAAATATATGCTCACACCACGTGGATTATTTGAGTTGAAATATTTCTTCTCAAGTCATGTTGGAACGTCATCGGGTGGGGAAGCGTCTTCGACTGCAATTCGTGCAAAAATTAAAAAGCTGATTGCAGAAGAAAATACACGTAAGCCTTTGTCTGATAATGCAATTGCAGTTTTGCTTAATGCGGAAGGTATTGATGTTGCTCGTCGTACGGTTGCGAAGTATCGTGAATCGTTACATATTCCATCATCTTCAGAGCGAAAAGTGTTGATCTAAATTTGAAAATCTGACTATTCTAGAGGTTCATTATGACGAAATAATGAATCTCTTTTTTATATAAGGAATAGCCGAAATGATCTGATCGTGTAAATGTATGCTTCGCATATTGAGTTGGATAATTCGGCTTGAACTTTTCCAGTCCTGAAAGAAGGTGAGGGATAGAATTATGCAGATTACAATTCGTGGCCACCATTTAACAATTACGCCAGCAATAGAAGAAAATATTCGTCTTAAATTTGCGGAAATGACCAAACATTTAGATCAGGTCAATAGTATGCAAGTTAAGTTGACTAAAGATCATCAAGTTGATAAACGTTCAAAAAAAGGCAGTGATAATCACATTGCAGAAGCGATTATACGATTACCCGGGACCGAACTTTTTGCGCAAGCTTGCGCTGATGATATGTATACCTCGATCAAAAAATTGTCTGAAAAATTAAAAAAACAATTGCATAAACATCGAAAAATGCAGCTCATTTATATGCCTTTAACGGTTTAGATTGTACATTGTACAAAAAGAGGTTTTTTATAACCTCTTTTTTTATATATATAATGTATGTGACTAATGAATTATTTTTTAGATTTATAGTAAAATGACGGGTTTTACACCGTTAGTCCTATATGGGGTCTTGTGATGAATAGTGAACAGCTCACTGAAATTTTAAAAGCTGCTTTTCCAGAAGCTGAGGTTGCAGTTAGTGGGCAAGGCGGCAAATATGATCTACGCATCGTCGATGATCAATTTGAAGGGAAACGTCCTGTTGCTCGTCAACAATCTGTTTATGCACCTTTGAACTCCTACATTGCCAGCGGTGAAGTACATGCAGTAACAATTCGTGCAATGACCAAAGAAGAATGGCGCAAAGCAAGCTTATTCGGAGCTTAATAATTAATGGATAAATTTCTGATTCAGGGCGGTACTAAGCTCGAAGGTGAAGTTCGTATTTCTGGTGCGAAAAATGCTGCATTGCCATTACTCGCTGCAACTATCCTTGCGGATACACCTATTACATTAACCAATGTTCCAAATCTAAAAGATGTGAACACCTTAGTGAAATTGATCGCAGGTTTAGGTGTTCAAATCAGTTATGAAGGTGATACGGTTAAGGCAGATACTTCTAGCTTAGATAACCAATT
The DNA here is from genome assembly GCF_013419525.1 of Acinetobacter sp. YH12076. Taxonomy (NCBI): domain Bacteria; kingdom Pseudomonadati; phylum Pseudomonadota; class Gammaproteobacteria; order Moraxellales; family Moraxellaceae; genus Acinetobacter; species Acinetobacter sp. YH12076. The sequence goes on along the minus strand of NZ_VOZY01000009.1, from coordinate 155,282 downwards.
TGCACCATATGAACTCGTGAAAACCATGCGTGCATCTATTTTGGTGCTTGGGCCGTTATTGGCGCGCTATGGTAATGCAAAAGTGTCTTTGCCGGGTGGATGTGCAATTGGTTCACGCCCTGTAGATCAACATTTAAAAGCTTTAGAAGCACTTGGTGCTGAAATTGAAGTTGAAGCTGGCTATGTGCATGCCAAAGTTGATGGTCGTCTAAAAGGTGGCGAAGTTGTCTTTGATATGGTCACAGTTGGTGGTACTGAAAATATTCTAACTGCTGCGGTTCTTGCAGACGGTGTCACCACGATTCGTAACGCGGCTCGTGAACCCGAGATTACTGATCTTGCTAATATGTTGATCAAGATGGGTGCAAAAATCGAAGGTTTGGACACAGATACTTTGGTTGTTACAGGTGTTGAAAGCTTACATGGCTGTGAATATGCCGTTGTTGCAGATCGTATCGAGACAGGTTCTTATCTTGCTGCTGCGGCAATAACTGGCGGTAAAATCAAAACCACGCATACAGATCCAAACTTGTTGGAGTCTGTACTGGATAAATTTGAAGAAATGGGCGCGGAAGTTACGCGCGGTGAAGATTGGATTGAACTGGATATGATGGGTAAACGCCCGAAAGCAGTAAGTTTCCAAACTTTACCACACCCAGAATTTCCAACCGATATGCAAGCACAGCTGATGGCGGTGAATGCAATTGGTCGTGGTTTTGCCACAATTTCAGAAACGATTTTTGAAAACCGTTTCATGCATGTACCTGAATTAGCACGTATGGGTGCTAATATTCAGGTTGAAGGTAATGATGCTGTTGTTACAGGTGTAGAGAAATTATCTGCTGCACCGGTGATGGCAACTGATTTACGAGCTTCTTTCTCATTGGTTTTAGCAGCACTTGCCGCTGATGGGGAAACGTTGATTGACCGTATCTATCATATTGACCGTGGTTATGAAGATGTGGAAGCGAAGTTACAAGGTTTAGGTGCCCAAATTAAGCGAGTAAGTTAATGAGCGATATGAGAAACGATGATCCCAATTTTGACGTAATGGGCAATTTTGATCATGGTTTAACTTTAGCATTAAGTAAGGGACGTATCTTAAAAGAAACTTTGCCATTGTTGGAAACAGCTGGCATTAACTTATTGGAAGATCCGGATAAATCTCGTAAGTTAATTTTTCCAACGACCCATAAGCACGTACGTATTTTAATTTTACGTGCTTCTGATGTACCAACTTATGTTGAAAATGGTGCTGCAGATATTGGGGTGGCAGGTAAAGATGTGCTGATGGAGCATGGTGCACAAAATGTGTATGAACCATTGGACTTAAAAATTGCCAACTGTAAGTTAATGACGGCTGGTAAAGTCGGCATGGTTCGTCCGAAAGGTCGTTTAAAGATTGCAACCAAGTACGTCAATTTGACCCGTCAATATTATGCAAGCTTAGGCGAACAAGTTGATGTGATCAAACTGTATGGTTCTATGGAACTTGCACCATTGGTTGGTTTAGGTGATTACATTGTCGATGTTGTGGATACCGGGAATACTTTACGTGCCAATGGTTTAGAGCCTTTGGAAGAAATCTGTAAAGTGTCTTCACGTTTAATCGTGAACAAAGCAAGCTTTAAACGTAAACAAACTTTGTTGAATCCAATTCTTGCACAGCTAGAAAAAGCCGTGGAAGAACGCGAGCAAGCAAAAAAAGCATAAGTTATTAAGTTTCTAGCTATGCTGATCAAACCGCTCAAATTTGGGCGGTTTTTTTATGAAAACTGAAAAATAATGTTAAAACTGTATTTCACCAATTTTAACGAAAGTTATTTTCAATAAAACTCCACATGAACACATGCGATAGATGTCCACAAGCTGCTGTAAAACAGGTAAACTAATCTTTTCCAATAGATTACCTTGTGGGTAAATTGATGCGACGTTTATCGACTCAAGATCAAAACTTCAAGCAAGCTTTTGCTGACTTGTTGGCTTTTGAAACTGTGAATGATCCAGAACTTTTAAAAACCGTTGACCAAATCATTGCTGATGTTCGTCAGCATGGTGATGCTCATGTTCTTAAATTGACACAGCAGTTCGATCGACATCCAGCGCATCAATTCTCAGAATTAGAGCTGACGCAAGCACAGTTGAAAGCAGCATTTGAGGGTTTAAGTTCAGAAGTGCGTGAAGCCTTAGAACTGGCTGCGAACCGTGTTCGTGAATTTCACCAAGCGCAAAAGCAAGACGGCTGGACCTATGTTGATGCTTTAGGAAATACGCTTGGTCAAAAAGTCACACCGCTGGACCGTGTGGGTATCTATGTGCCGGGCGGTTTAGCTTCTTATCCTTCTTCTGTATTGATGAATGCTGTACCTGCGCATGTTGCTGGCGTGCCTGAAATTATTATGGTGGTGCCTGCGCCGAATGGTGATTTGAATCCATTGGTTTTGGCAGCAGCTTACTTAGCCGGCGTACACCGTGTATTTACCATTGGCGGCGCGCAAGCGGTTGCAGCATTGGCTTATGGTACAGAAACTATTCCATCTGTGGACAAAATTACTGGCCCGGGCAACCGTTTTGTTGCTGCAGCAAAACGTGCAGTATTTGGTCAAGTCGGTATTGATATGATTGCAGGGCCATCCGAAATTTTGGTCTATGCCGAAGGTCAAAACAATGCTGAATGGCTGGCAATGGATTTATTGTCACAAGCGGAACATGACACTGTGGCTCAAGCGGTATTTATTACGCCAGATGCAGAACTTTTAGATCAAGTTGAGCAATGGATTGAAAAGCATTTAGAAGCGTTACCAAAAGCGGATATTGCGCGTACTTCAATCGAAAACCGCGGCGCATTGGTTTTAGTCAAAGACCGTGCTGAAGGCGCCGAATTGATTAACCAAGTTGCGCCTGAACATTTGATGCTGTGCTTGGATCAAGCACAGGAAATGGCTGAAGATATCCGCCATGCCGGCGCAATCTTCATGGGACGTTATACACCAGAAGCGATTGGTGATTATTGTGCAGGTCCAAACCACGTGTTGCCAACCTCAGGCACAGCGCGTTTCTCATCACCGCTCGGTGTTTATGATTTCCAAAAGCGCTCAAGCTTAATCATGTGCTCTGAAGATGGTGTGAAAACTTTAGCGAAAACAGCTGATACATTGGCGCAGCAGGAAAACTTAGACGCGCATGCGCGTTCAGCACGCTATCGTTATCAGTAATAAAATATAGACTAGGTGAAAAACTTAGTTTTCCAAAACTATAAACCTCTCCTTAACCCTCTCCTGAAAGGAGAGGGGAAATCTCATAAAATGAATATTCCTCTCTCTGAACGAGCTTTAAGGATTCCTTTAAAGCGAAGTGCAAGAGAGGTTAGGAGAGGGTGAAAAAGAGCAAAATAAAATGCCAAATATTACCTCTGAACAAATGCGTTTTTGGAGCCCAGATGTACGTGAATTAGAACCGTACACACCGGGTGAGCAGCCTAAAATCCAAAATATTTTAAAACTCAATACCAATGAAAATCCGTATCCGCCATCGCCAAAAGTGGCGGAAGCAGTGCAAAAAGTATTGGCAAATTCTGCTGATGTTTTACGTTTATATCCAGATCCAGATGCATCTGAGTTAAAGCAGGCGATTGCAAAACAGCAGCATGTGCCTGTTGAGCAGGTCTTTGTCGGCAATGGCTCGGACGAAGTGCTGGCGCACATTTTTAAAGCCTTTTTTGTGCAAGAGCTGCCGGTTTTGTATCCAGACATTACCTACAGTTTTTATCCCGTATATAGCCAATTTTTTGGCATTGCTGCCAATACTAAAATTTTACCGCTGAACGATGACTTTGAAATTGTGGTGGATGACTATAAACAGCCAAATGGCGGCATCATCATTACCAATCCGAATGCGCCAACCAGCATTGCTTTAGGTTTGTCTGCAATTGAGGAAGTGCTGCAAGCCAACCCAAATTCAGTGGTAGTGATTGATGAAGCGTATGTCGATTTCGGTGCGGAATCTGCTGTGGCTTTGGTTGCCAAATATGAAAACCTTGTGGTTTGTCAAACCACGTCTAAGTCGCGTTCGCTTGCCGGTTTGCGTGTCGGTTTCGCGATTGCACAGCCGCATTTAATCGCAGCGCTTGAGGCGGTAAAAAATAGCTTTAACTCTTATCCGATGGACCGTTTTGCGATTGCAGCAGCCGTGGCGTCATTTGAGGATCAAGCGTATTTTGAAGCGCAAAATGCCAAGGTGATTGCGAGCCGTGAAAAACTAGTAGAGCAGCTGTCTGAGCTGGGCTTTAAGGTATTGCCGTCTGCGGCAAACTTTATTTTTGCCTCATTGCCAAATAAAGATGCAGGTGAGTTGGCTGCTGAATTGCGTGAACGCGGGATTATTGTACGTTACTTCAATAAGCCGCGGATTAATCAATTCCTGCGGATCACCATTGGCACAGATGAACAAAATCAGCGCCTTGTGGATACGCTTAAAAACGATATTTTGGCTTAATTGCTGCAAGCTACTATAAATTTAAATCTACCCTAATTTTCCTTTCGAAAAGGTGAGAAGCACTGCTTCGCAAGGGGAGGGTTATAAAAAAGCGATTCAATTGAATCGCTTTTTTTGTTTAATCTTCCGTATACCACGTGTTTAACAAATCCAGCATCGCTTCGACTTTATCAAAGCATTCTTGATATTCAGCATCGCAATCAGACGCGATGGTGATTCCGCCACCTGCCCACAGCGAAACCTGATCTTGGTATTTTTGAATAGAGCGGATTAAAATATTCCAAGAGCCCGTGCCATCGTGATTAAAATAACCCATCGAGCCGCAATAGGCGCCGCGAGGAGCACCTTCAAGTTCATCAATGATTTGCATCGCGCGAATTTTAGGCGCGCCGGTAATCGAACCGCCCGGCAGTGCTGACATCAGAACCTCAAAAGGGTTTACATCTGTTTTCAGCACGGCCTCAACTTCACTGACCATGTGATGCACTTGGTTAAAACTTTCAATGTCAAAAAGTTTAGGTGTTTTTACAGAACCTGTTTCAGCATAAACACTCAAATCATTACGCAGTAAATCGACAATCATGACATTCTCAGCCATGTCTTTTTCAGATGATTTTAACCATTGTTTTGACTGCTCATCTAAAACTGGGTCTTCATAGCGAGGCATCGTGCCCTTGATTGGTTTAGTAATAATCTTGCGTTCAGGCTTAAAATCTATAAAAAGTTCAGGCGAACAACTTAAAATTTCAAAATCATTAATACGTAAGTAGCCTGAATATGGTGCATCAGTCAGTGACCAAAATTCTTGAGCGGTATCTAAGAGTGAACCGTTTGCTTGAGCTGTGAACTCTTGGGTTAAATTAATTTGATAGCAATCACCCGCTTTAATATATTCCTGCACTTGATCAAAGGCTTTCGTGTAGTCTGACTTAGACCATCTTGCAGTACATTTTTGTCTTAATTTAAATTGATTCTGAGTGATCTCTGTTTGAATGAACTGATCAATGTAGTCGTAAATCTTAGCTGCAGAATGATCTGAACTATAAAAATACCAACCATCATTCTCTAATTTTAAAAAACTGGAAAATTGTCCTAAAAACAAGCGAGGTTGCGCTTTGGCGTGCAAGGAAATCTGTTGCTGCGCTGCATAATCATAGCTAATAAAACCAGCCCAGCCCCCAGAAAACCCGTTGCCTAAGTTTGAACATAAATCTTGGAAGGCAATATTTTGCAAGGGCTGAGTATCAGATTCCTCATATTGATCTAAATTGGTACAGACATAAGCTTTAAGTTCATCATTCTTCAATTGTTGATATTGATTTGCCAAAAAGCAAATAACAGGTTGGTTTTGATCTTCTAAAAAAATCACATGTGGCAAGGGCGCAAGCGCTTGCAAAATTTTTTGAGCACTAACAGTTTGTTTGAGAATAAATTTTTTAAAAGAAATTGGTTTTTGCATCAACAGAAAAATTAACTTTAAAGACTAAAATGGATTTTATACCATTCCTAATTCATTTGGTTTGCAAATACCGTTTATCGGTAAGAATTAGATTGCGACCAACAACAGTTGAACAAATTTTAGCTTGGATATAATTTAATCGAGCGAGCAAACAACTCAAGGAAAGATTTAGCAGTTGTCACAAAATAATATTACAGCTGAATAAATCGAGTGGTTGAAAATCAAAAAAAATAAATACTCTTGGGAGAGTACCGTATGAAAAATTTCACTAAATTAGCTCTAGTTTCTTCAATCGCATTTAGTGCGAATGCTATGGCTATGCAAGCAATGGACGATGCTGCACTTAGTTCAACCACTGGTCAAGATGGTATTAACATCGGGATTGGTATCTCTAAAATTGAAATTGAAAAACTTTTCATTCACGATAACGACGGTTTAACGGATACAGCTAAGGGCGGTACAAGTACTGCTGGTGCGATCGTTATTCAAGGTAACAAGAAAGCTGGTGATCCTTTAGAAAATAAAGGTATCGTTATTGGTGCAAACTATGATAACGGTGGGGCTTATCTTCTAGCTTCTCGCAATTTAGCTGATTTACGTATTGATACTGATGCTGGTACTGGTGCAAATGGTGCATTCATTAACATCGCAGCTGATGTTTCTGGTTTAGATATCAAAATCGGTGAAATTGGCGTAACAGCATCTGGTACAGCGGGTACTACAGGCATTCGCCGTGGTGGTGACGATAACAACTACAATGCAATTTTATCTGGCCTTTCTCTAAAAACGGGTCCAATGACTGCAAATGTTCAGTTGGGTGCTGCTCCACAAGGTGCAATGATTAAACTGAGTACGACAATGGTTGGTGGCTTAGAAATTAAAGATCTGGGTATCCTAGATGCATCAACTAAAACGGCTACACGCGAAGCAGGTGAAATCTTTATCGAAAGCATCAAAGTTGCTGATGCTAATAAAACTGACTTAACGATTAACCAAGATGTTCGTGTTTATGGTAAAGAAGGCACAAACAATGGTTATATTCAAATGGTAAGCAACTCTGGTCCAATTGATAACTATGTGAAAGGTATTCATTTAGGAAGTAAAGACGCTGGTTCAATTGGTGATATCGAAGTTCAAGGCTTACAAACATTCTACAGCCCAGCTATGGGTGTATATAACCAAGGTTCTGTAATTACAATTTCTAGTAAGTAATCTAGAATAAAAATAAGGCGCGTGTTGATCACGCGCTTTTTTTTACAAAAAAGTGCGGAATGACCCAATAAAGCATAAAAAAATGCTGTTTTTTTATAAAAAAAAAGGTATCTTGCATAATACATGGATGTAGAGCAATAGCTCTAAAAAATAATGAAAAAAGGCACATCATTGCCGATAACTAAAAGTTAGAAGATATGTTAGAGATAGCTGTAGGCTCGGCATTGATGTATTACTTTGCCAAAGAGTCCTTCGATTTAAAAGAAAAGCCAGTCGGAACAGTTCACTATACCGAAACATTGGATTCACGAAATGATTCCTTTACTCGGATGCACCGTGAATCTGTAAAAATTAAACCTGCCATAGAAGATCAATTTCGAGGCATCGTTCGGCAAGCATACGACTACAGTTGTGGTTCAGCGGCCTTAACGACTTTATTAAATGGTTATGTCGGGACACAGTTAACTGAGCAACAGACCATGAATGGTTTGCTGAAATTTGGTGAAACTGAAAAAATCATCGAACGTCGAAGTTTCTCCTTATTAGACATGAAACGTTTTGTTGCTGCTGTTGGGCTAGACAGTGGGGGCTACAAAGGTGAGTTTTCAGATCTAGTTAAGCAAGGTCAGCCTGCGATTGTTCCCATTTCATATGCTGGTTTTAAACATTTTGTGGTTTTTAAAGCCTATAAAGATGGGCGTGTTTATGTTGCAGATCCAGCACTGGGCAATATCAGTTTCGATGAAGTTAGATTCCAAGAAATATGGGAAAACAACACATTATTCTTAATCAATGTTGCGCCTGAGCAACGTAAAAATTTATTGGCTTTGCAAGATTCAGACTTGCGACATGTTGAAGATGCAACCGTGAACCGTTATGCATTGGTTGATATTCAATATCCGCAGTTTTACATGGAAAAAATTGCAGACAAGGCATCTACGATACGACTTGATAAAAATATGAATGAAGAGTCGGAGTCATATGGTAAATCGAATTACAACTTTCTAAGGCTTTACTACAAGAGTAAATAATTAGATGAATGCGTATAACAAAGTGTCAGGATTAAAAAAATAAAAACGGTGGGAAGGAACATGAATCGTAAATGGATGAACAAAACACTACTAGCCATGAGTATTCAGGTGGTGATGGGGGTTGCCTATGCAGCTGAAGAGCCAAGCCTTGGAGAATATGATCCGGTTGAACAAGAGACAGTCGTAGAAGAGTCTGTATCTCCTGCTGCTGTAACCCAAGCTGATACTGCACAAGAAGCTGCTGCCGAGCCAGAAATTGGACAGTATGAATCTGTTGAAGAGCCAGTACAAGCTGAGGCACCACAAGTAGAAAGTGCTACTGCCACTGAAAAGGCATCGACAGCACTTCAACAGCAAGAGGGTGATGCGAGTCAAGAAGCTAACTTACAGGAAGTATTTAGCTCGAATGAACGTCAGTATTCATTGATTAAAAAAGGTGAAATATCATCTTTTTACGATATCGATTATACCTATTACCGTGATACTCAACTTGATATGGAAATGGCACAAGGCCAACTTTATCAACTCCGTGTACAAGAGAATGCCACACACTCAATGACCAATACGTTTACCGTGCAATACGGTGTAATGGACAATTTGACATTCTCTGCATCTGTGCCTTTAGTAGCAAAAACTGATTTATTAAAAGATACTTCAACTGCTGGTTTAGGGGATATTTCTTTAGGCGCACGTTGGGAACCCTTCCCATTGAAGCAAGGTCGTTTGCCACTGATTTTATTTGGTAATTTGTCTACGAAAACAGGTGATAGTCCATACGAAGTAAATGCAACAAAAGATTTAGCCACTGGCAAGGGATATTACTCTGTAGGTATCGGTGCAAGTACACGTAAATATATTGATCCCGTAGTGTTGTTCGCCTCTGTTTCGGCAAATTATGGTTTTAAAGAAACAGGGTTAAATCAAAAGCGCGGCTTAAGAACGATAGAAGAATTTGAGCCGGGTATTAGTGGTGGTTTTGCATTCGGTTTTGCATACTCGTTTAACTACGATGTTTCCCTCACCATGTCATATCAACAAAGTTTCAACACTGGCGCAGAATTTACATATAGCAGTGGCGAATCCTATTCACCTGCAGACCAAACCAGTTCAACTCTAGCAATTTCTTTAGGTGTACGTGTATCTCCAGATACGATTGTGAACGGTACAGTGGGGCTAGGTTTAACTGAAGATGCACCAGATGTGTCTTTAGGACTTTCTTTCCCGTTAGATATTCTAGGTTTTGGAAAAAAACTTCGTTAAGAGGGCTGTCGTATGCGTAAAATTCGACTCAGCCCACTTTTTAGTGCGATCGTTTTAACGGGCTGTTCTAGTGCTGCTTTTGCACAATTGGGTACCAACCTTTCAGTTGATGTACGGTCACTTGCATTAGGGAATGCAGTAACTGCTGATCCTCCGGGGATTAGTGCCGTGCATTTTAACCCTGCAGCATTAACTAAAATTGAAGGTTTGCAAACCGATATGCAGGGGATCATTGCAAACTTTGATATTCAACGTGAATTTACCGTCCCTGCGGGTTATAACGTCTTTGGTTATTCAGATGACCCAATGGTCTGTAATGATGGCCCTGAAGTAACGGCAGATATTTGTACGGACTTTAAAGATAAGGTTTCTGGTGATGTTGAATATGCATCCCTATATGTACCTGTCTTAAAAAAGATGGTGGATTTTGGTGCTGGCCAACCCATTGCCGCACCAACGATGGGGATTGCCTATAATCCACCAGGTTCTAAAGCAACATTTGCATCCGCCGTTTATGCGCCTTTGATTGCGGGTTTTGGTGCTGAAAATGGCAACCCCGGTAATTTTATGGGGCAACAAGTTGCTCTAGAGCGTATTACTTATCTATCGCCAACTGTAGGTTATCAAGTCAGTGATGAGCTATCGATTGGTGGTGGTGTAGGGATGTCCTATCAAGCCATTGGATTGAAATCTGATCTACGATTTCCCAATGAGTTGATCGGTATGTTAAGGATGATTGATGAAGTCGTCTGTACGCCATTCAAGGAAAATTCGGACATTATTACCGACATCTTGCTATTGGGGATGTGTAATACCGAAGAAGGGATGAACCCATTTGGCAAATTTGGTCAGATGGAATTGGCTTTAGAGCAGTCACTAAGCCCAAGTTATAACTTAGGGGTTTTGTGGGAGCCACGCGAAGATTTTAGTTTTGGTATGGTGTACCAAAGCGCTGCGAAAATGCGCATGAAAGGCCGTTATCGCATTCATAATGCAAAAGCGCCTCAGGAGATGATTAAGGGTTTAATGTCATCACCAACAGGTCAAATTTTAGCTGCAATTTTAGGTTTCCCAAATGCCGTGCCAAATTCGGAGTCGGGTTTGGTTTCGATGGATTTTGAATATCCACAGCACGTACAGGCCGGGATCAAGTATAAGGTCATGCCTGATTTACAAATCAATTTTGATGTGGGCTGGACCGATTATCGTGCTTGGGACAAATTCCGTTTTGAATTCGACCGTCAAATTTCAGCGCTGAAAATTGCAAAATTATTATCTGAAAATGTGACCGATAATTCTTTGGCCTTACCTTTGAAATTTACATCGCCTTGGAACTGGGGTATTGGTATTGAATATTCTGCAACAGATCGTTTGAAATTACGTGCAGGCTATGAACCACGAAGTACGTCTATTCCTGATGGTAAGCGAAATACCATGGTCCCAATTAATGGTGCGCAGCTCTTTGGTATGGGGATTGGATATCGTTTTGATGCAGATACGGATTTAGATTTATCAATCGGCTTTTTACGCAGTAAAGATAACATTCCAGCGAATACTAGTAGTCTTGCAAACTTAACCGGTGTGAATAACTTACTTTTAAACCCATATGCTGGACTGAATGTAAAAACCGATACGAAAATCACCATCCTAGGATTAAATTACAGAACTCGTTGGTAGGATAAGTAGACAGAATGAAAAGGATTTTATTCATAAAAACGTTACTTGCACTGTCTGTGGTGCAAGTGTCGTATACCAACGCTGGGGCGTTTCATACCATTATTGGGCCTGATGGGCGCCCAATGGTGGTACAAGTGCAAGAAAAACCAGCAAAGAAACCTAAAGAAAGTCCAACTGCTAAAACGATAGACTCTCAACCTGTACAACAAATTATTCAACCATCCGTAAGCATTAGTCCGTCTCAAACCAAGACACCGATAACACATCAAACGAGTCCAACAGCACAGGCTGTTGGACCGATGGATTCTCAACATTTAAGTATACGCGAGCCGGAAAAACGGGATGAAATTAAAGCTGTCACAGTAGATAAAATTAATGACGTCTCAGGGGATAAAGTTCCCAAACCTGAAAAGTCAGCACAAGCTTCAGATATTTCAGCAAAAGTGGTGCCTTCAACAGCATGGACAGAAAAGTTACAGCAATCAGAGCTAACCCAACCTCGTGAAGCGTATCAGCCCAAAGTTCTAGCTGAAAAAGATAAACCTGTCGTTGAGAAAAAGATCCTTGCTGAGAAAGTAGTCAGTACTGATCAATCCGTACGATCTTCAGGTGAAAACTTAGAAAATCATCCTTCAAAACAATCGGCTAAGGCAAAACAAGAGCAAGGCTTTTCGACCATGGCTGGTGAAAAGTATGTCAATAATGAATATCTTGAAGATAAAGAGTTTAACTTAGAAGGCAAAAAGCGCTTTTACACCATGCCCGAAGGCGTTATTGACAGCAAGATGGGGCAAACGCGGATGCAAACCATTGAACGTGAAAAAGGTGTCAGTCGCTCCGTCATTGATAATTTATTTAAACGTAATCAACCCGAAGATACAGGGCCGATCACTTTAGCCACATCGTATTATCGGGTCTCACAAGCTGACACCATTCAAGGTTTAGGTCAGCAATGTTTTTCGAATAAAAAAATGAAGAAAGCCAAAGAGCTCGACTTAGCTCAAGATATTAACTTATGGCCTCGAGCACCATTGTCGGACGAATTTGACTATGAAGTCGTAAAACTAAAATCACCATTACAAAATATTCGTATACATTCATTTGCATCCAAAGTACAAAATCCTACATTTTATTGGCCATTTGCGGTATTTTTAGACAAAAATGGATGTGTCATGGAAGGCGCAGGTGGATTCAAGAATAACCAAGGTGAAGCGGATCATCTTTACCATGAAAAAATTGAAGGCGTGATTCAAGTGCCTAAAGGTAGCCAGTATTTATTTTTAACGCCTTTAGCAACAGCAATTGATGTCGATGGTCGCGTATTAACCAATCAAGGCCAACTTAAATTAACAGCAATCCGTTAAGGACATAAGAAAGAGAATTAGGATGAAAAATAAAATTTTATTACCGTTTGCTTTAACGGCATTGGTTGCAGCGCTCAGTGGCTGTGGCGGTGAAAGTGCAAATGTGAATCCTGAAATTTATGATACCAGTACGACCAATGGTACTTGTAAAAGTAATACCGAAGGCTGTGTTGAGTTCGTTTTAGATTATCCAATTGAAGGTCTGAATTTTAATTGTTCGAGCGACGTTAAAAATACCTACATTACTTTATTTGATCTAAAAGAAGGTGTTTCGACAGGTGCTTGTAAGATTGGCGATACGGTAACTTTCTTTGTCCAAGGTGAAAAATCACGTCGAATTGATTTGGGTAAAGTAGATTTGAAGCAAATTTCCAATGTAGCCAGTGGTACGACACCTCCACGCTTGACCTTATTGGATTTGGCAGCTGGCATCGCGGGTAAACCTGCTGCAACGATTTCAAATACCGATGCAACGGTTAAAGTGGCCATGCGTTTGGCCAAAATTATTCAAGCCTTGGCTTTGAAAAATAACAGCGCAGTTACAGCTACAGATATCCAAGCGGTTTATATCAACAATGCAGATAAAGTATTGATTGATCAAATCACTCGAAATGTCGCGACAGCAGATTTCAGTATCAGTTCAGATACGGAATTTAATGACCTGTTTACACCTTGGCTAGACCTGTCCGAAGTCAGTAATGAAAACGCATTTACCTTAGTTTCAAAACTCATGAATATCTCAACGGCTGCGGTTTACCAGCCAGAGTTTGCGTTATTTTCAACTGATGGCGTGATTACCAATGCCAGTGGTTCAAATGGACTGGTCGGCTGTGACAAAAATGAATGTTTGCCGACCGATAGTTCAAAAGTCAATTTATTTGGTCATTTCATGTTAATGACGGACCGCCAAGGTATGACGTTTGGTAGTGGTTTACAGTGGAAGGGCAAAGTTGATCAACAGTTGAGTACCATTGGTGGTGTGAATGTCTTGCTCTTGACGCAGGTTCGACCAACACGTTTAACTGCAACGCCACAGGATAATTGGATTGATCCGCTTACCAAGCAAATTGATAAACCTGGCATACTGGGTTTCCGTTTTGATGCAGAAGAAGCAAACTCTGGCCCTCTGATTATTAAACAAGGGACGCTACTTGCCGACAAAATGGTGGTCGGTACAGGTGGAAGTTTATATAAAACGTTAATGGCTAAAAAAGATGATTATGTTCTGACGGCCGATGATAAGAAAAAATTAGGTCTTTGGGAGCAAAACATTAACCAAGTGCAATTTAAAGGCACGATGGATTTATACAAGCTTTATCCGCTGTCGTATTTAGACAAAAAAGTCTTTAAGTCTGTTGAAAATGTTGCCGCTGGACAAAATTATATCTTCCCGTTGTATGCAGATTTAACCTTTAAATTTACCGATACTTCGATTAAAACAGTGAAATTGGGTGTGGTGATTGACCGTAATGGTGATATTCGCACAAATATAAAATCTGGCGTGCCAGACGATGTATTTACTCGTCAAGATAGCCAAATTGTCGACTTGTCTACACACGCGACGGAAGGCTGTAGCGGAAAAGATGTGCTTGACCCACTGTTAATGAAAGATGACAAAGGTGTACAGCAATATCGTATCGGAACGACAACCCGTACCTTTACGCCTGAAGGAAATATCAATCCAAATACCATTTCGATTCGTATGATTTTAGCTGACCCATATTTCCATACGCTTGATGGCGCGCTGATTGGAATGAACTCAAGTGTGAAAACTTCAGCGGATACCACGATGGTTGTGGGCGGTGCTTTAGTGCAGTTACACAATATGATTAACGCCAATGCAGGCACGCGTCCCTCTGGCGTTGCTTTGACGGATTCGGATAATAAAGTGGTGAAGTGGGGGAATAGTTTGGCCAGCTTTAGTTATATTTATAGCTTAAAAAATCCAAATGATACTACTGCGGCTCAAACAGCGAAGTTAAGCGGTGGTGATATTTCTTTAGAATTGGCCCCGTGTTACACCATCAAGGTAAAATAAAAATTTAAATCTTGGAAAAATAAAAAAGCCCATCCGTGATGGGCTTTTTTATTTAAGAGATCTGCAAACTAACCTGTGTGATCGAGTCGCGTACCGAGAGTTTCGAGATGCATTTCAAACTGACCTGTTCTGCGGTCAGCAAAATAATGCCGCAGCGTTCTTTCCACACTAGGAAAGGCTAAATCATCCCAAGGAATATCTTCTTCACTAAATAATCGTGATTCAATGGTTTCATCACCCGCACCAAACTCTCCATTGATTAGTTCAGATTTGAACAAGGCATAAATTTGCCCAATACGGGGAATGTTATACATGCAATACAGTTGCTCAATGTTGACTTCTGCTTCGGCTTCTTCGCGAGTCTCACGTGCTGCGCCTTGCTCCATTGTCTCATAGAGTTCCATATAGCCAGCGGGTAATGTCCACAGCCCATAGCGTGGCTCAATCGCTCGACGGCAAAGTAAAACTTGATTGTCCCAAACGGCTAAAGCACCACAAATGACTTTAGGATTCACATAATGAATAAACCCACATGCGGTACAAATACGGCGTATCTGATGATCTCCAAGCGGGATCGCTTCTTTTGTTTTTTGTCCGCAGTTTGAGCAAAAGTTCATATTCATCGTCATGGATTGTGTGAACCGTCAGAATAACTTAAAAATAAAACTTTGGCATCATTTCTAACCAGCTTGGCCGAAATTCAGCTATGATGAAAACAAGATAATTATAAGGTTGTAATGTGGATGGATGAGGGTTTATTGACTCAGCGATTGCAGCAAAGTTTACGTTTTTCTAAGCGTATTCAACCTGCGCATGCTGCTGTATTGATTGCGATTACCCAAGAAGATAATCCACGTATTTTATTGACCCGCCGCTCGCTCTATATGAATAATCATGCCGGTGAAGTGTCCTTTCCCGGTGGCAAACGTGATGCCCAAGACACCAGTAATATCGTGGTGGCGTTAAGAGAAGCTCAAGAAGAAACCGCTCTAAATCCATTTGATGTGCAGCTTTTGGGTGATTTACCGATGCAAAAAGCACGGAATGGGATGTTGGTTAAACCGATCGTGGGATTGATCCCGCCTGACGTAAATTTAATACCTCAACCCACTGAAATTGACCGTATTTTTTTTGCATCATTAAGACAGCTTTTAGAAACGCCACCAACGCCGTATGAAGTTCGTTTTGCCCAGCAATCACTATATTTCCCCAGTTTAAGAGTTGAAAATGAAATCGTTTGGGGTTTGACTGCACGGATGTTGATTTCCTTATTTCAATATGGTTTGAATTATCAAAAAGAATGGCCTTTTTTATTAAATTCTCCTTCATTTCATTTGGGCCGTGAGCCATAAATCATTTTTAGAAAGTCAAAATAGGATGTTTGATCATGTTGTACAAATTTCAAGGATATAGCCCGAAAGCCACGCATCAACCTTGGGATGGTTGGGTTGCAGAAAATGCAACGGTCATTGGGCAAGTTGAATTAGGCCGAGAAGTGAGTGTCTGGTTCGGAGCCGTCATTCGAGGGGACAACAGTCGTATCAAACTGGGTGATTTTACCAATGTACAAGAAAATGCGGTGCTGCATACCGATGCGGGCATTGAAATGACCATTGGCGATTATGTCACGATTGGGCATCAAGCCATGCTACATGGATGTACCGTAGGAGATAATAGTCTGATTGGAATCAATGCCGTGGTCCTAAATCATGCTGTGATTGGTAAAAATTGCATCATTGGTGCGAATGCTTTAATTCCAGAAGGGAAGGTGATTCCGGATAATTCTGTTGTGATGGGTTCACCGGGTAAGGTTGTTAAGACTTTAGATGAACAAGCGGAAGTACGTCTAAAAATGAGTGCCATGCACTATGCCGCTCATTTTAAACATTTTACTCAACTCGAAGTCGCTGAACTTTAGAACGCTATATATGGCAAGCAAAAAAGCCTCGATGTTTGTCGAGGCTTTTTTATAGATTAAATACAGAAAGCGCTGAGTCTGAGGTGGAACATCTCGCGAACTGCGATGGAGTGGAGTATCATATTCAACGTTTTTTAAGATTAAATTTAATTAAGGTTGCGCATGAAATTACTGGCATTGGAAACTGCCAATGAGCAGTGTTCCGTCTCGATTGTAGACGAAACTCAAGAGCTTTATTTTCAACTCGATTTACGGGCAAAAGCGCAGACACAAACCATTCTCCCAATGATTGAGCAAGGGCTTAATCAAACTGCTATTGAGTTAGCAGGTTTAACTGCAATTGCATTTAGTCGTGGGCCTGGCTCATTTAGTGGTGTTCGTATTAATGCAGCGGTAACACAAGCCTTGGCATGGGCCAATGACGTACATGTTGTTCCAGTCTCGACTTTGCAAGCTTTGGCTCAAGCGGCGCATCGTGTACATGGTTTGACTGAAGTAACTGCAGTCCTTGATGCTCGCATGCAAGAAGTGTATATCGCCAGCTATCAACTCGATACCAATGGCATTATGCAGGCTGTAGATGAAGAACAACTATTAAGCTACGCAGATGCCACACCGCAGATCAAATTTACCGTCGTGGGTTCTGGTAGTGATCTCATTCAATCAGAACAAACACAATACAAAGACTTAAGTGCAACAGCACAAGATATTGCTACTATTGCCCGCGAAGCGGCGCAAAGAAAAGCATGGGTGAGTGCTGAACTTGCATTACCCGTATATTTACGAGATAACGCCTGGAAGAAAATTTCAGAACAAGGCAAGCCATAATTAGGGTTATATATGGATCTTCTACTGCTGCTCAAAGCGGCAATCATGGGTATTGTTGAAGGTATTACCGAATTTTTACCGATTTCAAGTACAGGGCATTTAATTCTGGCTTCAGAATTAATGAACTTTTGGACCAAAGAAAAAAGTGATGTTTTCGTGATCGCAATTCAAATGGGTGCGATTGCGGCGGTGATTTATGAATACTGGGGCCGCCTGTGGGGCGCAGCAACCGGTATGGTGACTGGTGAAGAAAAAGGTCGCCGTTTAGGTTTTGGCTTAATTCTCGCTTCGATTCCAATCGTGTTGATTGGTTTGACGTTTGGTCAGACGGTGAAAGAGCTGCTGTTCAATAACATTGCGATTGCTATGGGGTTGATTATCGGTGGTTTGATCATTATTTGGATCGAAAAAAATCCACCGCAAGTGCGTGCCAAAGAAGTAGAAGATTTAACCATTAAAGATGCGATTTGGATTGGTTTAATTCAAGTTTTGTCTTTAATTCCAGGGACTTCACGTTCAGGTGCAACCATTATTGGTGCTATGTTCTTGGGTGTTTCCCGTAAAGCAGCCACTGAGTTTTCATTCTTTTTGGGTATTCCTGTTATTGTCGGTGCAGGTTTACTGGATTTATATCAAAGCTATGATGTATTTCAAGGCACTCAAGATTGGACTGTGATCGCCGTTGGTTTAATCGTTTCATTTGTCTCTGCATTGATTTTAATTCGTGCGCTTGTCGCTTATGTGGCAAAACGTGATTTCATGATTTTTGCGTGGTATCGAATTGTTTCAGGGTTATTGATTTTGTTGTTCGCATTTACAGGCTGGAAATTATGGTAAGCGAAATCCGCTTATACACAGAACAAGAGTTTCATGAGAAAGCACAGCAGTATTCTGCTGTGCTTTCTTCACGTGGTGTATCTGTAAATATTGAATTGATTGAAAAATTAAACGCGCGTTTTTTACGTTTAAACCCTGAACTTAGTTTGTGTGTCGATGCAGATGGTTTGTGGTTAGCGGCCAATGGCATGAAGATGCAACCCGATTGGACAGCAGAAGTGGGGCGTTTAAAGCGAGCATCTTTAAAGTCTGAGATGATTGCACGTGCGTGTAATTTGGCTGAAAAACCACAGCTTGTAGATGCAACCGCAGGGCTAGGGCACGACAGTCTCTTAATGGCACATCTGGGTGCGCATGTGACTCTTGTGGAACGTCATCCGATTTTATTTACCTTATTGGAAGACTCACATCAACGTGCGCAGAAAGATGCATTTTTAAGTTCGGTTGTGGCACGAATTGAATTGGTCTTTTCAGATTCGGCAGACTTTTTGAAACATTTGTCGACGACCAATCAAATCTTTGATGTGGTTTATCTCGATCCGATGTTTCCACAGCGAGATCAAAACCAGCAAGCCGTCAAAAAGCAAGCTCAGGTCAAAAAACAAATGCAATTATTGCATTTACTGTTACCTGAAGATGGTGAAATGGATTTAGGTGATAATTTACTGGATTTAGCACAAAAAATTGCTAAACGTGTTGTGGTTAAACGTCCACGATTGGCGGTTTTTTTAGCGAATCAAGAGCCGCAACATCAGTGGCAAGGTGATGCTTGTCGCTTTGATGCATATTTCCAACATGATCTTGTGACTTAAAATGATATTTGCTTCAATATTGTTCAAAGATTTGTTATATAGTTAAAAAATAGCATTGCTAAAAACGACATCAAGCATAAAATTATTTGTGCAATTAAGCGAGCCAAGGCCACCATCAGAACTCTATGATTGATTTCAAACCCTCCATCAATTTTTGGCATGATTTTAAAAGCAACCAAACTGCGGGGATGTGGTTATTTTTGGGGTCTCGTCGTTCTTTACAAATCGTTCGACCATCGATTTTACAATTGGTGTTTTGGGGGATTTTAGGTGGTTGTGCCAACAGTTTATTTAGTTGGCTCAGCACGGGGCGTATTGGCGAATTTAATGCCCAAGGTCTCATTAGCTACGCATTGTGGCCATTTATTGCTTTAATCGTGGGGATTTTCCTGTCACAACGTGTGAATAATCCACGGTTAATGTTGGTCCCAGCATTGCTCTGGTTGGTGCTTGATACGCACATCATGTTGTTTCAATGTTTGATTCAATATATGGGAGATCTCGATTTTCTCCCATACTTCCTATATGACTACATTCCAACGTTATTCATTATTCTATTTGTTTGGCAAAGTCTAGCTGTCGTTTGGGTATTTTCACGTGAGTTGAAATGGCCATGGTGGGAGCGAGCACTGATTATGGGTGCGACGCTATTTACTTTGGTCGTGTGGCAAGTCTCAGTCAAAGATCAGCCGATTTGGAAAGTGGAAGAAGTTCCACCAAGCTTTGCTGAAGATGCCTTCTATGCTCAAAGCCGTTTGCTTAATAAATCCTTAGACGCAGTGGAATATGGTGAATTTGCCCAATCCCATTGGTACTTCTTAGGGGTGGCGGGTGCGAGTTATCAAGATGTCTTTAAACTGGAAATTGAACGGATTAAAGAACAGTTTGATACACGTTTTGGCACCTATGGACGTTCGGTTGAGCTTATCAATAACCCTGCAACGCGCACTGAAATTCCGCTGGCATCTAAAACCAGTATGGAGTTGGCGCTGCGTCGTATTGGTCAACAGATGAACCGAGAAAGTGACGTCTTATTTTTATATATGACCTCACACGGTTTACCTAATGTCTTTGAAATGGAAAATGCACCTTTGGATTTGGCGCAAGTCGATCCTAAATGGTTAAAAGAAGCCTTGGATGCCTCCGGAATTCGTTGGCGTGTGATTGTGATTTCTTCATGTTATTCAGGCAGTTTTATTCCAGCACTGCAAAATGATAATACTTTAATTATTACTGCATCGGCAGCTGATCGACAGTCTTTTGGCTGTTCGAATGAAGCTGAATACACTTATTTTGGCCGTGCGTTCTTTGATCAGGCGATGCGTGAACAGACCAGTATTCAAGCGGCATTTAATGAAACCAAAGCGACTGTTGCGAAATGGGAGGCAGCGCAGGGTTTCGAACCTTCTGAACCGCAGTGGTCGATGGGGAAAAACATGGCATTAATGTTGCCTCAATTAGAACAACGATTGTTCCCGCCGACGACTACTGCACCGGCTACGACGGTTACGCCTTAAAAGATTAAAAAGTTTAGGATAAAGATCATGGAATTAGTACAACGAAATACCTGTTTTGCGGGTGAGCAGCGTATTTATCAATTGGATTCTTCAAGTTTAAAAACCACGACAAAGTTTGGTATTTTTCTGCCGCAAGCAGCCTTGCAAGGCCAAGCGTGTCCTGCATTGTTTTATTTGGCGGGATTAACCTGTACCGAAGAAACCTTTGCTATTAAAGCGCATGCACAGCGTTTAGCTGCGCAGCTCGGCCTGATTTTAATCAGTCCTGAT
Organism: Acinetobacter sp. YH12076; assembly: GCF_013419525.1. Classification (NCBI taxonomy): domain Bacteria; kingdom Pseudomonadati; phylum Pseudomonadota; class Gammaproteobacteria; order Moraxellales; family Moraxellaceae; genus Acinetobacter; species Acinetobacter sp. YH12076. Next base: position 134,565 of record NZ_VOZY01000009.1, on the reverse strand, counting down.
ACTTCTCCACGTGGGGAACAGGTAGCGCAAGGCGATCATTGGGATATTGGGCAAGGCGCAGGCTTTTATATTAATGCAACGGAACAACCGTGGGCCGAGCATTATCAAATGGAACGTTTTCTTACTGAAGAATTGTATTCGCTGGTACAGGCTGAATTTCCGGTACAAAAAGGTGCGATTGGCATATTCGGACATAGTATGGGCGGTCATGGTGCATTAACTTTAGCGTTGAAGCATCCTGACCTGTTTAAATCGGTTTCTGCTTTTGCACCGATTTGTGCGCCGAGTCAGTGTCCATGGGGCGAAAAAGCCTTTAATCAATATCTAGGTTCAGACCGACAGCAGTGGCTTCAGCACGATGCTACAGCTTTAGTGAAATCTAAAGGGGCTTTGTTTAAAGCCATTTTGATTGACCAAGGCATTGATGATCAATTTTATAGCCAGTTAAATCCGATGTTGTTTAAGCAAGCGTGTGAGCAAGTTGGGCAGCCACTCGAACTGCGTGAACATGCAGGCTATGATCATGGTTATTATTTTATTCAAAGTTTTATGGACGATCATTTGCAATTTCACGCTGTCCAGTTGCAAACAGCGGTTCATTAATTCTAAAGCCAGTGGTTAAAAATATTGAGGCATAGCTTGCTTTGATATACGTATAAATAAAGCATGGTGATGAGCATTGCCATGCAAATGAATAAATTCGACATACCAAAAAAAATAATTTAGGGTACTTATGCAAAATTCACAAATGGAAACGCCGCTTCCGCCAGAGCTGCCCGTGATGAATCCACCGAGTCTATTTGGTGAGACAGAACAGGCTGATATTTTGGGACGAAATTATCATTTTAGGTTTAAAGGTAATGCGTCTGAATATTTCGGTATTTGGATCGTGAATATCTTACTGACGATTGTCACGCTTGGACTTTATGCGCCTTGGGCAAAGGTCCGCCGTTTACGTTATTTTTATGGTAATACTTGGGTGTTTCAGCGTCGTTTTGATTTTACTGGTTTGCCTACAAAAATTTTAGTTGGACGAATCATTGCATTAGTGGTCTATGGTGGTTTCTCTTTTGCTATAAAGTATTCTTGGGAAGCTTTCTTAGCGGGATTTGTCCTGATTTTCTTTGCGGTTCCTTGGCTTATTCGATCTACGATTCGTTTCCGTGCTCGCAACAGTAAATTTAGTAATAGCCGATTCTTTTTTTCAGGGACAAATAAAAGCGCGTATTGGTGCTTTGTTAAATGTCTTGCGGTGGTTGTCTTTACCCTTGGTTTGTTTACACCAGTTGCGGTCTGGCTATATAAACGTGAATGTCTGAATCATTTGTATCTGGGTCAGTTAAAATTTAATCTGAATAATACTTGGGGCGATTATATGCGTGCCATGTATGTGCCTTTATTTCTGTTTATGGGCTTTGGTGCATTGCTGGCAGTGATCTTTGCGATACTGTTTGGTAGTTCAGATGGTTTAAATGACGCATCTTATGTCTTCATTATTTTTGGTATGTATTTGATTGGCTACATGTTTATTTGGCCACTCACAGCTGCACGTATTTTTATTACCACATGGAATAACACCACGTTGAGCCGCAGTCAGTTTCATACGGACTGTAATCAATGGCGCTATGCATGGATTGTCTTGAGCAATTGGTTGGCTAAAATGGTTAGCCTCGGTTTACTGACACCATGGGCAGTTGTACGACTATATAAATATCAGACTGAATCTTTGCACTTAATGTTGGTCGATGATCCTGACCAATTACAAAATCAAATGCAGCAAGATCACAATGCGATTGCTGAAGAATTATCCGATATTTTTGACCTAGATATTTCCTTATAACGCAGGTGAATTACATGAAAACATCAGTAGTGAATGCAACCTATTATGATGGGAAAGTGTCAAAACCCTTTGTTGCTCAAATCAGTGCAGATGGGGAACATGCTGTGATTGTGCGTTATGGTCAAGACCTAGAACAAACGCAGCACTACACCTATCAAGATATGACGCTGATCGGTGCTTTGGGTGATATTCAGCCAGTGATCGAGTTAAAGGACGATGCTCGTTTAGAGTTTCATCAACCTTTGCCAGAGTGGTTCAATCTCGACGTAAAGTCGCGTTGGCATTCGATTTGGAAGTTAGAGCGTTCACCTTCTCTAATCATTTTTAGTGTGATTTTCGTGGTGGCTTTTGCTTTTGTATTAATTAAATGGGGCATACCAGCAGCGTCACATGTGGTGGCTAATCAACTTCCTGAGACAGCGTTAAAGAGTTGGGGGGATCAGGCGGAAAAATATATTATCGATATGACTGAACCCACAAAATTGCCACAAGCACGTCAAGACAAGTTGAAGCAAGAATATCAACAATTGGTGGCTGAAAATCGTCCTGCGAAGTTGTTATTCCGCGGTGGTGACAGCATCGGTGCAAATGCATTGGCGATACCCAATAACACCATTATCGTGACAGATGAGTTGGTTAAATTAGCGAAAAATGATTATGAGCTCATAGGTGTGCTTGCCCACGAACAGGGGCATTTAGTTCAACGCCATAGTTTGCAGCAAAGTTTGTCAGGTTTAGGCATCAGTATTATTTTGTTGATGATTACAGGGGATGGCTCAGATATTCTCACCAGTTTACCGGTTGCTGCGGTGGGTGCGAGTTACTCACGAGACTTTGAATCTGAAGCAGATTTATATGCCTTAAAACAACTTTCAAAACATCAAATTCCAACGGCACATTTTGCAAACTTCTTACAACGTATGGAAGATGAAGCTGATGGTGAAACAGCAAAAGAGAAAGGTGCAGAGGATGAAACTGCCAAAGATCAGAGATCTTGGACAGATTTCTTTGAGTCACACCCAGCGACGAAAGCCCGTATTGATGCAGTTAGAAATTATCAATCACATCAGCATTGAGTGAAAGGCTTTGATAATATGGCGACGTAGACTACGGTTCGCGTTGCCATGTTGCACTGAGTTCTTCTTGTCCCATGCGGATCAAATGATCTAATACCACATGTTCCAATTGATCTAGATTTGCACTTGGATCTTGGGCTGAAATCACCACATCTAAAAAAGCAGCTTGTGGTAAAAGACTGACCTCTGCAGAGGGCAGTTGAATCTTGAATGCAGTGTTTTCTCCAATGAGCTGTTCATTGACTTCAAATTTATGTTGCCAATGATTGACTAAGCGCTTAGCAACACGTGCTGCTTGGGCGGTGGTGATTTGTGTTGAACTTTTCATAGATGCAATTTTATTGTTAAGTCGTCAGTCCTTTAACTTAGCAAAGTACATAGATGCTCGTTAAGTCTAAATATGCAACGCTGTGTTTCTATCCCTGAGATCTTTATCCATATTAATCACTGATGTTACGTAAGCAAAAAATAATTTTGCATTTTTTAAAATGATATTTAAGTCAATTCGTCGGAGTCTTACATCTAGGGCTTAAATAAAGGGATTAGCCTTCGGCTGGAGGTACTCTTACGAAACGATGTTTCTCATTAGGCAAAATGAGAAGCGAAGCTTCGCAAGGAAACCATCTTGCGGAGCAATGCTCCTCACCGCAAAACTCGCTCTCTAGCGTCTATTTATTTAAAGTATTGCAAAAAAAAAATTTGATGAGAAGTCGTTCTATCTCAAACAATTGCGGATGACGTTACCGCGTATCGTTTTTTATTTGAATCAAATTTCGCTTCTGATATTACTGCGTAACATCAGTTCATCCTAGGTTTTTTTATTATAGAGATATCAATCATCAGTATCGAAAAAACGACTTAGGGCGTGGGCAGCGAATAGGGGGACAATTTGCTATAATGCGTCAATCACTCCCTTTTCAAAGCTAGGTTTTTCATGTCCAAGCCATTCTTAATCGCACCTTCAATTTTGTCAGCAGACTTTGCGCGCTTAGGTGAAGAAGTTGAAAACGTTCTAGAAGCAGGTGCAGATGTTGTTCATTTCGATGTCATGGATAATCATTATGTACCGAACTTAACTTTTGGTGCGGGCGTTTGTAAGGCATTGAAAAAATACGGCATTAAGGCGCCAATTGATGTACATCTAATGGTTTCACCGGTAGACCGTATGATTGGTGATTTCTTAGACGCTGGCGCAGATATCATCACTTTCCACCCAGAAGCGACTGACCACATTGACCGCTCTTTACAGTTAATCAAATCTGGCGGTGCGCAAGCGGGCTTGGTGTTTAACCCTGCGACACCTCTGCATTATTTAGACTACGTTTTAGATAAAGTTGACCAAGTCTTGTTGATGAGTGTGAACCCAGGTTTTGGTGGTCAAAAGTTCATTCCAATGACTTTGGAAAAGCTGCGTCAAGCACGAAAAATTATTGATGCTTCAGGTCGTGATATTCGCTTAGAAGTGGATGGTGGTGTTACTCCAGCCAATATTCGTGACATTGCTGAAGCCGGTGCAGATATGTTCGTTGCAGGTTCAGCGATTTTTGGTAAGCCTGATTATAAAGCTGTGATTGATGACATGCGTTCAGAGTTGGCAAAAGTACATGCTCAAGAGGCTTAAGCCTTTGGGTATAAGTTATTCCTCACCTGTGGATAACTATATGGATAACCGTATGGATATCTGTGTAGATAACTATATGGATAACTTGGATAAATTATAAACGATTGTGCATCAATGGTTTAATAATTAGACGTATTAAGTATAAAAAGGACTCAATTGAGTCCTTTTTTTATGGGGAAAAGTGTTTGAAATACTGTATGTTTATTAATCTATGGTAAATAATTAGTCAGTTTAAAAAATAACTTTTATGTTTTAACTGGACGATATGCACCGTTTTTTATGACAGCGCAATAAATTTAAAACTGTTGTGAATAACTGCACAATTAATTATGCTGTAAGTAACCGTTGAGATAAGCAGCAACTGGCAAAAACACATCATCGATCGTAGTAGCTAGTGATATTAGTTGCTCCTGAATGTATCGTTCATGATGGATAAATCAGTCGAGCTGCATGTCATGTTGATACGAATGTCATGTAATTGCATTTGAATCGTAAATAACATCATCATGGTGTTTCATGCGGATTTCGGCTGAGCCGATCGCGTGATGTTTCTAAAGATGTGTTAATAGGGATATATTGTCACAGTGCATCATTGGGTTGAATTAGGATACTAAATTGTTCAATTTTTTGCGTAAGCATCTTGGCTTTGCTTGGCTCATGGCGTTTGTCATGGGGTGGAGCAGTGTGGTCAGTGCTCAGCAAAATTTTCAACATCAACAAATGATGAACGCAAATGCCCATCAGGCATCAGTTCATGCAGCACATGCTGATCCTTCGCATTTAAATATGACAAATTGCCATCAAAATCAGCGGCAAGCTGCTCCTGAGCATGCAGTACATCATGGCAAGCAGACGACACCTGAAGTCATTTCAATGATGGATTGTCATCAATCTTTAGATGTGACATCTGCACAGCAAGATGGTCTGGTGCATCATTCATCGATACAAAACACAGACTGTCAGGACTGTACACTCGCACATTGCCAAATCAGTACCTCTTATGTCGATAGCGCCTTGGTCGCATTGCAGACCTTCCATGTGCATCACTATGCAGGACCTCCTCGTTTCATTTTTGCTGGACAGCATTTAAAAGGCTTTTGGCAAGAAATTCTAAGACCTCCGCAAGCTTAACCTGAGTATTAAATACGTTTTTTCGTTATTTTATAAAGGTTAAGTCATGTCTAATTTATCTAAATCATGCCTCGTGCTCGGGGTGTGTCTGCTGTCTCCAACGTGGGCGTTTGCAGCCATTAAAGAATATCATCTGAATATTGATGAAAAGACCATCAATTTGACTGGTAAAGCAGTCAAGAAAATCAGTGTCAATGGTCAGTTTCCAGCGCCTTTACTGGAGTTTGAAGAAGGCGATGATGCGGTCATCCATGTACATAATCAGCTCAAAAAACAAAATACCTCAGTGCATTGGCATGGTCTATTGCTGCCCGGCTTAATGGATGGTGTACCCGGCTTTAATGGTTTTAATGAAATTCAGCCTGATGGTAGCTTTACTTATAAATTTAAAGTACGTCAAAGCGGAACCTATTGGTATCACGCGCATTCCAAAGGTCAAGAACAAGACGGATTGTATGGCGCTTTAGTGATTTATCCGAAAGGTAAACAATCACTTGCCGCACATGAACAGACACAACGTGATTATGTGGTCATGCTGTCGGATTTTCATGAATCATCTAGCGCTCAGATTATGGCAAATCTGAAAAAGTCTGCCGAATACTATCAAAATCAGCGTGAAACAGTTTCAGATGTATGGACGCAAATTCAACGAACGGGTTTAAAAAACACTTGGCAAGATCGTTCAATGTGGAATCAGATGCGTATGCTGAAAACGGATTTGTCTGATGTAACGGGTTATACGTTTTTAGTGAATGGCAAAACACCACAGCAGAACTGGACAGGGATGTTTAAGCCCAATGAAAGAGTCAGACTTCGTTTTGTAAATGCTGCGGCTATGTCGTTTTTTGATGTGCGTATTCCTCAGCTCAAAATGACGGTGGTCAGTGCAGACGGTCAAGCGGTCAAGCCGGTCGCTGTGGATGAATTTCGCATTGGTGCTGCAGAAACCTATGATGTGATCGTAGAGCCTAAATCTGCGCATTATCAGATTGAAGCTGAGTCGATTGATCGGACTGGATTTGCGATTGGCACTTTACATGATGAAACGCAGCCTCAGCACTCAGGTATTCGTATACCAAAAGCACGGCCACGCGCTTTGCTGACCATGGAAGATATGGGGCATGGTTCAATGTCAGGTATGGACCATAGCAACATGGGACATACTGCTACAGGTTCAACCCAAATTTCAGCAAGCCAACAAGCGAATGCTCATGAGCACAGCGCGCATACTGTCAATCCATCAAATATTCAGCCGAAACAAGTTCATGATCATGCAGCTATGGGACATGACATGGACCATTCTCCAGTGACTGCACATACTACTATGCAGCATCCAGATATGCATAAACAGAACATGTCTGATTCAGCGCATGCCAATATGGATCATTCATCTATGAACCACACCTCAATAGATTCATCCATGAAACATGATATGCATACAGCGATGGAGCATGCACAGTCTAAAGAGGAGAAGCAGGCAGTTGAAAATTCAGCAACGGTTATGGGCTGGGCCAATGCTTCAACACCTGTCGGTGATAAGGCACTGCAATATAGTGATTTAAAAGCGTTAACCCCGCAGCCTGATACACGTGAACCGACGCAAGACTTGGTCATTCATTTGGGTGGAACGATGGAACGCTATATGTGGACCATGAATGGCAAAAAATTTAGCGAAGCCGAACCACTACAAGTGAAATATGGTGAGCGAATTCGCCTGAAATTTGTCAATGGCAGCATGATGGCACATCCGATGCATTTACATGGCATGTTTATGCAATTGGAAAATGGGCAAATGTCTTCTGAAATGCCAAATAAACATACGGTGATTGTGCCGCCAGGGAAAACAGTGACTGCTCTGTTAACGGCCAATGAATTAGGGGAATGGGCGATTCATTGTCACTTGCTGTATCACATGTCTGCAGGGATGATGAATAAACTTGTGGTCGCAAATGTCGCAGAGAATACGAAAACGGCATCTGTACCGCAAAAGGAGGTGTCTCATGCGCACCATTAAACCATGCACATATACGGTACTGAGTTTAGCATTGGCATCGGTCACTCAAATGACCATGGCGCAAGATGCAGATCACAGCATGCCGATGTCAGCTCAACATGAGTCGCATTCCTCACATGATTCGTCGCATCAAGAGATGCAAACAGGGATTGAATCGAGCCAGATAGAGCATACTGCAGAACATGCAGAACATGCAGAACATGCAGAACATGCAGAACATGCAGAACATGCAGAACATGCAGAACATGCAGAACATGCAGAACATGCAGAACATGCAGAACATGCAGAACATGCAAATGCATCATCTATTGCGTCACGTACTACTTCTGCGCAGCATCCTGTTGATCATAAGCGTGAACATGGTGGACAGATTTATCAAGCGACTGAGATAGACAATCGATGGCTCAATAATGCCGATGGCAGTGGAAGTTTAAAGACCGAAATTGAGAGTCGAATCGGGAACGATGAAAATAAGCTCTTCATCAAATTACATGCGGATAAAGCAGAATCTCAAGACGCTGATTATGCGGCTCAAGTGATGTATAGCCGTATGATCTCCGACTTTTGGGATGCGCAAATTGGTGCCCGTTATCGGGTCGATGAACATCAAGTGACGGACAAAGAACAGTTAGATGCTGCGGTGGGTCTGCATGGTCTGGCACCGTATTTCTTTGAAACCGATGCTTATTTATATATTGGTGCAGATAAACAGGTCAGTTTTTCTTTAGAAACCGAACGTGATTTGCTGCTGACGCAAAAATTGATTTTAAAACCGTATCTAAACCTAGATGTGGTGCTGAGTGATGACTCTGCTTATGCACAAAAAACAGGACTCAGTTCTGTATGGCTAGGGCTAGAAACACGCTATGAAATCAATAAAAAGTTAATGCCCTTTATCGATGTTGCTTACAGCTACGAAAAAGGAAATCAGCATACGGCATGGCAAGCTGAAACTGGAAGTGAAAAACACTGGTGGTATGGCGCAGGCCTTCGTCTGAAGTTCTAATAGAAAAATAGACCAAATAAAGAGGGCATCATCAACAGGTTTTGGTGATGCCTTTTTTATTTATGAATCTGTCCTTTGAACAGACATGCTATGTTTTGGCGCAAATCATCTGCACTAGAGTTTTACTCAACTGAATAACACCCTGAATTTGGTCAAAAAATGTAAAGACTGCACTAAAATTCAGCATATTTGCTATACTGAGACAATATTCGGAGGAACGACCTCCCTTACATCTTTGTTCGAAGCCAGTAAGAAAAATCGTCAGGACGACCTGACTCTACTAATATGGAGGAAGGCATCATGGCCTGGGTTGTTCTGGTATTCGCTGGTATTTTTGAAATCGTTTGGGCCTATTCGATGAAGCTCTCAGAAGGCTTTACAAAACTTGGCCCAAGTTTAGTCACTTTATTTTTTATGATCCTGAGCTTTGGTTTATTGGCCTATGCCATGAAAACGTTGCCTCTGGGAACAGCTTATACCATTTGGACAGGAATCGGCGCGATTGGCTCATTTCTCGTGGGTATTTTTATACTCGGTGAGCCTGCAACTGCCATGCGGATGTTAGCCGCAGTACTGATCATTTCGGGTCTAATCTTGATGAAATTATCTTCAAGTTAATATGTTCTAAAGCACAGCGGTCATTGATCCCTGTGCTTTTTTTTGGGTAAAAATATGGCTTGGGTTTTATTAATTGTAGCGGGATTACTTGAGGTGGTTTGGGCCTATTGTATGAAAGTCTCTGAAGGCTTTAGCAAACTGACGCCAAGTATTTTGACCATTGTTTTCATGATCGCAAGTTTCGCTTTATTGTCTTATGCAATGAAATCCTTACCGCTGGGTACAGCCTATACGGTGTGGACCGGCATTGGTGCAGTGGGTTCATTTATCCTCGGGATCGTTGTATTGGGTGAGCCTGCCAATGCCATGCGCATGCTAGCTGCGGTACTGATTATTTCAGGACTAGTCTTGATGAAATTATCGTCCTCCTGAATAATGAAGTGCTGCGATTTTGAGCTTGGAGTATCTCATGCAACTTTCTTATCAGTTTTTAAATTCGCCCGTTGGACAATTAAAACTTGTTGCACATGAAACCGCATTGGTGGCTGTCCTTTGGGAAAATGAAAACCCTAATCGTGTGCGATTGGCGGCTTTGGTTGAAGATCGGCAACACCCGATTTTGCTCAAAACTGCACAGCAATTAAATGAATATTTTGCAGGTAAAAGACAGCAATTTGACTTGCCGCTAGACTTTGAAGGTACCGAATTTCAGCAACAAGTTTGGCAAGCTTTACTGACGATTCCTTTTGGAGAAACTCGCAGCTATAAACAAATTGCAGAGCAGATCGGCAATGTCAAAGCCGTACGTGCTGTCGGTGCAGCCAACGGTAAAAATCCAATTTCAATTATTGCACCCTGTCATCGTGTCGTGGGCGCAAATGGAAAATTAGTGGGTTTTGCAGGCGGTCTAGAAAATAAAGAAATATTGTTAAAAATTGAGAAATTACAATAAAATAGAAAATATACTTATTTAATTGATGTTACGCAGTAACATCAAAGCACAATTCGCTTCAAAGAAAGAACGATACGCGTTAACGTCATCCGCAAGTGTTTGAGACAGGATGCCGCCTAATCAAAAATGTTTTTGCGATGCTTTGAATAATTTGACGGTGGTGAACGAGTTTTGCGGTGAGGAGCATTACTCCGCAAGATGGTTTCCTTGCGAAGCTTCGCTTCTCATTTTGCCGAAACAAAAGTACCTCCAGCCGAAGGCTAATCCCTTTATTTAAACCCTAGATGTAAGACTCCGGCGAATAGGCTTAAAAATCATTTAAAAATGCGAAATTACTTTTATGTGGGTAATATCAGTAATTTAAAGTAATGAATCAAATCAATGAATATTTCTCAAATTTTTGCACCGCTCATTTCGACGTTTTGGTGGCTAATTCCATTGTTACTGATTGTGGGGGCAATCAAAGCATTTAAACCTTATTTAAAGGGGAAAATGGGGGAGTTTGCTGTCGCCGTTCATGTCAAACTTTATTTGAAAGACCATTATATATTGTTAAATGATTTGACCTTACCAGATGGCGAAGGAGCTACAACTCAAATTGATCATCTTCTTTTAAGCCCATTTGGTGTGTTTGTGATTGAAACTAAAAACTATAAGGGCTGGATTTTTGGGAGCGAGAGACAAAAACAATGGACGCAAAAGATTTATAAAAAAAGTTTTAAATTTCAAAATCCAATTCACCAAAATTATAAACATATGAAAGTGTTAGAACAGGTGTTAAGCGATATTGTGGATAAAGACAATATGCATTCTGTGATTGTTTTTATGCCTGAAGCAGTGTTTAAAACAGAGATGCCGTCGAATGTATTTCGGGGTACAGCTTGGGTGGACTATGTTCAAACCTTTCAGCAACCCGTGGTCTCTGAAATGAAACTTAAACGAATACAGTTGCGTTTAGAAAAAGAAATTTTAGAAAAATCGTGGAAAACAAATCGACAGCACGTTGAAGATTTAAATCAACGGCATAATTCATAAACTTCCTGTATGCTGTGGATTGTGAACAGTATCTGACTGATAAAAATAGACGGACAATAACAATGAACGACACGCTTCAACATCTTTATGAATCGACTTTAGATCATCCTGAGCAATACCAAGACTTTTATCAGCAACTTTTAGCCAGCCAAGTATATTGTTTGGGTGAGCGTGATACAGAGCAGCATTTACATTTTCAATTGATGGAAACGGAGCAAGGCGAGCAAGCCATTCCATTTTTTCTGAGTCTTGCGATGCTTCAACAGGATGTTGGTGCAGATGCAGAGTTTGTCATGATCAGTGCTGAAAAATTATTTGCGATTACCAAAGGCGCAAGCTTGGTGATGAACCCGACTTCGGAACATCCTAAAGAGTTCTTGGCAGATGAGATCGACGCAATATTAGAGTTTGCCAAACAACAAAGCCTTTGAACACTGTAGGTATAATCAAAGGCTCTGCGGCTACGCTTAGATAGGTGTTTTCACACTTTTTCGTTTTCATATTGGGCGATGTGCTTTAAAACTTACATACCGGCTTTGAGTTTTTGCACGATTTCATCAAGTGGTTTGACACGTTTTACTTCATCCCAAAGGACTTTGGCTTCTGGATAGTGCTTCGACATCATGCCGAGCCATTGTTTATAACGACCGACCATATTCATTTCTTTTTTATACGAGCCATTTAAGAAACGAATTTGTAATCCAAGTAGTTCATGCCATGTAATCAGCGGTTCATCGGTATTACGACGGATACACTGTGTAATGTCAGGAGTGGTCACCGCAGCACGACCAATCATTAGGTCTTCACAACCGGATTCGAGTTGGCACTGTTTGGCATCGGCATTATTCCAAATTTCACCGTTAGCAATCACATTGATTTTCAATGCTTTACGAATGGGTTGCAATTGATCCCAAAAGGCAGGCGGGGTATAACCATCGGCTTTGGTCCGCGCATGGACTGTAACCCATGCAGCTCCTGCATCTTCGATGGCATGCGCATTTTCCATAGTGAAGTTACGGTCCATATAGCCCAAACGCATTTTTGCCGATACAGGAATATGACTCGGAACAGCATCACGCACAGCTTTGACTAACTCATACACCACTTCAGGTTCATCTAGCAGAACTGAACCACCACGGTGGCGGTTGACGGTTTTTGCAGGACAACCAAAGTTCATATCAATCGCAGGGGCACCAAGTTCTACCGCGCGTACAGCATTTGCCGCGAGCATAGTGGGATTGTTACCTAAGAACTGCACATGAACCGGTGTTCCTGCTGCAGTTTTGCCTGCATTGTTTAATTCAGGACAATAGCTATGATAAATATGATCGGGCAGGACAGAGTCCGTGACACGGATAAACTCGGTTACACACCAGTCAAAACTCCCCACATGCGTCAACACATCTCGCATAATTGGATCGGTTAAGCCTTCCATCGGCGCAAGAACAAGTTTCACGGTCACACAGCCAAAAATTGAAAAACGGAGTTATACGTGGTTTTGAAAGGGATGTCTAGGTTTTGTGCTTATGGTGACGCGGAATACGAAATGACAAGATTTTATGTAACTATTTGGTGAAATTAGGACCAAAGTCGTAAAGTATTGACTGACATAAAACTTTAACAATAAAATGAGTAAATACATATGGATAGCAATAATAAGAAGATGGCTTATACTGTTGTTTTTTAATGGAATCAACAACATATACTGTGCTTGAATCTTTTAAGATTTCATGTATGATGGCTGCAACTAGAAAAAAAGTATTGTTTCGTAAATTTTCTTTAAGTATCGCAGTGTTAGTCATAATCCTTCGTTTTTTACAGAAATGAAGTTCAATTCTTTATTATTTTCCAAGTTATAGTCAGTCATCATCCAATGGCTAAATCAACAAATTAATAGGTATTATTATGTCTAATACAGTTACTGGTACAGTTAAATGGTTCAACGAAACTAAAGGTTTCGGTTTTATTGCACAAGACAACGGTCCTGACGTTTTTGCTCACTTCAGCGAAATCACTGGTTCTGGCTTCAAAACTTTGCAAGAAGGCCAAAAGGTTTCTTTCAGCATCGCTCAAGGTCAAAAAGGCCCGAATGCTGTAAACATCGTTGCTCTATAATTTAGACGTAATGAAAAAAAAGCGCTGTATAGCGCTTTTTTTATGCCTGCTGTTTTTATGTGAATAATCAAGCTATAAAAAAAGAGAGCCGTAGCTCCCTTTTTAATAAAACTTAAGATAGTTTCATCGTCGACTTAGCGGCCCAAAACCATTTCTAAAATAAACTTAGATCCAATAAAGCCGACTGCCAAAAGACAAAAACCAATAATGGTAAAGCGAATAGCTTTTTGACCACGCCAGCCAAATCGATAGTGTCCAATAAGCAAAGCTCCATAGACGAACCATGAAATAATGCTAAAGGCTGTTTTATGCGCCAAATGCTGTGCAAAGAAGTTATCGATGGTGAAGAAACCAAACCCAAGCGCCACGGTCAGTAGTGCAAATCCAGCAATCAATAAATCAAATAGCAAAGATTCCATGGCTTGGAAGGATGGAAGCAGGCTCACCCATACACGCTTTTTCTGCTTGTTTTTTAGTTCACGGTCTTGTAAACGCAAAATAACCGCTTGAATTGTTGCCATCAGCAGGACGGCATATGCGGAAAGTGACAAAATAATATGGATGTCTAAACCCAGTGAATGTTGTTCTATAAATTGATTTTGTCGACTAAATGCAAAGCCCAAAATCAATCCCGTCGCTGCCACAGGAATGCCCAACAGGTTCATCGCAAGCACAGGCCGATAGGTACTAAATAATACACTGAGTAATAGCATGAGACCTGAAGTAAAAGACATCAGGTTGAACACGTCATAGTTGACACCCATAGGCGTCAACATATCGTTATATAAAACACCTGCATGCAATAACATGCCTAAACCAAGTACAACACCAATAAACCAATGGTTCGGCGCACGTTTAGACATTAAATGGCTGAATAAATACCAAAAAGACGTGGTATAAGCGATTAATGCTAGGATCGTGTAAACCAAGGGGAGACTGATCATGTCAAACCTTTTTCAGGATGTTGAATATTCATTTATATAAATTCTGCAAGAACTAAAGTATCCTATAGCATTCTATGCATAAATTTTCTATTTTAAGAAACAATTTTTTGCTCATGGCTATTTTAAGCGGATTTTGCAATGTTTGATACCTTAACAGAACGACTCACGCAGAGTTTAAGAAATGTTACTGGCTCAGGGCAGCTAACCGAAGACAATATTAAAGATACGTTACGCGAAGTACGTATGGCACTTCTTGAAGCCGATGTTGCGTTACCTGTAACTCGTGAATTCATCGCGAAAGTTAAGGAAGAAGCATTGGGCCAAGAAGTGATGACTCAGTTATCACCGGGGCAGGCTTTCGTCAAAATCGTTCATGACGAATTGACCAAAATGATGGGTGAGGCGAATGAAAGCCTAGACCTAGCGGCAAAACCACCAGTTGTTGTGCTTCTTGCAGGTTTGCAAGGTGCGGGTAAAACTACTACTGCGGCAAAACTTGCACGTTTCTTACAAGAACGTCAAAAGAAAAAAGTAGCAATGGTATCTGCCGACGTTTATCGTCCAGCAGCGATTAAACAGCTACAAACAGTTGCAGGTGAAGTTGGCGCGATTTTCTTTGAATCAAGCGCAGACGAAAAACCGATTACCATCGCAAATCGTGCGATTGAGCAAGCAAAAATTCAATTTGCTGATGTCTTGATTGTCGATACAGCAGGTCGTTTACATGTAGACGACGAAATGATGGATGAAATTAAAGAGCTACATGCAGCAATTAAGCCAACTGAAACATTGTTCGTGGTTGATGCCATGACGGGTCAGGATGCGGCGAATACGGCAAAAGCCTTTAACGATGCCTTGCCTTTGACGGGTGTGATCCTCACAAAAACAGATGGCGATGCACGTGGTGGTGCGGCACTTTCTGTTCGTGCCATTACTGGCAAGCCAATTAAATTCTTGGGTATGGGTGAAAAACTCGATGCCCTAGAGCCATTCCATCCTGAACGTATCGCACAGCGTATTTTGGGTATGGGTGACGTGCTTTCTTTGGTCGAAGAAGTTGAACGTAAAATCGACAAAGAAAAAGCCGAAAAAATGGCGAAAAAACTGCAAAAAGGCGGTAGCTTCAACTTTGAAGATATGCTGATGCAGTTTGAACAAATGAACAAAATGGGCGGCATGATGGGCTTCTTGGATAAACTTCCAGGCATGAGCAACTCAGGGATTCAAGATGCAATTGCACAAGCAAATCCTGAAAAGCAAGTGAAGAAAATGGAAGCGATTATTCAATCGATGACCATTAAAGAACGTCGTAACCCAGACTTGATGAATCCAAGCCGTAAAAAACGTATTGCAGCAGGCTGTGGTATGGATGTTTCTGAAGTCAACAAACTGATTAAACAGCATGCTCAAATGGCGAAAATGATGAAGAAATTTGCCAACCCAACGGGTATGGCAAAAATGATGAAATCATTGGGCAATATGCAAAAACAATTTGGCGGCGGTGGCATGGGTCCATTGTTCGGCAGTAAAGATCCGAAGTAATTTGGACTTAAAAAAAGGCGCATTCAGCGCCTTTTTTTATGGCTAAAATTTGATAAGACCGCATTCAAAAAATTGCTACGAGAATTATAAGTAAGCACTGGATGAAGGAATTTGTATATGAACTGATAAATACCAATTGAGCTAAATCATTACAAAAACATGCGAAATTGACATTGAGACCGTGTAGATGACAGGTCTAAAACAGAGGTGAAAGTTTGCCTAACTGCAAATTGAAAGCTTTACCCAAAATAAGCATCAAATAATGAATACACCTCATACGCCAGAGAGCCAAAACATCTATCTGATTCATGCTCATCAGGCTTCCCCTAATGAGTATTAGTTTCCTTATTGAGACAAAAGCAGCAAGGGGTAGGACATTATTCTTGGCGCATTGATATGGCAAATGCAGTACAACCAGATTTTGACGATTGTTAGAAGTTTATTTCCCTGCAAATACCTAAGCTCGATGAAAATAAAATTATTATTGTGCACAGTTTGGGTTGTCTGACAGCGCTGTATTGTTTGACAGCGCATTTCAGCCAGCGGTAAGGCAAGATTTAAGCGGGCATTTTTATTTCTGGATTTGTATATTCCTTTAATTTTTTTTGAATTAGGCAGCTTTATTTTAAAATGCAAATTGAACCGTCATATGCTGCATCAGCATTTGCCATTGGCCGTGCGTATGCTGTCCAGCAATGATCCTTTTGTTCCGCCACCGTTCACGCTGAAGTTATCAATAGTGATCCAAGGGTGGAACACGGAAGGGAAAATACAGGACTTTTATGACTTCATAATGTTTCCAGAATTGCTGGATATTTTGAATCAGCTCATGAAAGTGTTCTAGCAAATAGTCAAGTTTTGCA
Organism: Acinetobacter sp. YH12076; assembly: GCF_013419525.1. NCBI lineage: Bacteria > Pseudomonadati > Pseudomonadota > Gammaproteobacteria > Moraxellales > Moraxellaceae > Acinetobacter > Acinetobacter sp. YH12076. The sequence goes on along the minus strand of NZ_VOZY01000009.1, from coordinate 117,868 downwards.
AAAATTCACAATTGTTTACCCTCAATCTTTAATTTTTATTTCAGACTGAATTCAAAAAGAGGAATGGAGCATGAAATGGCGCAAGTAATTGTGGTGCATGGCTATACCGCGAGCCCTGAAGAGAATTGGTTTCCGTGGATCGCGCAAAAGGCAAAAAAAGCGGGCGTCAGCCTCAAGGTGCTTCGGCTTGATCCATCCGAAACACCCGTCTTAAATGTGTGGATGAAGCAAATGGATGCGCAGATTGACGCATTAAATGAAAACTCTATATTAATTGCCCATAGTTTGGGATGTATCGCTGCACTGCATTATCTGTCGCAAAAACTGCAGCATCAGAACATAAAAGCTCTTGTGCTTGCGGCCGGTTTTAATGGCCGCTTGGGACGTCTAGAGCAGGTGAATCCTTTTATTGATGCAGCTAAAATAGATTTTGACTTGCTAAAACAGCAGGTTGAGCATCGGGTAGTGATCTATTCAAAAGGCGATGAGCGAGTGCAACCCGAATTCAGCTTGGCTCAGGCAAAAAGCCTAGATGCACAGGTGATTGAAGCGCGTCATCAGGGGCATTTTATTGACTCTGAAGGCTGTACCGAATTGCCTGAAGTCTGGGATGCTGTGGAGCCGTATTTGATCCGGGCTTAATCTACGGTTGTTGGCCAATATAGCTTTGCAGGCCTTTTAAAAGCAGATCATTATGGACTTCAGGCGTAAAGCGCTGCAGGTATTTGGCAAATAGCGCAGCATCGCCCCCAGTTAAAATTAAGCGACTGGGATATTTATCAAGCACCTTTTCAATGGTGCTGACCAAACTGAGCAATATGCCATGATGAACAGCGTCGATGGTATTTTTACCAGGAGACAGCTCGTCAAAGATGGCATCTGGAATTTTAATGCCTTTGGTGTTTTGGATGAGCGAATCACGTTGCAAATATAAATTTGGCAAAATATAGCCACCTAAATGTTGTAATCCATCCGTTAAGTCAATGGTGAGTGCTGTTCCACAGCTAATCACACAGTATTTTTGTGTAGGGTCTTTGACCACAGCCAGCATTTGCAGCCAACGGTCGATCCCGAATTTACTGGTATCTTCGTAGGCACAGCGCAAGCCCGCATATTCGGCATGAACTTTGGCAATGGTGACAGGAACGGCTAAAAATTTAAGAATTTTTTGAATCCGATCATTATTTTTCTTGTCGAGTACCGAGGAAATCCCGACCTGATCTAAGTCCAAACTTTTAAAGTGCTGGATTAAACCGAGTAGGAGTTCGGCAGGCGACTGTAAATGCAGTTCCGCAGCATGTTCTATGATTTGATCGTGTTCAGTAATCCAGTATTTCAGCCGAGTATTACCGACATCGAGCCATAATTTTTTCATCAGTAGGCCTTTGCAATCCTGTTTATGATTGATCTGCTAAACGTAAGCGACCTTGGAAATGATTTTCTAAGCGCTGCGAAGTTTGGATGTTGATCGAACCATCATTTTCAATACCGAGAAAGAGACCTTGGCTTTTGCCTTGTAGGTGTTCAAGCTCAACAGGCTGTTGCATAAATGCAGCATAATGGTTGAATCTTGCAGCGAGGTTATAGCAGTTATGATCGAACCATTCACCTGCAAGTTGAATCGCTGCATAGAGTTCAGCGATTAACTGTAAACGGTTTGGCGAGTGAAGTCCGAGTTCAGATAACGACGTTGCGCGTTGCTCAATTCCTGTGGATGGAATCGAAAATAAGTTCATGCCCACGCCGACAATCGCTTGATGTGGCGAAATTGGTTCAATCAAAATCCCGCCCCATTTGCCTTGTGGGCTATATAGGTCATTGGGCCATTTCACTTGTAATGCGAGATTTTGCAAACTTGGCATTTGCAAGATATTTAAGGCAATTTCGAGTGCAAGCCGTCCATCTATCGCTGTCTGTAAATTCAGCAATGTGCTTAAATAGATATTACCAACGGGTGAGACCCATTGATGATCGCGTTGCCCACGGCCCTGAGTCTGTTGTTCACTGCATACCAAAACATGCTGAATGCCTTTTTTGGCAATCTCACGGACATCGTCATTGGTCGATGTAGTAATGGGCTTCAGTAATAAAACTTCAGGCGGTTGAGGTACTGTGCTCAGCAATTGCTGTAAGTGTCTGGTCTCTAAATCCATTTGAATCTGAGAGTTGTGGAATAATATTGATGGAGTTAATCATATATTTACTGATTGGTGCAATCGCTGGTTTTGCTGCGGGGCTATTTGGTGTTGGCGGTGGCCTGATTATTGTACCGATTTTATTCATCGTCTTTACCCAACTTCAGTATGATCCCAGTGTGATTATGCACATGGCGGTGGGCACATCTTTAGCCACGATTATTGTCACCTCACTTAGCTCGGTTTCGGCGCATCATAAAAAAGGTGCCGTGCTGTGGAATGTCTTTCGGAATTTGGCACCGGGTTTGGTGATCGGTTCATTTCTCGGTGCAGGCATTGCAGATTATTTATCAGGGCAGGGTTTGCAACTGTTGATTGGCTTTTTTGCGGTCTGGGTGGCCTTTAAAATGTTTCGCGGTGCAGCGACACCAGTCGATCCGGATAAACATTTACCCTCACAAGCCATGCAAATGGCAGCAGGCGGTGGTATTGGAATTGCTTCTGCGATCTTCGGTATTGGTGGTGGTAGCTTAACCGTCCCGTATTTGAATAAAAACGGCGTCATTATGCAAAAAGCGGTCGCGACATCTGCTGCATGTGGTTTACCGATTGCGATTGCTGGGGCCCTCGGCTTTATGTGGTTTGGTCATCAAGCCGATATCGTGGTTCCCAACACCATTGGTTATATCCATATTTATGCATTTATCGGGATTAGTGTAATGAGCTTCATCACTGCGAAATTGGGTGTGAAAGTGGCTCATATGTTGTCGCTATTTATGCTAAAGCGTTGTTTTGCATGCTTATTAACAACAGTTGGTTGCTATTTTATTTATCAAGGTGTGCAAGCCTTTGGCGCTTGATTGTCCGTTTTGACTGACAAAATTGGCTTTGTTGACACAAGATTGTCAGACAATGTCATGTTCAATTAGGTTGCTTATCGTTTCTAATGTAAATAGATTGAGTGTAAATCTGAACATTGCATCTTATAAAAAAAAGATAGGAACAGTATGCAACAACAAGAAGCGGACAGTTTGTCAGAACAAATTGCCAAACACATCGGTGAACAAATTATTCGCGGTGAGTTGGTCGAAGGCGAGCGTATTCAGGAACTTAGAGTTGCGGCCGAATTGGATGTGAGTCGTGGCTCTGTTCGTGAAGCTTTATTGATTTTAGAACGGACCCAACTCATTGAAATCTACCCGCGACGTGGCGCCTTAGTCTCTGAAATGTCGGCTTTACAAGTGCGCTCATTATTTGATATTGCAGCATTATTGTTGGGCCAAATTGTGCATCGTATGGCGGAAACGTGGCGCAGCCATGAAGCTGAGCGTATTCAGTTATTACTTGAACAATTAGATGTAGAAACTCGCCAAGGCAATACCGAAAAGTTTTATGATCTGATTTTTCAGGGCATGGCTCGTCAGCATGAAATGGTGGGAAATACCTACCTGATGCGTTATTACCAAGAATTGTTGCCATCACTCAGACGCAGTTATTTTCTGACACTGAATATTTCACGACGTGAACTACAAGAATCTTTTGATTTGTTTAAATTAGTGACTGATGCAGTTTTAATCAGAAAATCACATCAAGCCACTTTATTTATGGAAGATTTTTGTCGACACTTACGCAACCTTGTGTTGGAATCACTAACACGGATGAAACAAATCGAATTAGCGTGGGCGAGACGTTCACGCCGCTGATCAGGACATTATGCGTTTAAGCAGTTTAAAACTTTCCGGCTTCAAATCTTTTGCCGATAGCACAACTCTAAAATTTGAAGGCAACCGTAGTGCGGTTGTTGGACCGAACGGCTGTGGTAAATCCAATGTGATTGATGCCATTCGCTGGGTTATGGGGGAGTCCAGTGCCCGTCAATTGCGTGGTGGCACCATGCAAGATGTTATTTTTACCGGAACGGCAAAGCGTAAACCAGTCGGGATGGCGAGTGTTGAACTGCGTTTTGATAATACCTATGGCAAGCTAGGTGGCGCTTATAATGCCTATACTGAGCTTGCAGTTCGTCGTCAGGTCAATCGTGATGGTAAATCCGAATATTTCCTCAATGGCACTAAATGCCGCCGTCGTGATATTACCGATATTTTCTTAGGCACCGGTTTAGGTCCACGTTCGTATGCGATTATTGAACAGGGCATGATCAACCGTTTGGTCGATGCCAAACCTGAAGAAATGCGTGTGTATATTGAAGAAGCCGCAGGGGTTTCTCGCTATCAAGCTCGTCGTCGTGAAACTTTACAGCATCTAGAACACACCACTCAAAATTTAGAACGTCTCGAAGACATTGTATCAGAACTGAAGTCTCAGCTGAAAACCTTAAAACGTCAGTCTGAAACGGCGGTGCAATACAAAGAATTAGAAACCCAAATTCGTACTTTTAAGATCGAAGTGTTGTCTTTCCAATGTGAGCAAAGTACGCGTTTACAGCAAGAATACACGCTTCAGATGAATGAGCTCGGGGAAACCTTCAAACTGGTGCGTTCTGAGCTAAATACTCTAGAGCATGACTTATCTTCCACTAATGCTTTATTTCAACGGCTTATTCAGCAGTCCACGCCATTACAAAGTGAATGGCAACAGGCGGAAAAGAAACTGTCTGAGTTGAAAATGACGCTGGAGCAAAAGCAGGGTTTATTTGCACAAAATTCGGCAAGTTTGGTGGAGCTTGAAAAGCAAAAAGCTCAAACCAAAGAACGTTTACAGCTATTAGAGTTACAACTGGAAACGCTGCAAGAACAGCAAGATGGATTTGTTGAGCAATTACAGCGCCAAGAAAGCAGTAGTCAAGATCAGACTCAACAATTAGCTGATTTGAAAGCTCAGCATCAACAAGCGGTTCAACAATTTGAACAATGCCGTGGGCAAGTCGAAAAGCAGCAACAGCAAAAGCTACAGATGTTGGCGCAGAGTGAACAATTGACCAAAAATATTGGTCGAATTGAGCAACAACGTGAGACCCTGCAACAGCAAAGAGGTCAAATTCAGCATCAGGCGCAGCAAGATGAGTTGGAGCAGTATCAGCAAGATAAGCAACAGCTCGAACAACAAATTACGCAACAAGAGCAGGTGATTGCCGAAACTCAAGCACAGCTTACAGCTGCACAAGAACAGCAGGCACAGCATAAAAATATGGTGCTGCAGCTAAAGTCAGAAATACAGGTGCTGTTGTCAGAGCAGAAAAACCTAAACCAATTGATGATTAAAGCCAGTCCAAAGCAGCAAAGCCAGCGTCAACATTTAATGCAGCAGTTGCAGTTGAGCACACAGGGTAAACAGCATGCACAACTGGTCGAGAAATTTTTGTCTAAATGGCTGAGTGCCCAAGTCTTAGGACACAGTGATAATTTTCAAGACAGTATTGCACGTCAGGTCAAAGGCAATCACCACACCGCAGTACAAATCGTTGGATTAGACGCTTTGGCGACATGGATTGAAGCCCCTCAACTTTCGATCTGGCAGCAGGTCGCGATTGCTGAAACATTGACAGTGGCATTGAGCCATCAGGCTAAACTAGCCGCAGGTCAGTCAATACTCACGCTCGATGGTTATCATGTCGGTGCAGATTGGGTGATTGGTCTAGATTATGATGAGGACAGCCAAGCAGGGCAAGGTGCATTGAGCCACCGTATTCGCTTAGATGAATTGACTGAATTACTTGCAGAGCAGCAGCCAAAGCTAACGCAACTAGAAGGCCAATTGCCTGAGTTGCAAAATGCCGTACAAGCTTTACAGCAAAATCTGCAACAGCAACATAGCCAATTAAAAAATTGGCAAAAAGACATTCAAAATGCTGATGTTGCCATTGCGAAGGTACAAAGTTCCAATCAGGCTTTTGCATTACAAAAGCAGCAGTTAGAAGATCAATTACAGCAACTTGAAGCACAGCTTGAAGAAGATGCCATGCAAAAAGACGATTTAGAAATAGATCTGCATGCGCTGACGATGAAGCTTGAGCAAGCTTTGCCCAATTATAAGACCTTGCAATTCCAAGTTGAGGAATTGAGTCTAGCGCTGGAAAGTGCTCAGCAAGTGGCATTACACAGTCAGCAAGAATTGGAAATCGTGCGTCGTCAGTCTGTACAGACGAAACAACAGATTGAATTATTAGAAAAAGACACGGTCTTTTTAAAAGCGCAAACTCAGCAAATTCTTGGACAGATGGAGCAGGCAAAGAAATTTGTCGATCCGGTACAGTTAGAATTGCCTGCGCTTGAGTCACAGTATTCTGAACAGGCTCAAGTCACTGAACGTTTACAAAAAACCTGGAATGACTGGCAGCTTGAACTCAATAATGTTCAGAGCAAACAACAGACATTGACCGAACAACGCCATTCACATCAACAGCAAGATGAAAAATTGCGTACGCAATTGGAAGAAAAGCGTCTGGCTTGGCAATCCGCGCAGTCTGATTTACAGCATTATTCTGAACAGCTGAAAGAAATGAACAGCGAAATGCTGACGGGCTTAAGCATTGATGTGGTATCCCATCAGCAAAAACTAGAAAAAGCACAGCAGCAGTTTGATAAATTGGGTGCAGTCAACTTGGCTGCGGCAGAAGAATATACTGAAGTTTCTAAACGCTTTGATGATTTAAGCCACCAAATTGATGACTTGCAAAAGACCGTTGAACAACTGCAAGCTGCGATGAAAAGCATTGATCAGGAAACGCGGAAGCTGTTTATGACCACTTTTGATAAGGTCAATACAGAACTTCAAGCGTTGTTTCCGAAAGTATTTAATGGTGGTGAAGCAAGTTTAAGCCTTGAAGATGGTTGGCAATCGGGTGTAAAACTGATGGCACGACCACCGGGTAAACGAAATAGCTCTTTGGCATTATTGTCAGGTGGTGAAAAGGCACTGACCGCATTGGCTTTGGTTTTTGCGATTTTCCGCCTAAATCCTGCACCATTTTGCGTTTTAGACGAAGTCGATGCACCTTTAGACGATGCAAATGTAGGAAGATTTTGTAATCTTGTAAAAGAGCTTTCAGAACAAGTGCAATTTATCTACATTACACACAATAAACTGGCTATGACAATGGCAACTGACTTACTTGGTGTGACCATGCCAGAACCAGGAACTTCAAAATTAGTGACTGTGAATATAGAGCAAGCCAAAGAATACGGTTTAGCTGCGGAGGCATAACATGGAAATCACCACTATAGCTGGGATTGTAATCGCTGTAATTATCATGGTTGTGGGTATTCGAATGATGTTTCGTAAACCTGCAGATGCAGCGCCATCACTTGACACCGAATTACATATTAATCCTGATAGTCAGCAACCTGTTATTCCGCGCCATGTACGAAATCAGTTAAATACATCTGAAACCACGCCACGTGTAGAGCCGACTTTGGCTGAGAAAAAAGTTACAGCGGTTGAAGCGACTGAAGCTGTTCAAGCAAATGTAACGCCAGAAGCAACGGCAACGGAACAAGCAGAGCAGAGTGTTGAGGCTACGGCAAAGACTGAGACGACAACGACGGATCCCGTTTCAGTTGAAAACGCTCAAACTGCAACAGAAGACAGTACATTGTCTACAGAAGCAACTGAATCTACAACTGTTGCATCTGTAGCTGCCGATGCCAATGACGCAGCGACTGCTGCGACACACGTTCAGGCTGACGCTGTTCCTGCGGAAAAAGCGCCAGAGTTTAGTGTAAATAGCGCAATTGAAAAAGCTGAAATCAGAGATTTTGATGAAGAAAGCAGTATTTTGGATGCTCATTTACATGAACAAAAAATTGTTGATGAAGAAAGTGCTTTAGCAACTGCGGAAACTTATATCGCCTTAAATGTTTTCCCAGATAGCCGTGCATTGTCAGGTGAAAAAGCATTAAAAGTTTTACTCAAATATGGCCTGCGTTTTGGCGAAATGGCCTGTTTCCATCGCTATGATGAAGAAGGTACAAAGTTATTATTCTCTGTATTGCAAATGAATAATGATGGCGCTGCGCAAGGTTTTGATCTTGAAACTTTATCGACTGAAGAAGTAAAAGGTTTGGCTTTCTTCTTGGCGCTGCCACACAGCGATGTACAAAATGCCTTTGATACCATGGATAGCATTTCACGTCTAATTGCCCGTGAAATTGACGGTACTGTGTATGATCAAAATAACCAAGAATTTACACCGCAGATGCGTGAACATTGGCGTCATCAAGCCATTGATTATCGTCAAGGTCAAGCTATCGAAGTCTAAGCGTCTTTGATTGAAACTCACCGAGTGGGTTTCTATAATAGCAACAGATAATGAAATTTGAGGGCGGAGCATGAACCGCCCTTTTTTATGGTGAATGTATGACACAACAATCCACTGTCGTTGCACAGATGCGACAACTGATTCAACTCTTGGCGAAGCATAACCATGCCTACTATGTTATGGACACGCCAGAAATTGAGGACAGTGAATATGATCAACTTTTTCACCAATTAAAAGCTTTAGAAGAGCAATACCCTGATTTAGTACAACCTGATACACCAACTACAAAAGTGGGTGGAAAGGCCTTGTCTAAGTTTGAATCTGTAACCCATGCAGTACCCATGTTGTCATTGGGGAATGTGTTTAATGCAGAAGATTTATTTGCCTTTGCGCGTCGTGCGGAAGAGCGCTTGCCGAATCAAAAAATTGAATATGATGTCGAATTAAAATTTGATGGGCTGGCGATTTCTCTCTGGTATGAAAATGGCATTTTAGTCCGTGGTGTGACACGGGGCGATGGTGAAACAGGGGAAGACATTACCCAAAATGTAAAAACCATTCGTAATTTACCTAAAGTACTGACCTCTACACAGACTGAAATTCCAAGTCTGCTTGAAGTCCGTGGTGAAGTTCTGATGCCAAAATCAGGCTTTGAAAAGCTTAATGCTGAAAACGAAGCCAAAGGTGAAAAAACCTTTGCCAATCCACGAAATGCAGCAGCAGGAAGCTTACGTCAACTCGATCCTGCAATTGCGGCTTCGCGTCCCTTGGCTTTTTATGCTTATGGCATTGCACAGTGCGAACCACATCATGGTCAAACCACCATGTCTGCTAGCTTAGAATGGCTGACACAGTTTGGTTTTGCTGTCGGTGAACGTCACTTTATATGTGACAGCATTCAGGACGTACAAGCTGCGTATGAGCAAATGATCATTGATCGACCAAGCCTGAGTGTTGAAATTGATGGCATGGTGATTAAAGTGAATAGTTTGAAACAGCAGCAAACTTTAGGTTTTTTAAGCCGTGAGCCACGCTGGGCAACGGCATATAAATTCCCTGCAGTCGCAGCGCTGACGACGATTGAAAATATTGATTGGCAAGTGGGGCGTACAGGCACTTTGACCCCAGTCGCACGTTTAAACCCTGTGGCAGTCGGAGGGGTAACGGTTTCCAATGTCACTCTTCATAATATTGGTGAAATTCACCGCCTAGATGTCCGTGTAGGCGATACCGTGAGTGTTTACCGTAGTGGCGATGTGATTCCCAAAGTGGAAAAAGTTTGGCCTGAATTTCGACCTGTAGAAACAGTTGAAGTTCAATTGCCCGAATGTTGTCCTGTCTGTTCTTCACCTGTGGTGATGCCCGAAGGAGAAGCCTTGGCACGTTGTTCAGGTGGTTTGTACTGTGCTGCACAGCGTATTGAGGCGATTCGTCACTTTGTATCGCGTAAAGCTATGGACATTGAGGGCTTAGGCGATCGTTGGGCGGAATCTCTTTTACATTTGGATCTGCTCAAAGATGTTGCTGATATTTATAGCTTGCATAAGCATCGTGAAAAATTACTGACCATTGAAAAAATGGGTGAAAAGTCGGTTCAAAACCTCACCGATTCTATTGAAAACAGTAAGAAAACGACACTAGGTGCATTTATTTATGCACTCGGCATTCGAGGCGTGGGTGAAACCACGGCACGCATGCTCGCCAATACCTTCCAAACCTTTGATGCGATTCGTCATGCAGATCTCGAATCCTTGAAAAAAACGCCAGACGTTGGTGATATTACCGCTGAATGGATTGTCGATTTTTTCCAAGCGCCGCATAACCTTGAAGTGGTTGATCGTTTGTTGGCAGCTGGGATTCATTGGGATGCACCCGTTGCACCAAGTCGTCAGCCACTGAATGGCGAGAGTTGGGTGATTACTGGGACATTGAGTACCATGGGTCGTGATGAAGCGACGCAAATGCTTCAAGCCTTAGGCGCACGTGTCAGTGGTAGTGTTTCGGGTAAAACCAAATGTGTAGTTGCAGGTGAAAAGGCAGGTTCTAAATTAGAAAAGGCTGAAAAGTTGGGTGTACCTGTGATGAGCGAAGAAGAGTTTATTAGATTTGTACAACAGCATAATGCTTCTTAAGTATTGAAAATCAAACCTGAAAAGGTGATTAATTTTGAACAAACGCCTGATGCATTGCATTGGGCGTTTTTATTTGAGCGCTTAAAAATGATCGAATGAGTAGATAAATTGGCGGTTATAGGTGAGACAGCGTACTTTAAATAGACACTAAGCATTTTGTTAAAGCGTGAATGTATTGAGATACGATTTTAGCCATAAAAAAGCAGCTTAGGAGCTGCTTTTTTTATTCAGTGATCACATTATTCTTGATCAACTTTCATTGGTTTTACATCCATTTCTTGATATGAAACAAACTTAGTTTTGTGTTTCCACTTATAACCAAACCAAATGGCAAGGAATAAGAAAATACCAATATAGGTAGAAACAACGGCCAACCATTCACCATCTAAAACGGCTTGATAGTTCTGACCAAGGACCACGATGGCACACAAAATAAAGGCAAACCACGGTGCAAATGGGAAGAATTTTGCACGGTAAGCAAGATCTTCTAATTTATTGCCTTGAGCCAAATAGCCTTTACGGAAGCGATAATGTGAAACTGCAATACCGAGCCACACAATAAAGCCACACATACCTGACATGTTCAGTAACCAGTTAAATACCGCTTGTTCACCGATAAATGTGGTTAAGAAGCACAGTGCCGCAATCGCTGTAGTTGCATAAAGTGCATTCATTGGTACGCCACGTGAATCTAAGCGACCAAAGACTTTCGGCGCACTGCCTTTACGTGCCATATCAAACAGCATACGAGTAGAGGAGTACATACCAGAGTTACCCGCTGATAAAATCGCAGTCAAGATCACCGCATTCATCACCGATGCAGCAAAAGCAAAACCTGCTTTTTCATACAGTAAGGTAAATGGTGATAGTGCAATATTTTCAGTAGATGCTGCTTGTAATAAACGTGGGTCATCATAGGCGATAAGAGTGCCGATAATGAAAATACACACGATATAAAACAACAAGATACGCCAGAAAATTTGCTTGATGGCAATAGGAATGGTCTTTTCAGGATCTTTCGATTCACCTGCAGCCACACCAACCATTTCAGTCCCTTGGAAAGAGAAACCGGCAATCATGGCCACACCAATCAAGGCAGATAAACCGCCGACAAATGGGGCTTCACCCTTGGTCCAGTTGGCAAATGTTTCTACGCCCGGTGTCAGCATGATTTTGCCAATCATAAACAGGCCGATAATGATAAAGGCAACAATTGCGAGCACTTTAACAAGCGAGAAGAAGAATTCTGATTCACCAAAGCCTTTTACGGTCAGCGCATTAATAGCAAAGACGATTGCGAGGAAAATCGCACTCCAGTAGAAGCCCGGAATATCTGGAAACCAGAATTTCATAATGAATTGGACAGCAACCAATTCAAATGCCACGGTAATTGCCCAGTTATACCAATAGTTCCAACCCAAAGCGAAGCCGAAACCACCCTCGACATACTTTGTGCCGTAGGTAAAGAATGCACCCGAAGTTGGATTATGTGTTGCAAGCTCACCTAGACTGGTCATCAAGAAGTAAATCATGATACCAATTAAGCAGTATGCAAGCAGGGCGCCACCCGGGCCTGCATTGGCAATGGTGGCACCTGAGGCAAGGAATAAACCTGTACCAATTGATCCACCAATTGCAATCATGTTGAGATGGCGAGCACCCAACTTACGCTGAAGCTGAGCTGGTTTTTGAGTTTCGCTCATCATTGTTCCTTAAGATTTTTTTGCGTGCTCGCAAACAAGACTTTAAATCCTTGTTGGTCGGCTTTGATTGTACATTGACCGTAATGTTGCTCAATTAAAGTCGGATAATTGAGGAATCGGTTGGCAACAATCCAAAGCTCACCCCCAGACTTCAAATGTCTGCGCGAAGTTTTGCATAGATTTTCACTGGCATTGTAGTCGGTTTGAATCCCTTGATGGAAGGGTGGATTGCTGACTATGGCATGTAAAAATAGTGGTGCATCCTCGATTCCTGTGACCGCTTTAATCTCAAGTTGTTCAGGTTCAAGCAAATTTTGTTCAAATGTCATTTGTGTAGAAGCCAGTGCAAAAGCATCTACATCCATGGCAAAGATACGATTTTTAGGATTCAGTTTGGCTAAATAAGCACTGATGACACCCGCACCACAGCCGAAATCAGCAATTTTGCCCGAAGTGACTTGTGATAAATAAGGCAATAAGGTAGCCGTACCCACATCTAAACGGTTCTGGCTAAATACGCCCGGCAGTGCGCAAATCGTAAGCTCACCATTTGGAGTCTCAACTGAATATTTTTGCACCCAATCTTGTAGTGGCTTGAGTGTTACAGTTTTTTCTAAGAGGGTTTGCCACATTTGACAGTGACGCGCACTATCAATTTTTAGGGTTTTACCAAAGGGTTGTAATTGTTTTGCTGCGCGTTCAACACCGCCTTTTTTCTCACCCACGAGGAAAATAGACGCACCTTGAGCAAGGTGACTTGCCACATTGTGTAATAAATAATTCAGCAGTTCTTTTGATTTAGGAACAAAAATAACCGCTTGATCAAACTGACCTTCAGGAAAATCGACACCAAAATGGACGTTTGACTGTTGATTTTGAAAGTACTGAAAATCATTAAAATTCCAGCACCAAATCGATGGCTTAATATTGTCATTCAATTGACTGAGTAAGTCATCTGTCGGTGCATTTACGAAAAGCACGCGATCTTGTAATAAATCGATCTGTCGTATAACGACTTCACTTGTGAGATCCATAGATTTCTCCATCATAAAAAACACTGCCTAGGGCGGAACCTAGGCAGTGTTCTTTGACAAATGAACTTACTTCTTCACTTCAGGAAGAACAATATTCAAAATAAGGGCAGCGATACCACCAGTGGCAACGCCTGAACTGAAGATATTACGGAACAATTCAGGAAGATGTTCAAGGATTTGTGGTACTTGTGCAACACCTAGACCCAATGCCAATGAAATCGCAATGATTAATAGTGCGCGGCGGTCTAAATGAATGCCTGACAAGATATTAATACCCGAGGCAGCCACGGCACCAAACATCACCATCACAGCACCACCAAGCACGGCTTGTGGAACTGCCTGAATGACACCTGCTACAGCAGGAAGTAAGCCTAAAATAACCAATAGGGCAGCAATCCAAATGCCTACATAGCGGCTTGCAACACCTGTTAACTGAATGACACCGTTGTTTTGCGCGAAAACAGAACTTGGGAACGTGTTAAAGATACCGGCAAGGAATGAGTTTGCACCATTCACCAATACACCACCTTTAATACGCTTCATCCATTCAGGGCCATCTACAGCTTGATTTGAAAGCTTAGAAGTCGCGGTAATATCGCCAATCGCTTCCAAAGATGTCACAAGGTAGATAAATGCCATTGGAATAAACAAGCTCCAAGAGAAGCTTAAGCCAAAGTGCATCGGTGTTGGAATTTGAACCAGTGGCGCATCTTTTAAACCATCAAAGTTTAAATGACCCATAAAGCCTGCAAGGATGTAACCCACGACTAAGGCAATTAGGATGGCAGAACTTTTTACCCATGTAATACGCACACGGTTCAATAAAATGATCAGTGCCAAAACGGTACATGACATGATGAGGTTGTCTGCATTGGCAAATGTTTTATCGCCCATAGCTTGATAACCACCACCCATACTGATCAGGCCTTCTTTAATTAAAGTCAGACCAATCAATAGCACCACAATACCTGTTACCAATGGGGTAATCAGTTTTTTCACCCAAGGTAAGATTCGTGACACACCCATTTCAATGAATGAACCCGCGATCACCACACCAAAGATAGATGCCATAACTGCTTCTACAGGTGTACCTGCCGCAACCATTGCAGAACCAATACCGATAATAGGACCAATAAAGTTAAAGCTGGTTCCTTGTACAATCAGGAGACCTGCACCAAATGGACCGACTTTTTTACATTGTAAAAAGGTTGCGATACCAGAGATCACCAATGACATCGACAGAATCATATTGGTGTCTTCTTTTGACACACCTAGTGCCAAACAGATCAGCAGACCCGGCGTCACAATTGGGACAATAATGGCCAATAAATGTTGGAACGCAGCGAGAAAAGCAATAAAAGGTTTTGGTCGATCATTCAATCCATAGACTAAATCGAGTTGATCTTTTGCTTCGGGAGATTGGTTTAAATCAGACATGCGGCACTGAAAATTAAGGCTAGGTGGCGCTATTCTAATCTGTTTACACAGCTTTACAAAACCAAAAGCGTACCAGTCGTCAAAAAAAATGCGATTGTCAATAAACTGTCACTACTAAAATCTATATTTTTTCTGTATAATTTGCCCTCAAACTTTAGGCGTATCGAATTCACATGTCAGATATTAAAACTCTCCGTAACATTGCCATCATCGCGCACGTCGACCATGGTAAAACTACTCTTGTAGACAAACTTTTACAGCAATCAGGTGCTCTTGGCGATCGCGCAGGCGAGATCGAACGTGTAATGGATTCTGGCGCTATTGAAAGTGAACGTGGTATTACCATTCTTGCAAAAAACACTGCAATCAAATGGTTAGACAAGCGTACTAACACTGAATACCGTATCAATATCGTGGATACCCCGGGACACGCCGACTTCGGTGGTGAAGTAGAACGTGTAATGTCAATGGTTGACTGCGTACTTCTTCTTGTTGACTCTCAAGAAGGCCCAATGCCACAAACTCGTTTTGTAACGCAAAAAGCGTTCGCACGTGGTTTGAAACCAATCGTAATTATTAACAAAGTCGACAAGCCAAACGCTCGTCCAGACTGGGTAATTGACCAAGTATTCGATTTGTTCGACAACCTTGGTGGTTCTGACGAACAGTTAGACTTCCCAGTTGTATATGCTTCAGGTCTTCGTGGTGTGGCTGGTCCATCTCCAGAAGAACTTGCTGAAGACATGACTCCATTGTTCGAAACAATTGTAGACATCGTTGAACCACCAGCGGTTGACGTTGACGGTCCATTCCAAATGCAAGTGTCTTCACTTGACTATAACAGCTTCGTAGGTGTTATCGGTGTTGGTCGTATTCAACGTGGTTCAGTGAAATTAAACACTCCTGTAACTGTAATCGACAAAGACGGTAAAACACGTAACGGTCGTATCTTAAAAATCATGGGTTACCATGGTTTAGAGCGTATCGATGTTGAATCAGCTTCTGCTGGTGACATCGTTTGTGTAACGGGTATTGATGAACTTCATATCTCTGACACAATCTGTGATCCAAAAGCAGTTGAAGCTTTACCTGCACTTTCTGTAGACGAACCTACAGTATCGATGACTTTCCAAGTAAACAACTCACCGTTTGCTGGTAAAGAAGGTAAATTCGTAACTTCACGTAATATCCGTGAACGTCTAGATCGCGAATTGATTCACAACGTAGCATTACGTGTTGAAGATACTGACAGTCCTGACCGTTTCAAAGTATCTGGTCGTGGTGAGCTTCACCTTTCAGTTCTTATTGAAAACATGCGTCGTGAAGGCTTCGAAATGGGCGTATCACGTCCACAAGTAATCATCAAAGAAATTGATGGTGAAAAACAAGAGCCATACGAAAACGTAACGTTTGACGTTGAAGAGCAGCACCAAGGCGCTGTAATGGAACAAATGGGTCACCGTAAAGGTGAAATGACCAATATGGAAGTTGACGGTAAAGGCCGTATCCGTATTGAAGCAACAGTTCCTTCACGTGGTTTGATTGGTTTCCGTTCTGAATTCTTAACTATGACTTCAGGTACAGGTATCATGACTTCAAGCTTCTCGCACTACGGTCCTATGAAACAAGGTACTGTGGCGAAACGTCAAAACGGTGTGTTGATTTCTATGGTTCAAGGTACTTGCTTGGGCTATGCACTATTCAGCTTACAAGACCGTGGCCGTCTATTCGCTAAACCTCAGTTAGAAGTTTATGAAGGTATGATCGTTGGTATTAACTCACGTTCAGACGACATGACTGTTAACCCAACTAAAGCGAAACAGCTAACTAACGTACGTGCTTCTGGTACTGATGATGCGTTGACTCTTGTTCCGCACATTGAATTTACGCTTGAACAAGCGCTTGAATTTATTGAAGACGACGAATTAGTTGAAGTAACGCCTAAGTCAATCCGTATCCGTAAACGCTGGTTGACTGAAAACGAACGTAAACGTAACCGTAACGTTTAATTTTACAGTTTCAAAAAAACCGCTGACTTAGGTTAGCGGTTTTTTTATGCATGGGCGTTTTGAATAAAAATGCAAAAATTGAATGACTTTATTCATTTAATTCGACATGCATAATTTTGATAAATCCTTTTTAATAGAATGTATTACCAAAATTAAAAATGTTTTGTGTGAATTTTTATACATGGCATTTAGAATCTAATAAAAACCAAGTAAATTAGGTGGAAATAGTTATACAGATATAATGTATACTTCGTCACAAAATTAAAGCTGAAAAAATTTCTGGAGATCACATGAGTATTATTCAAGAATTTAGAGAATTTGCCGTAAAAGGCAACGTGATGGACTTGGCTGTAGGTGTCATCATTGGTGGTGCTTTCGGTAAAATCATCGATTCAATGGTAAAAGACATTATCATGCCTTTTATTTCTTGGATCCTTGGTGGTGACGTTGATTATTCAAATTGGTTCTTAGTATTGGGCGATAACCCAAACAATTTAACCACGCTAAAAGCAGCACAGGATGCAGGCCTTAATGTTTTGGCTTACGGTAACTTCTTAACTATCTTAATCAACTTCTTGCTTTTGGCATGGGTCGTATTCTGGTTAGTGAAATTGATGAACAAATTGCGCCGTCAAAAAGTTGAAGAGCCAGCTCCAGAGGCGACTCCAGAAGATATCGAATTACTTCGTGAAATTCGTGATGAATTAAAACGTAAAGGTTAATCCTTTAGCAGTGAAAACGGCGCTTAAAGCGCCGTTTTTTATTGTGAATTTTGTTGAGGGGTCATTTTCATAAACTTAGGTTCTGATGTCGAAAAAACAATGCCATTTCGAATGCCTGTAAATACTTCATTTGCTTCTTCAGGTGATTCGGGTGCGCAGGCTTGTTGACCTAATATAAATAAGACTAAAGGGTGATTTTTGGATAATTTGCTAATTTGCTGTATCGCATCATACCATTTTGATTCATCGTTACGATTCCCATCTAAATCTAGTGCCAACTGGACTTCACCATGAGGGTTCATATCTTGATCATCATATAATGCTTGGATAAGTGCATGCTTTCGTTCACCTCGAATGATTGTAAAAATCTGTTGTATCGACAGTGCCAAGACGAAAATAGTTGTAATAGCCCAATGGAATGTCCTTTATTTATTATTAAGTAGAATTGATTTAGTGCAATGTTATCTGGTTGCTATGATTTATATTATATGATTGAAAACCGCCAGCCAATGTTCTGAACGATTGAAAAAAATACTGGGATTATGTGCTTTAAGATGAAAAGCACATATTCGCGATATACTCGTTATAGCATGTTCAATGTGGGTGCTATGTTACATCCGAAACTTAATTTCTAACAAATGCCAGCCAAACTGGCTTTTGATTGGGCCATGTAGTTCACGTTCGGGCAAAGTAAAAACCGCCTTATCAATTGGACCAACCAGTTGGCCTTTTTTAATGTCGCCAAGCTCACCGCCTTTTTTACCCGAAGGGCATGTCGAATGCTGCTTTGCAATTTTGACAAAGTCCGCACCGCCTTTGATTTTCTTTTTCAGTTGCTCACATAGTTCTTTATCTTTGACTAATATGTGGCGAACAATCGCAGACTTCATGCTTTATTTCCTTTCACGGTTTTCTTAGTCAGCATTTTAACCTTTTTTAAAGGCTGGCACTCAGGGCAAAACACCGATGCGCGTTGCCCTAGTTTGATATTTTGCAAGATGGTTTCACAGTTGATGCACATTTCACCGGCACGTCCGTAGGCGAGCAGGGTTTGTTGGAAATAACCATTTTCGCCCATCGCATTGGTGTAATCACGTAAAGTCGAACCGCCTAAATCAATTGCCTGTTTTAAAATACGTTTGATTTCGATGACCATTTTTTCAACTTGTTCAAAACTCAAACTCGATGCTGGCTGCGCAGGGTGTATGCCGAGGTTAAACAGGCTTTCCGTTGCATAAATATTGCCCACACCGACTACGATATGATTGTCCATGATCGATACTTTGATACTGGTCTGCTTATTTTTAAATTTTTGGAATAAGTATTCAGCATTAAACGCATCACTCAGCGGTTCAGGGCCAAGCGTGTCAATCAGTTTGCTTTGAGACGATGCATCTAACCATAAAATACAGCCAAAACGGCGTGGATCGTGATAGCGCAATTGCATATCTTCAAAATGAATTACCAGATGATCATGCTTGCGTAATGCTTCATGACCTTCACAAATCCGAAAACTACCAGACATGCCCAAATGCCACAACATGCTGTCCTGTTCAAATTCAGCCAAAATATATTTTGATCGACGGCTGAGCTGAAGCAGCTTTTGTCCGACGAGTTTTTGAATGTCGTCAGGAATAGGCCAACGCAGGCTCGACTGAAAAACCTCAACTTTGAGAACCTTTTCATTCAATAATGGCAATAAACTGGTTTTAGTGGTTTCTACTTCTGGTAATTCAGGCATAAAGGTCGAAGCAATGGGTCATTCAAGTTATGCATACTATTGGGTCTAGCCCAACAGAATGCAAGTTTCATCGCGGTCTGAGGGGATGTTTGAACAGGCTATTGATTATTAATTGTGAGAATAGTAAACCAATAAGTCACGATGATGAGTTCGAATAAGCGATCAGAATTTTAAAATTTAATTTTCAAAAATATAAGATATTGAAAAATAATAACTAAAAATATTGCATAACAATAGATTTATTTAAAATCATTTATTGATAAATTAAAGTTTTGTTAATGATAAAAATAATGCTGAGATAGAACGTGAAAAATTATGTAATTTTTGTGACATTAGATTTCAAGCCTTGTGGCTTGTCTAGAGACTCTCTCCAGATTTAGGTTTTACCATGAAAAAATACAGTCTAGCTCTTCTACCTGCATTTGTTGCAGCAGCCATGACACATGTTCACGCCGCAGAAGCATTCGACACTAAAGGTCAGTACATGCTCGGGGATTGGGATGGTAAACGTACCGAACTTGCACAACAAGGTGTGAAGTTTGAGGCCAATATTGCTGCTGATGCTGCCTATCTTGCCGATGGCGGTCGTAATCCGGGACATTCAGCAACGGTAGCCAGCCAATTGTGGTTAGGTACACAGCTTGATATGGAAAAACTCGCAGGTTGGGATGGCGTGACTGTGCGTGCTGTAATGACTGCTCGTCAAGGTCAAAGTACCTCAGTTCGTGATTTGCAAGGAGATGTTCCTCAATTGGCAAATACACAAGCCAATTTTGGTCGTGGTAATCAGAAAACTCGCTTATCTGAACTGTCTATTGAAAAGCAATTTAAACAGCAAGGCTTAAGCATTAAAGCAGGCCGTTTAGGTCTAGGTATGGACTTTAACGTGATGGGCTGTGACTTTGCCAGTACTGCGTTTTGCGCTGCGCAAATGGGTAAATGGCAAGGCAATATTTGGATGAATACCCCAGTTTCACAGTGGGGCGCACGTGTGAAGCAAGAGCTTAGCCCAGAACTTGCTGTACAAGCGGGTGTGTATGAATACAACCCTGAAAATGCTTTGGAACGCCATGGTTGGAATTTGGATACCGATGATGCCGATGGTGTAACTATTCCTGTAGAAATCATTTGGACACCGAAAGCATTGGTGAATGGTTTAGCAGGCAGTTACCGTGTTGGCGGTATATATAACACGGCTGATGATGTCAAAAATCAAAAAGACATTGCAAATCCAGCTGATGCTAAAAACCGTACTTTTGCAGGTTGGTTAGCCGTAGAACAGCAATTGACGTCGACAGGTGAAGGCAAGCAAGGTTTACATTCATTTGCAAACTTTACATGGCATGATCGTGTGACCAATAAAGTGGATAACTCACAGCAGTTGGGTGTGAAATATATTGGTTTAGTAGACCATTTTCCAAATGATATGGTGGGCTTGGCGGTCAACCGTGTGCATGTCAATGATCGACTTTCTGCTGAGAAATTTGATGCAAGTGCAGAATATAATGTCGAGTTGAACTATAGCCATAACCCTACGAAATGGTTGATGATTCGCCCAAGTTTACAATATGTGATTAACCCAGGCTCAACAAATCGGGTTGATGATGCTTTCCTAATTGGTTTAAGCTCTAAGGTAATATTCTAATGTCAAAATAGGTGCTCTATGCAAAGTAAATTTAACGTCACATCATTTAAGACACATTTACTTTGCCTGACGGCATGTATTAGCCAACAGCTGTATGCAGAAACAGGTTCTACGGAACCTGTTTTACTTCCTGAGATTACCATTGAAGCACCACGAACCAATACCACATGGTTAAAAACACCTGCATCGGTATACCGTGTACAGCAGGCTGAAAATAATAACAATACGGGTGTGAATCTGTCTGAAACCTTAAAAGGTATGCCCGGACTACAACTGAATAACCGTGAAAACTATGCACAAGACTTGCAACTGTCTATGCGAGGCTTTGGCGCACGTTCAACATTTGGTGTGCGTGGTATCCGTTTATATGTTGATGGAATCCCTGCGACCATGCCGGATGGTCAGGGACAGACGTCAAACATCGATATGAGTAGCTTAAATCATATCGAAGTGTTGGGCGGGCCATTTTCCTCTTTATACGGTAACTCTTCGGGTGGGGCGATTTTAACAACGACCAAACAAGGTACTGGAAAAGACTCGATCGAACTTGGTTATTCGGGCGGAAGTCATCATAAAAGTCGTGCTGATATTGTACTGCAAGGTGGCTCAGAACGGGCCAATGAGCCTAGCTATGTCGTGAGTTCTTCTTATTTTGAAACCGATGGCTACCGTGATCATAGTGCTGCAAATAAGGTACTCAGCAATGCAAAACTGACGTGGGATTTGGATGATGGTTCCAAGGTCAATTGGATTGTGAATCATGTGGATATCAATGCCGATGACCCACAAGGTCTGAATCGGGAGCAATTGCGTCAAAATCCGAAACAAGTTAATGATGCCAATAATACTTATGATGTACGTAAGGAAATTAGCCAAACTCAAACTGGGTTGACGTGGAAAAAACCATTGAATGATCAGCATGAACTTAATGCAATGGTATATATGGGGCAACGTGATGTGGTGCAGTATCAGTCCATCCCCAAAAATCCACAAAATAATGCGCGCCATGCAGGTGGTGTGATTGATTTTAGCCGTGATTATTATGGAACAGATATTCGCTGGACAGGCAAAGACCTCTTGCCGAATACGCGTTTTACTGCAGGCCTTGCCTTTGATTATATGGATGAAGACCGTAAGGGCTATGAAAATTTTGATGCCAATGGAAATTTTGGCAAGAAAGGCAATATTCGTCGAAATGAAAATAACACCTTGTGGAATTTAGACCCCTATGTCCAAGCTTCGTGGAATTTTTTACCCAATTGGACTTTAGATACAGGGCTACGATATAGCAATGTTCATTATGAATCCGACGATAAATATGTCGTGGGTTTAAATAAGGATGACAGCGGTAAAACTGACTATGACAAAGTTTTACCTTCAGCAGCAGTAAGCTGGAATATTGCGCCTCAACTGAATGCCTATGCCAGTTATGCCAAAGGTTTTGAAACACCAACCTTTACAGAAATGGCCTACTCCAAAGATGACGGCATGAATTTTGATTTAAAACCAGCCAGTAGCGATAACTACGAGCTTGGGCTTAAATCACAAAATGCATGGGGGAATTTCACTGCAGCAGTATTCCAAAGTAAAACCCAAGATGACATCGTCTCTGCAGGAAGTATCAATGGTCGTGCAACCTATAAAAATGCCGATAAAACCTTACGTGAAGGTGTTGAGCTTTCATGGAATAAACAGCTATGGCGAGATTTAAGCGCGCAAGCAAGCTACAGTTATATCGATGCCACTTTTGATGCTGCAATTCCTGACAGCGATGTCGTCAAAGGCACCTATATACCGGGTATCGCCAAAAACCAAGCGTTTGCCGCACTGAATTGGCAGCCAGATATTGGCTTTAATGCCGGCCTAGATGTTCGCTATATGGATAAAGTCTATGTCGATGATGCCAACAGTGATGCCGCGTCGAGCTATACCGTGGTTTCTGCCAACGCAGGTTATGTGTGGAAACAAGCAGATTGGAAAGTCAAAACCTATGTACGTGCAGATAATTTGTTTGATGAGAACTATGTCGGTTCAGTGATCGTCAATGATGGAAACGGACGCTTCTTTGAACCCGCGGATGGGGTGAATTGGAGTGCAGGATTGAGTGTGACCAAAGCCTTCTAAAAGGAGAGTGATGTGGCGTTGTTATTTCAACCAATTCAGTTTGGAACATTGGGGCTGAGTAATCGAATCGTGATTGCACCCATGTGTCAATATTCTGCCAATGAGCAAGGGGAGTTAAGCTATTGGCATGAGCAACAATGGGCGAATTATGCATTGTCAGGTGCTGGACTTTGTATCGTCGAGGCAACAGCTGTACAGGCAGAGGGGCGCATTAGCTATGCAGACCTCGGCCTTTGGAATGATATGCAACGCGCACAGATGAAGGCACTATTGGCCAAGGTGAAATCACTTTCCCCTATGCCATTTGCTATCCAACTGGCACATGCGGGTCGTAAGGCATCGACAGATAAACCTTGGGCAGGACGTGGACAATTACCCCCAGATCATCCTCAAGGATGGCAAACTGTGTCAGCCAGTGATTTGCCCTTTAATGCCACAGATCATGTACCCCATGCTTTAAGCCGAGATGAAATCCAGCAGGTCATTCAAGACTTTGCCGATTCAGCAAAACGCGCGGTAGATGCAGGCTTTGACTTAATTGAGCTACATGCTGCACATGGTTATTTGCTGCATCAATTTATGTCACCATTGTCGAATCGTCGTAGCGATGAATATGGTGGCAATCTGGAAAATCGCATTCGGCTGACGCTTGAAGTGTTTCAAGCCATGAAAAATGCCGTTCCTGAAGATTATCCAATTGGGGTACGTATTTCCGCAACTGACTGGATGGAATATACTGAAGCACCGAGTTGGGATCTAGACTCGGCAATTGGTTTGTCAAAAGCGCTTGCACAACTAGGCACAGCCTATATTCATGTTTCTAGTGGCGGCTTAGATGTTGCGCAAAAAATTCAATTACAAGCCAGTTATCAAGTGCCTTTTGCTGAAGCCATTAAGCAAGCCGTTCAGGTTCCCGTAATTGCTGTGGGTTTAATTACCGAAGCAATGCAAGCCGAAGGCATCTTACAATATGGCATGGCAGATGCGATTGGTCTTGCTCGTGCAATTCAATATGACCCGCGTTGGCCATGGCATGCTGCTGCTGAACTCGGTGAAAATCTAAAAATTTCTCCGCAGTACTTACGCTGTCAGCCGCATGCACAAAGAAGTCAATTTACGGCTTTCTAATTATCAAAATTTATAGCGGTCCGATCTACACTCTCAGGTTGAGGGTGTGGATGGAAGAGTCTATTACACAGGATATTTCGTATGGTCTTTGAGGTGATTGGTCCAATCTTTTTTCTTTTGGCCTTGGGATATCTGTCTGTAAAATGCAGTTTATTGAGTAAAGAACAGGTCGGAACCATTGGTGCATTTGTGATTAAGATTGCACTGCCGGCTTTGTTTTTTCAGTCATTAGCTTCTAAAGATTTGCATCAAATTTGGTATCCCGGCTATTTCTTTGTTTATACCGGAGTCACGTTTTTACTGTATGGCATGGCCTATTGGCTATTGTCGACACATTTTAAAAATAATATGTCGCAAACAGCGGTACTGTCACTAGGTGCTGGTATGTCAAATACAGGTTTAATTGGCACTGCAGTCCTAAGCTTATTGGTCGGTCAAAATGCGATGACCTATACCTCACTAATCGTCATTATTGAAAGTGTGCTGCTGATTCCAACGGTGCTGGTCCTTGCGCAATTAGGAAGTTCACAGCAAAAAGCCAATATTGGCGACATCATCAAAAATACCTTAATGACCCTTTTAAAAAATCCATTGTTTGCAGGGGTAATGTTAGGGATTGGATTTGCAATTTTCCAAATCCGTTTGCCACATCAAATCAATGATGTACTGGCGATGTTAGGTCAAACAGCTTCACCATTGGCGCTGTTTGCAATTGGTGGTGGAATTGTCGGTATGAGCTTAAAGTATGTGAATGCTCAGAGCTTATATTTGGTGATTTCAAGCAACTTGGTGATGCCTTTACTGACTTATTTAGGCTTACGCTATTTGACCGATGTCAGCCAAGAGATGTTATATGCAGGGACGATTATTGCCGCATTGCCGATGCCAACGATTTTTGCCATGCTAGGACAAGTTTATGGCTTAAATGAAAAGACCTTAACGCCTTTGTTGATGAGTACCATCTTGGGCTTTGTCGTAACAGGTGTATTAATCAGTTTGTGGTGGACGTGATTTTGATCAGCTCAAGATTTGCTTAAACCCATGAAAAAAGCCCTGCATGTGCAGGGCTTTTTTTAATGCTCAATTAACTCTTTTTCGCATTGGCTTTTGGTGCTTTGGCTTGTTCAGCAATCATTTTATCCACGGTTGCCAAAGATTCTTTGGCTTGCGGAATATTTTCTTTGGCTAAAGCGCTAAATATTTTTTTAGCTTCAGGCAAATTTTGCGGGATGATATTGCCATTTACAAACATATTGCCCACCGCCATCAATGCAGGGACATAGCCTTTTTTTGCTAATTCTTGAATGCTATTTAGACCTTGCTGAATAGGCTTTTCATTTTTAGCTTTAAAGCCAGCACTGATGTCATAAAGCGCTTTGGCATGAATCGCAGGGTAGTTGCCTTTTTTAATCAGCGGATCAAGTTTACTGAGCGCCAATTTATCTGACTCAGGTTTATTTTCTGCAAAAAGTAAAATGGCATAGTCGATGGAGGCATCATCAAAACCAGCCGAAGATGCGCGTTCTAAATATTGTTTGGCCTTATTGGTGTCTTGTTTTAAGCCCAGTGTGCCCGTTGCATAATTTTTACCTAAAACATAGTTTGCAACAGGGTAACCTTTGGCTGCAGCCTGTTCATAGAGTTGGATGGCTTTTTTCTCATCCTTCGCTACGCCTTGACCTGTTTGAGTAAGATAGCCCAAATTATAAATAGCCTGAGCATTACCTTTTGCTGCAAGCTTGCTCAGTGTTTGGTAGGCGCCATTCATATCTTTGGCATTGACCATAGCTTCCACTTTAGCAAATTCAGGATCGACGGCATCTGTTTTAGTTTCAGCAAAAGCGAATTGAGTGCTCATTGCTAAAATGCTTGCAAGTAGGATTTTTTTCATCTTGAAACCTTTTTTAAATCATACACATAATTCCATTTATGTGTTTTGGTGGTTATTTTTGTCGGTTTTTACATCATAGGTAGATTTACGTAAATGTAAAGTGAGGAATTGTGATTTAAAGCGTTTTTATAAAATAATGTTGATTGCCATTTGCACTTTAAATGCTACGACTTTATTGCATCAAAAGCCTTTGCAAAAAAGCAGGACTCTGATTTAATCGCGCATTGTTATTTTCTCAGAGGCAGCGCGATGTTTATTAAAGGCATTAAACGCAATTACGATAAAATTAATGCAGATGAATCGATTGCAGATGAAGATAAAATTGATGCGCTTTTGATGAAATTGGGTGCAGAGTTTTTAGTCAGTAAAGAGGATCGTGTCTATATTTTCAAAAAAGGCGATTTAGAAGCTAAATTTGATGCCAAACATGCGCGCGCCTATCATTTTAAAGAATATGTATGCAAAGACATGAATAAGTTGTTTCATGGATTTTGATTAAAATCATGATTTAAAAACGAAGAAGTGAGGGGGAATAAAGTTCCTCCTTATTTTTGACTGTTGTGTACTGCCACAGCATATGTGATTTAAAAAACCTTAATTTTCAAAAATATAATATTTTCTAAAAATATAAATTGAATAAAATAGATACAAGGCATCTATGATGAATATAGATATACATGATTCATTGAGATGTATTTAAATATGATAAAAATAAGTGCCATCTTGATCCTTAGTTTCGTCTGTTCAATAACCAGTTGGGCTCAACAACCCAAGCTTGTTCCGCATCCAATCCATTTAAAAAATGGCAAGCAGTTTTCTTTAAATTTGCCTGCAAATTTCGAGATCATTCCTGCTGCTGAAGGTCTCAAACGGGTACGCTTTTTTGCGCAAGCGCCTGATCGCAGAATGTTTGTCACGGATATGTATGATCTAACAGATAATAAAAAAGGTACTGTGTATATATTGGATGATTGGAATGCTGACACAGGTAAATTTGGCAAAATCATTCCTTATCTGACTGGTTTGAGAAATCCAAATTCAGTTCAGTTTTATACCGATGCTCAAGGACAGGATTGGCTTTATTTGGCAGAAACGCATCGACTGACACGGCAAAAATTTAGTAGATGAGAAACTCAGCCTTCGAGTGAGGCTGAAGTTTTAGCGACATTTCCAGATTATGGTTTGAGTTATAAATACGGCGGTTGGCACCTGACTCGGACGATTGCTATTGGTGGGAATGGAAAAGTTTATGTGTCGGTTGGTTCGAGTTGTAACGCCTGTGTAGAAAAAGAAAAAGTACGAGCATCCGTCATCGAGATGAATCCTGATGGTTCAGAGCAACGGATTTATGCGACAGGTTTGCGTAATGCTGTTGGGCTAAAATGGATCGGCAGATTTCTATTTGCAACTAATCAAGGTTCTGATCATTTGGGAAGTAAAAAGCCAGATGAAACTTTTTATGCGTTAAAACGGGATATCGATTATGGCTGGCCCGCATGTTATTCATGGCAGGGCAAAGTATTAGCGGATCCTAAATTTAAACGTGCATCTGGCTGTAAAAATGTTCCATCGCCCTATACTTATTTCCCTTCGCATTCATCTGCATTGGGTTTTGATTATTTTGATGACCCTTATACTGATACCGCCATTAAAAATGCATTTTTAATGGCCTTGCATGGTTCTACGGACGAAGGCATTGGTCATGGCTATCAAATTGCAATTATGCGTAAAGGACAAAAACTTGAAACCTTTATGGATGGTTTTTTAGTCGGTAAAACGGTGCATGGGCGACCTGCAGATATTTATAAAATCGATGAAAAATCTTTTTATTTTTCGGATGATCGGGCAGGGGGGATTTATTATGTGAGGGAAAAAATAAGTGATTAAAAAGCCAAAGTCTTTAGGCTTTGGCTGTGGGTTTGATGTTATAAAATATGATCATTAATGAGAGAGGATTCTAACTCTTCTATTTCTATGTTTGCTGTAGAGTTTCTTTTAAAATTTTTCTAAAACGTAAGAACATAATTAACTCAATAAAATTTAAACCAAAGCCCCAAGGCAAAGTTCCAGCTGTATTGAATTTTATTGACGTGTTGTAGCCTATATGTGCTTTTAGTAGATAGAAAAAAGAATCAGGAGTTGCTTCTATGTAAAAACCAAAAATAAGTGCAATATTTGGAATATATAAAAAATAAGGCGTACATATAAGGAAGATCAAACTAAAACTTATCCATTTTAGGGTTATTAAACCTTTAATGTTTTGTTTCCAGTAAAGATAACTGCCAGAAATTGTAATGATAAGTTGAAGAAGGAACAGTAGATAAATAATATTGTTAATTGAGAACAGATTAAGAAAACCAATAAAATAAAATATCATTAAAACTGCTAATATTGAAAAACCACCATAGTAGAGTGCGATTAACTTATGCTTTGGGTCTTGAAATTGTGTCTGATGCATCGTTATATAGTTTATTGTTAAAATTCGGAGTGCATTTTAGTTTAAAAATAGTCAAATTAACATGATGAATTTTAAAATTTAAAACTTAGATTTGTTATAAAAGAAGATAGCTAAATGTAGCTATCTTCTGAATTTATTTAAGCTGACTGCGGACGCGCCACATCACCATTCAATGCTTCAGGCAAGGCTAAAACTGTCACATCTAACTCTTCTAAAGCTTCTGGGCGTGCCACAACTAAAGCTACATAACCATTTTCTACAGCCGCGCTATTGACCACTTGTACGCCTTTATTCAGCTGTTCGCCTTGTGCAGGAGCAGTGCCTGTACCTGAAATCGCATGCAACCAAGCTTTCGGTTTGGCTTTAAACCATAAGCGTGCAATCACTTCCTGACCCAAATAACAGCCTTTGTCATAGTGGACACCTTCACGCTGATGTAGACGTAACTCTTGCGGTTGGAACACATGTTCAATAGCTTGGTCGATATAGGCCTGACCCGCTTGAATCGCTTGAATTTCCCATGCAACAACATCCGTCGGTTCCGAAGTAAATGTCGTTTCATCACCGACTAAACTTGGAAAAACTGCACCAGTTTCTTCAAGTTTCATCTTAGAAAATGCACCATATTTTTTAATATGTTTGGCAAATTCTTCGGCTTGATCTGCTGTAGTGACAATAGAAAAACTTTCAGCACTGTGTTTGGTGAGCCATAAACCAAAATGAATACGGCCTTTGAGGTCGCAGATTGCGGTATAACGTGTTGCATTTTCTTCAAGGCGTTCAACATGCAAAGTCACTTGCCCTTGTAGAAATTTTTGTGCATCGACACCGTTGAGTGAAAAAGATGTGAATGCCATAGACGTTGTCATGACCAGCCTCAGTATAAATTTTAGATATCATTAATCATGTTATTTTGCAGCAAGCCGCAGTGTTAGGCAAACAAAAAGCCCATATTGATATGGGCTTTTGTACAGCAGAGATCTGTCTTAGTGATTGTGTGTAGGCATATCGCTTGCAGTCATATCCATAGTGGAATGATGCGAAGGCGGTTCACTATTACAATCATATTGATCGCCACAAATACGCACGGTTTCCATCATGCCTTGATCTTCATGGTCTAAAATATGGCAGTGCAGCACGAAGTCACCTTCAAATTTTTCGTATTTACTGCGAACAAAGATTTTATAGCCCTGTTTGACAAAGAGCGTATCTTTCCAAACGCCTTTCATTCCATGATATTGCGAGTCAATATTTCCTGCACGATCTTTATCTGAGCTGCCGATGGCGCTGACATCGACACCATTTTCATTCAATATTTTCACGACTTGGAATGGATTGACATGAATATGGAAAGGATGACTGGCAACATTACTGCTTAACTCCCACTCTTGAGTTTGCCCGATTGGAAGCTTGCGGACATAGCTATGGTGGGTATGGTCTTCATCATAGTAGGCATCGCCAAAGCTGATCAAGGTACCTTCTTCGGCATGACGAATACCAAATTTAAAGCTGCCATCTGTATTGAACAGAATGTCAAAGTTGGTGATTTGCTTCGCCATCGTTTTGAGCATTTCATCGACTTCAGCAGTCATTAAACTCGCATGCGAGATAAAGGCTGATAAATCACCCTGTTCGAGCTGTGCAATCACTTCTGGTGCCAGTTTTAGTTGGGTGGCCTGACTTTTTAAGAAGTTAAACGGCGTTTGCTGCGGTAGTTGAGTTGCTTGCACATTGACCCAACCGAGGAGCTGTGTATTGAGTTTTTCTTCTGGTGCGCGACGAAGTAGCGGACTTGATTCAGGCGCATTAATTTCATCTTCAAGATTCAGCTTGGCATCGTATACACAGTATTTATTGGTGGTCGGGAAAGAGAGCATGGCATCAAAGCGATAACCCGGCTGAAAAATTTCAATCCCGTGCTTTTGGATTTTCCCCATGGTCAAGCCGTCTTGTGCAAGGGTATATAACGGTAATGTTTTCAGCGTTTTAAACTGTAAAGACATCGACTTGCTTTGATACTTTTGACATTCGCTCAGGGTTTGCTCTGCGGTAAAGAGCGCAGAATCAGGTAGTTCTTTGATGGTCAAACCAATGGTGTCACGGATACCGCCGTGAATCATGCGCCAGCGGTGGTATTGGTTCTGATCCACCTTAATTTCACCAAACATTTTGCCATTGATACTGGTAAAACGATTTTCATCCGCCCATGAGGTGGGTATATCGAGTTTTGAATAATCTTCTAAGCTATAGATGCAGGGTGTACCATTCACTTGGCTTAAATTGCTGTCGCAATCTTCATTGTATTGAATCTGCTGGAATAGCATGATTTTTTCATGGTCATACTGCTGGGTTTTTTGATTTTTCCATAAGATGTCCAAATCTCCAGTCTGCTGAATTTGCCCCTGACGAATGACAGGTTTCCGCTCTCCCTCAATAATCAAAGGGCCAGCCATGCCACTTGAGACCTGAATCGCGGTTGAACCATGCACATGCGAGTGATACCAAAATGTTCCCGCAGGATGATTCGGTTCGATCTTAAATTCGTAATGAAAATCTTGCTGAGGTTTTAAGCTCAAAAATACGTTGTCACTATTTCCTTGCGGGCTAACCCAAAGACCATGTGTATGTAAATTTGTGGTGTTAAAACAGTTCCCTTGGTTAATATTGGTCACTGGACTTGGACAGGTCTCCGTCGATTCAACAGGGAGGTGATTGACCAGATGAATTTTTAAATTGTCACCTTGTTTCGCACGAATTTGTGGGCCAACCAACACATCCGAAACACTGCCATCGCTATTTTTCGAGTTCCAGAGTTCAGGTTTAGTCAGATAGCCTCTGACCTGTAATAGGTCATTTTCACCCGTTTCAGGGTCGTATAAGGCTTGGCGTTTATAGGCAATCAGCAGTTCATGCTCACCTTGTGCATTGGCTTTCAAACGTGGTGGATTCGAGATGACAGTCGGTGAGTCTACTTCCTCTTCTTGAGTCGTCGAATCTGTTGTCGATTGGTCGTTGTCGCCACAGGCAATGAAGCTGAGACAGCTTAAGAGGCAGCCAGCCCCAATGATGGTTTTAAATTTTGTCATGATCTTTCCCCAAAGCATAATGACGGTAGAACAGTAGTCGCTGATTTATTTAGCTAAGGTTTTGTAAATATTGTGATTATTTTGGCGAGTACAGCGAATTACTGTGCTTGTATGTCGTGCTTTTATTATCTGAGAGAGGGGTGATTCGACGCTATCCCTGCAAATAGGGATAAATTGAGAATTAAGATGAAATAAATGATAAAACAGTGTTTTGATTCACATTATGGCTTTGAGGCGCAATGAGCTAATGAAGTAATTTAATGCCTTGATTATTAAATACTAAAATTGATAAGACTGATTTTTAATCAATTTGGTTGATATTTAGATTAAATATTATGCAGTGCAATTTTCCTTAGACTAAAGAATGAGGCAGATTTGCAGCTATTTTTCAAAAAAAATCACATTTAGAGCGAATATTCCAAAGTTAGTGTAACTAAATATTTCAAAAACCCCTGTTTTTATATTTAACTCTATGAAATATATCAGATTTGGGAAATGGGTTTTCGGCAGTGTAGTATGCCTATCGAACAAAGATGAATTGTCTATGAAAAAGACAACGCAAAAAAATGAAAGACCGAGGGCAGGAACGCTATGAACAACAACTACCGTAAACCGCTGCAAGGCACCCAGCTAGAATACTTCGATGTACGCCAAGCCGTAGAAGATATTCAGCCAGGCGCATACGCAAAACTCCCATATACATCTAAAGTCCTTGCAGAGCAGTTGGTTCGTAAATGTGACCCTGCAATCTTAGAACAGTCTTTAAAAGAACTGATTAACCGCAAACAAGACCACGATTTCCCTTGGTACCCTGCACGTGTGGTGTGCCATGACATCCTCGGTCAAACCGCATTGGTTGACCTTGCAGGCTTGCGTGATGCGATTGCTGACCAAGGTGGCGACCCGTCAAAAGTCAATCCTGTTGTTCCAACGCAGCTGATTGTTGACCATTCTCTAGCTGTAGAGTTTGGCGGTTTTGACCCAGACGCTTTTGAGAAAAACCGCGCAATTGAAGATCGTCGCAACGAAGACCGTTTCCATTTCATTGAATGGACCAAAACAGCATTTGAAAATGTTGATGTGATCCCTGCGGGCAACGGTATCATGCACCAAATTAACTTGGAGAAAATGTCTCCAGTGATTCAAAACCGTGATGGTTTAGCTTTCCCTGATACTTGCGTGGGTACAGACTCACATACGCCGCATACTGATGCATTGGGTGTAATTTCTGTTGGTGTCGGAGGACTCGAAGCTGAAAATGTGATGCTTGGCCGAGCATCTTGGATGCGTCTACCAGACATCATTGGTGTAGAGCTTGTCGGTCAGCGTCAAGCAGGCATTACCGCAACTGACATCGTATTGGCTTTAACTGAATTCTTGCGTAAAGAACGTGTGGTTGGTGCTTATTTAGAGTTCTTCGGTGAAGGTGCAGACAGTATGTCTGTAGGCGACCGTGCAACGATCTCGAATATGACCCCTGAATATGGCGCAACGGCTGCGATGTTCTACATTGACCAAAACACCATTGATTACCTGACATTGACAGGCCGTGAAGCGGATCAAGTGAAATTGGTTGAAACCTATGCCAAAGAAATTGGTCTTTGGGCGTCGGATATGACAGCGGCAGAATACCCGCGTGTACTACGTTTTGATTTATCACAAGTCACTCGTAATATTGCAGGTCCATCGAATCCACATGCACGTGTATCAACTGCTGATTTAAAAGCGAAAGGCATTGCAGGTAACTTAGAAGCGGCTAAAGCTCAGGAAGCTGAAGGTTTAATGCCTGATGGCGCAATCATCATTGCAGCAATCACCTCATGTACAAACACTTCTAACCCACGTAATACCGTGGCAGCAGGCTTACTTGCACG
This sequence comes from Acinetobacter sp. YH12076, assembly GCF_013419525.1. Classification (NCBI taxonomy): domain Bacteria; kingdom Pseudomonadati; phylum Pseudomonadota; class Gammaproteobacteria; order Moraxellales; family Moraxellaceae; genus Acinetobacter; species Acinetobacter sp. YH12076. The sequence goes on along the minus strand of NZ_VOZY01000009.1, from coordinate 84,532 downwards.
TAAAGCTAATGAGTTAGGACTTGTGCGTAAACCTTGGGTGAAATCATCATTTGCACCAGGTTCTAAAGCAGCAGCTTTATACCTAGAAGAAGCAGGTGTATTGGGTGATTTAGAAAAACTAGGCTTTGGTATCGTAGCGTATGCATGTACCACGTGTAATGGTATGTCAGGTGCTTTAGATCCAAAAATCCAACAAGAAATTATTGATCGTGATTTGTACGCAACTGCGGTACTTTCAGGTAACCGTAACTTTGACGGACGTATCCATCCTTATGCAAAACAAGCGTTCTTGGCATCGCCTCCGCTCGTAGTTGCATATGCCATTGCAGGGACGATTCGTTTTGATATCGAAACCGATTCATTGGGTAATGACAAAGATGGCAATCCAATTTACCTGAAAGACATTTGGCCGTCTGATGCTGAAATTGATGCATTGGTGAAAGAAGCGGTTAAACCTGAACAGTTTAAGAAAGTGTATATCCCAATGTTTGATTTGGGTGAGCGTGAAAAAGCGGCAAGCCCGTTATACGACTGGCGTCCGCAAAGTACTTATATCCGCCGTCCGCCGTATTGGGAAGGGGCTTTGGCTGCACCGCGTACACTTGCAAATATGCGTCCGCTTGCGATTCTGCCTGACAACATCACCACAGACCATTTATCGCCTTCAAATGCGATCATGATGGATTCGGCAGCGGGTGAGTACCTGCATAAAATGGGCGTGCCTGAAGAAGACTTTAACTCATACGCAACCCACCGTGGTGACCATTTAACTGCACAGCGTGCGACATTTGCCAACCCGAAATTGTTTAATGAAATGGTGGTGCGTTCTGACGGTACGATCAAGCAAGGTTCAAAAGCGCGTGTAGAGCCTGAAGGCGAAGTGATGCGTATGTGGGAAGCGATTGAAACTTATATGAATCGTAAGCAGCCGCTGATCATCATTGCAGGTAAGGACTACGGTCAAGGTTCGAGCCGTGACTGGGCTGCCAAAGGTGTGCGCCTTGCGGGTGTAGAAGTAATTGTGGCAGAAGGTTTTGAGCGTATTCACCGTACTAACTTGGTGGGTATGGGTGTGTTACCGCTTGAGTTTAAAGCAGGGACTGACCGTAAAACTTTGAAGCTGGATGGTACTGAGCTTTATAGCGTGATTGGTAATATTGCACCGCGTTCTGATTTAACTTTAGTGATTGAACGTTCTACGACTGATGGCAAAAATGAAATCATTAAAGTGCCTGTGACTTGCCGTTTGGATACTGAAGAAGAAGTTCATGTGTATGAAGCGGGTGGTGTGTTGCAGCGCTTTGCACAGGACTTTTTGGAAGGGAATGTGGCTTAATGTAATTCTTTAAATCCACCCCTTACGGAATATATTCCTCACCTTTGAAAAAGGAGGGAGTTCCCCTCTTTTAAAAGATGAGAAGTATTACTTCGCAAGGGGGAGATTAAAGTTATTGATATTGTTTAAAAAAGACCCTACATTTATGTGGGGTTTTTCTTGCTTAATTTCGGGGGATTTTAATGCATCGTATTACAGAAATTAAAATTAATAATTTTAGATCATGTAAAGAGACTATTTTAAAATTAGAATCGTTTACAGCATTAGTAGGATATAACAATGCTGGTAAGTCCAATTTATTAAAATGCATAGATATTCTTGTGAGAGGGAAAGCGCAAGATGAGAGTAGCTTTTATGATTGCAGTAAACCTATACAAATAATTGCTTTATTAGATGGATTGAATGAGCAAAGTTTGGCTCATTTATCTGAAACACAATTTAAAAGCTTAGAACCATATTTAGACGATGAAAAAATAAGAATTAGATTTTTACAAGAAAGACCTGGTGCAGGTAAAAATGCAGTAGTAATGGGGGTACAACTTCCGAATCAAAATGATGATGAGTGGAACAATCCGAATGGATTACCGCAAGCAATAACAACTTTATTCCCTGAGCCAACTTTTATAAATTCTATGGAAGATTCAGCTGAAGATGTTTCAAAATTTAAAGCAGGTAATACAATTGGAAAATTAATAGCCATTTTACAAAAAGAAATTATAGCAACAAAAGTAGATGTAATTAATGATGCATTAAAGGTAATTGGTTCAAAACTTAATGTTGATGGTGAGGAAAGATTAAAAGACTTTGAGGAGTTTGATAATTCTATAAACAATAAAATAGAAGATTTTTTCCCGGGGTTAAAATTGAATATAGATATTCCAACGCCTGATGTTAATGATTTATTTAAACAAGGAAAGATAAAAGTAACTGAAGAAGGAAATCATAGGAAAACTGATTTTAGTGATATGGGGCATGGAGCTCAAAGAGCTATCCAAATGACATTAATTAGGCATTTAGCTGAAATCACAAAAGATGTTTCTAAAGAGGGAAAAACAAATCTATTACTGATTGATGAACCTGAATTATTTTTACACCCTCAAGCAATTGAATTATTAAGAGCATCTTTGAAAAGTCTTTCAAAAAAAGGCTATCAAGTGGTATTTACAACTCATTCGCCATTTATGATTGAACATGATGATATTCCTTATACAAATATTGTAAGAAAAGATGCAAATGGAACTAGAGTTGAAGTTCGGTTAAAAGAGGCTATAACTAAGGTTTTAAATACTCATGATGCACAAGCAAGATTATTATTTGAAACTTATAATTTAGGTCAAATTTTATTTTCTGACACTGTGCTAATCGCAGAAGGAGAGACCGAAAAACAAGTTCTTCCAGCATTAATAAAAAAAGTTACAGGTAAGTCTTTGGGTGAGCTGAAACTAGCTTTAGTTATAGCAAATGGTTCACAAAGTATTTCAGGTATGATTAATATTTTAAAAGAAATGAATATTCCAGTGAAAGCATTAGCTGATTTGGATTTTGCTTTTTCAGCTCAAAAGTTTCATCTAATTGATAAAGATAATCACAATATAAGTAAATGCCTTGATATTGTTAGTGAAATACAGCCAATTCATGGTTTTAAATTGAATGGTCGTTATCCATCAGGAGGTGATGGATTTAAAGCGGCTGAAATTTATGAGCTTTTAGCCCAACAACCAAATGCACATGAACCGATTGAGAAGTTAAGAAAGCATTTCATAACACATTCGATTTGGTTGTGGAGGTCGGGTGCAATAGAACCGCATCTTTGTCTTGAAACAAAAAAAACTAATGAATGGTATAAGTTTAAACAGGATTTGGATGAGAAAAGCCTAGAAGAAGTCGTACTAGATCCAACTCACATTAATGAATTTACAAGTTGGTGTATCCAAAAATAATTAAGAATTTCATATAGATTAATATTTTCATTCTAATTTAATATAAGGAGTGTTTGAAATTAAGATACAGCCAAAATTTCCAATCGAAATTATGCTTTGCCTAAATGCCATTATCAATTGTCGAAATGACCAATAGACATTCATCACAAGAGAGTTATACTGAATCTACCATTTCTAAAAACACATGGAGAACAAAAATGGTTACTGCTGGTCAAAAACCCGGAACAGGCTTCTATTTTTGTGTTCAATGCGGACACCGCGTCTACTTAGAAATTGGTACTGATCGTTTACCACCGTGTACCAAATGCCAAGGCAATCAATTTAACAATAAGAATGCCTAAGCTGCAAAACACTAACAGTTATCCGCTGTTTAGAAAGAAAAGCCCTATCACTCGATAGGGCTTTTTGCTAACGTATAACACAGCATACATAAAAACAAATTGTACGTTTGACCATTCGGAGAAGCCCATGGAAACAATATTAGGACTGTGTATTGGTATTGGCTTAAGTGCTGCCTGTGGCTTCCGTGTCTTTGTACCTTTATTGGTGATGAGTGTTGCTTCCATTTTAGGACTATTCGAACCGATGAAAGGATTCGAATGGTTGTCTATGCCTGCAGTTTGTATTGGCTTAGCAATTGCGACGGTTTGTGAAATTGCCGCGTACTATATTCCTTGGGTAGATAATGCGCTCGACACCATTTCAACACCCGCAGCAATGATCGCAGGGACCATCGCCACAATGGCAGTAAGCTCAGGTGAAATGTCACAGTTTGCCAGTTGGGCGGCAGCAATTATTGTCGGTGGTGGTACAGCAACAGCAGTGCAAATGAGTACTGTCGCTGCGCGTGGTGTATCTACCGCAACCACAGGTGGCGTTGCAAATCCGATCTTATCTACAGGGGAATGGATTGGTGCTGCAGTCTTGTCAGTATTGGCCTTTTTAGTCCCATTTTTCGTGGTGATCTTAGTGATTGCAATCGTGATCTGGTTGGTTCGCCGCATACGCCAAAAACGAACTGTACAGGTCGATACCCCTTTATAAACCAATCAATATTTCACTCTAAAATGAATCCATCTTTTAGAGTGAGTGATCTGCGTTTTGTTTAATAAATATAAAATTAAAAATCTGAAACTGAGTATTAGCAAAGTTTGATAAAGATTATAAAAATTATAAGAAGCGCTACTGATACACAGACCATCATGCAGTTAGCGACGAGTACTATGGGTTGTCTGATTTGGACGCCGTATTTGTTGATGTCAGTTCGAGTGAAAAATACCTTTACTCAACATTCCAAGCACTTGGCTTAAGCGCAAAAAATGCAATCGAGCAATCGCACCTATCCGTCCTAAAAGAGCGCATCATTATGCGTTTAAGTCATCCAAGAGACGCCTAAAAATATCTTTAAAATATGGTTGATTTTTAAACAATAAAGGCATAATTTTAGTATGTGATTATAAATCACATAAATTTTATATGGATTTATTTAATCTTTGAATTTTATAAAAAATAATCAGGGGAATGGTAGATGATTAAATTTATAGTCGATGAAAATGCCTTAACGAATGGCTCGCATTTAATTCACAATGGTACGCAAGGATGCGTAGATATGCCGCAATTTGACCAGCAAATATTGATTGGTTATTTTGCCAATTTCGAACTCGCTTATAAGCGTGCACGTATGAGCTGGCCAACAGAAAAAGTTGTCGGTTGTGATAAGTGTTGTAGTCAAAGCTAGAAATTCAACATGCATTAACCTTGAAATAAAGCTGTATATCCAAGAAAAATGGCGCAGAAATTGCTAACTAAAACAGGTAATCGCGTTATTAATAGGATATACAGCATGACCACAGAAACCATCCGTTCTACAAAATATACAGCAGAGGCACATGCCTATGCAGCATGGCCTTTGATCCTGATCATCATTGGTGGTGCGATTGGACTGGTATATGCTGTGATTGCTTATTTGATCAATCTCAAAATATATGCATCAGACCTCAGTCGAATGAATAAAATTTTGGCCAATTTACTTTGTGGTATGGCGGCATATAGTGGTTGGTGGTTTAGCGCACACTGGGTACAAAGCTATTTAGCTCAATGACCAATCATGCGTTGAATAGATCAACCCTAATATCTGCAGAACATGGATAGGCTTAGATCTCTACTCAAAGGGCGGAGTTTTGTATGAAGTTAAGGGATGAATGTTCAGCGGCGATATATTTTTAAATTTGACGCTGTGTTTGGACGTTTTGTCTATTGTAAAAGAAAATTTTCTTATAATTGGGCAAATCTGCAGATAAAAAACGCTGAAATGAGCTGAAAAGATAAAATATCCTGCTAAACCTAAAATGGCTGAAAAAATTTGCTGAATTTGTAGAAAATTAGAAAAACTTAGGAAATTAATCCCGATCCTCTTTGGTTAAAGTATATCTCAAGGGTGTGATAGAGATTGAAAAGAGTAGCATGCTGTCAGTGGTGCAAAACACGCGTACAGTACTCACCCAAAAGGTCTCGATTCAGCTTAGGACGCTATAAACCAGAAGTTTATAGGCTATAAGATCATGACTTACAAAGTGATGATAGTTGAAGTAAACAATATTGTTTTCTCTTATACCACCCCAAAAATTTAAGCCAAAATAAAAAAGAATAATGAATCATTACTCCTTTAATCCGCATAAAACAAACCACACCAGTTTAATCACCATAAGCTTAAAGATCATCAGGCATCTCCCGTAAAAATAGTCCTAAGCCAAGTGTTAAATCTGAAGGAATTTCATTTTCATCACATTGAATAGCTTCTGTGCTTTTTGCTACCTTTTTCAAGCACACCTCAATTTTCAAATCTCGCTGTGGTATGCATTATTGACTCTTAATCCAGTTGGAGAACTCATTTCAATACAAGTTCTCATTGGTTAAAAGTCCTGTCTAGAATTCAAATGATCCCGATGGTTTGAGTGATAAACTATGGCGAAAATTCTCGGGAAAAGTCATTTATCAGATGGAAAAAATGCTAAAACATGATACAAGAAGAAAATATTTTCAATATATCTTTAAATGTGAAAAATATTTTTAAAATAAGTCAAAAATAGTAATTTTCAGGGAAACAATCCCTCATCGATACCACTACTATATATCTCAAGGGTGTGATAGAGATTGAAAAGAGTAGCATGCTGTCAGTGGTGCAAAACACGTGTACAGTACTCACCCAAAAGGTCTCGATTCAGCTTAGGACGCTATAAACCAGAAGTTTATAGGCTATAAGATCATGACTTACAAAGTGATGATAGTTGAAGTAAACAATACTGTTTTCTCTTACACCCTAAAAAATTTTAAAGAATTCAATCGAATAATAAATCCTTCCATCTTTTTCAAAATTCCAAACTTCGCATGTATTCCCAACACACTTTGATCATTGCTGATGTAAAGAATATCACGCAGAACAACTCAAACTTAATCTAAGCTTCGGATTGTCCTTTTTCACAAAGTTGTTATGCTTAACTATCTAAATTTTAAATAATTTTATTATGGGTTATCTTGATCAATTGATACAGGATTGTCTGCAGGCACAGCAGACTAAAGCTGAGCGTATATTTGAGTTTTCAAGTTTTGATGATCTTACTCAACACGCACATTATATTTATGTGATACAGCAAGTTGGTGGCGATATACAGCAGACATATCAGGATTATGCCGCATTTAAGGCATTGAAAACCCATGCCTGTGCCAAGTTAAATCAACCCAATCACATTCTGTATGTCGGATCATCACGGACAGGTATAAAGAATCGTTTAAAACAACATTTAGGTTTTGGGCCTAAACGAACCTATGCCTTGCATTTATCGCAGTGGTTTCAGGGCAAATATCGCATCACACTACATCAGTATCCTTTAACCACGAGTGCAAGCATCTTACAGTTACTGGAGGATGATTTGTCTCATTCATTAGCACCAGCCTTTGGTAAATTGGGGACCAATAATCGTTAGGGTTAGACCTGATCGGTTAAAGTCGATTGACAGCGAATTAGTCAGTTGTTATTTTGCCGACATTCTCCCAGTACACAGTTTGTTCATGCCTTTAGATCCCAACTTTGTCTATGCGCCGCCTCAAGGTCCTCTACGTATTTTGTATGAAGATGCAGACTTGGTTGTCATCGAAAAACCGGCGGAATTGCTGTCGGTTCCGGGACGTTTGCCTGAGCATCATGACAGTGCCTATCTTCGAGTTTTGCAACAGTATCCTGCAGCAAAGATTACCCATCGTTTAGACATGGCAACATCAGGCATTTTGATGTTTGCGAAACACCGCGATGCAGAAGTGGCAGTGAGTAAAATGTTCCAAGCGAGGACGGTTCAAAAGCAATATGTGGCTTTGGTTCAAGGCAAACTTGAAGGTGAGGGTAGTGTTGAAGTGCCCCTCATTACGGACTGGGAAAATCGCCCACGTCAGATGGTGCATTTTGAATTAGGCAAACCTTCAAAAACCTTGTATCAAGCCATTAGCTATGACGCAAGCAAAGACATTAGCCGAGTATTATTAACGCCAGTGACAGGGCGTTCACATCAGTTACGTGTACACATGATGCATATTGGGCACCCCATTACAGGGGATCAACTGTATCACCCGCATGCAAAGCAAAGCTCACTCGGACGGATGGCGTTACATGCTTGCGATCTGGCATTTACCCAGCCCTTAACCCAACAAGCTGTTCATATTCATTGTGCGGCAGAATTTTAAAGCATATTCATGTGAATGCTCACTGTTCATAAAATCTGCTGTGTTGAATTGAAACCTTTAGGGTACGTAAAAAGCGCTGCATATCTACAGTTTTAAATAGGTTTTTCTGCTTAAAAATGAAACATGATATACGCTATATCCCCAATTCTGGGGATATATAAATAATTTAAATATCTCTATAAAGTGTGTGAAATATTTACAAAGATTAATATTAAGTTTCTTTGTATCTTTTAGTAAATAAATACCATTTCTAAAGTTTTATTATATTTTCTAAAGAATATTGATTGATTATTTTTTAATATGAAAATTTTTTATTAAATTGATTTAAAACAGTGTTTTAGTTGAATATTGTGCAAGTGTGTATTTGGTCGGATAAATACGGTTTTTTGCATTTGTTCTGCTAATATGAAATGAATTATAGATTTTAACTTTTGTAACTTAGGTTTGTTTTGGGGAATAAACTTAAATTATTGAAGCATATTTTGAGGATTAGCAAATGGTCAATATTGCTTTAATCGTCCTTATCATCCTATTAATTGTGGCTCTCCTTTTTGTATATAACCGCAAATTGAAAAATGATAAAACCCTACGTTCACTGCAGGAAAACTTCGATCGTGCGCGGTTAAAACTGGCTGAAACAGAGTCTCAGCAAGATGAATTGAATTATGCAATCAGTCAATTACGTATTCAAAACTGTGGGCTCAAAATCCAAGTCGATAAAGTAGCGAAATATCAACATATTGTGGATATTGAACAATATGTTGAGTATCGAACTTTACAGGCTGATGGTTTGGTGGAAGTCACCAAAGCCAATGCCGATATCATGTTGAATGATATTCGCGCACAGATCGAACAAGTGCGTCAGTATTTGAGCAAATATCAAGAAAAAGCTAAATCACAAATACAGGAACAAGCCCGTGCCGAGTTAAAGGGTTTGTATAGCCAAGCGCTGGATCAGCATCATTTGGAAAACATCAACCGTGCTTTGGACAACAAAATAAGGGGCTATCAGTCAACATTCTTTTTACCCTTACAGAGTATTTTAGATCAGCTGATGGATGGCATGAATGAATCTGCGGCAAAGCAAAATTTGACTGCGGTACGTTGCAAAATGATTGATGCAATGGAGCAGCAATCGACTGCAAAATGTAATTATGTTGATGAAGAACGTCGTTTGGCTGCGATGCAATTATTTACATTGGTGTTTAATAGTCGTGCTGATTTGTATTTAGCCCAATTAAATACCAAAAACTTAGGTGAGCTATTGCAGGCTTTGGCGGATGATTTCACCTTGCTCAATGCGCATGGTGTACATTTTAGTCAGGCACGGGTACTCGACAGTTATCTACAATTACGCTTAGAAGAATTGAAAATGGCAGCTTTGGTTTTACATTTCAAAGAAACTCAGGCCAATATGGAAGTTGTGGTTTAATTTGAATTGTTATAAGAAAGATCGCTTCGGCGGTCTTTTTTTATGATGAAAGAGATTTCGCTAATGCAAATTGCAACAATTATCCGTTAATCTAAGTCAACAGAATAAAATTCATAAACGATAAGGGAAAGTACAATGACTCGTGATTTTAAACAATTTCCAGATGATGATAATGGCAATGTGCTGTGGCAGATGCAGCAAGATGGTGACGATCTATCTGTGCCGCACGAAATCGAATATTCAATTGCCTTTTCCAACGAAGCGCAGGCTGAACAGTGTGCATTGTACTTATTGAAAGAAGAGCAAAAAATTTCATTGTTCCAAGATGAAGAATCAGATCGCGTGGAATGGATTATCACGGTCTATGTTTATATGGAGCCTGATTATGAAGATATCGTTGATTTAGAGCAGTGGTTTATTAAAATTGCGGAACAACATTCGGGCGAATATGACGGCTGGGGTTGTATGGCTTATATCTATGAAGATGATGATTTGGATGAAGATGAAGCACAATTGAGCTAAGTCTAACTATTGCATCTTTAGCAATAAGAACCCAGTGATTCAACTGGGTTTTTATTTTTTAAATTGTAGGAATGTTGGGTTAAGTATATATTTTTAAACAATTTAAATTCAAGTTAATATGAATGCAGCTCACAAAACATAACAAGGCATTGCGTTAAAGTGATGGGATCAATCTGTAGGATTCGCTATAGTATTGAACAGCAATAACCTTTCTCGCACGTTTCAAAGCTGTTTCATTTAGAACGTTTCAGTGTGATAAAAATTGACGATAAAGCGAGGGTGAATGCATGTGGATGATTCAGTGAAAACAATGACAAAAGGACATCATCATGAGCAATACTGTTCGATTACATCGTGTTTTTAGTGCGCCTGTAGAGCGCGTTTATCGTGCCTTTGTGGAGCCAGATGCTTTGGTTAAATGGATGGCACCGCATGGATTTACTGCCCATGTGGAACATTCGGATGTGCGTGTAGGTGGCTCGTACCGTATGTCGTTTCAAAATTTTTCAACGGGAACCACACACGCTTTTCATGGTGATTATCATGAAGTCGTGCCGAATCATTTACTGCGCTATACAGACCAATTTGATATGCCAGAGTTAGCCGGTGAAATCGAAGTCACTGTTGAGTTTAAAGCGGTCTCAGTAGGAACCGAAGTGACGATTGTACAGGCAGGGTTGCCGAGCGTTATTCCACCTGATGCCTGTTATTTGGGTTGGCAGGAATCTTTACAGTTGCTGGCTTTTTTAGTGAATCCAGCGATCCCCGATGAATAATCTGAAGAATGATCGAAAACTATAAATAGGCGAAGGAGGGCTTAATGACTGTACACATTAAACGTATTTATGATGAGATAAGCCCAGACGACGGTAAACGCATATTGGTCGATCGCTTGTGGCCGCGTGGTATCAGTAAAGTGAGCGCAGAGCTAGATTTGTGGCCGAAGGCATTGACGCCATCGACAGATTTACGTCGTTGGTACCATCAAGACGAAGCAATGGCTTCTCGATGGAACGAGTTTAAGCAGCGCTATTTGCAAGAAATACAGCCCCATCAAGCCGAGTTAGAACAACTGCGGGCATGGGAAAAAGAGGAGCCGCTGACCTTACTCACAGCGGCCAAACATATGGATAAAAATCATGCGCATATCTTAAAAGCGTTGATATTAAACACCTCATTAGAGATCTAAAATTTAAACCTTCAAGTGCTGTAGCGTTGTGAAATTTACGACGTTCACAAGGTGATTAAACCATACGAAATTTATGGTTTTTAAGTTTATGAAATACATAAAAATGTTATATTAAGTTTTTATGGATTTTTGCATCCATCTTTTTTGAGGTCTTTTATGTCTTTACCCAATTGTCCCCAATGTAATTCTGAATATACCTATAATGATGGTGACTTACTGATTTGTCCTGAATGCTCACACGAATGGCGTGAAGGCGAAAGCGCTGCAGATGAACAGTTAGTGATTAAAGATGCCAATGGCAATGTATTGACCGATGGTGACACGGTTACTGTGGTGAAAGACCTTAAAATTAAAGGTTCATCTTCAGTGGTGAAAGTGGGCACAAAAGTTAAAAATATCCGTCTTTTAGCTGATGCAACAGATGGTCATGACATTGACTGTAAAATTGATGGTATAGGAGCAATGAAACTCAAATCTGAATACGTGAAAAAAGTTTAAGTTTCGTTATTGTTCGCTTTAAAGCAATCTTCAATCATCCTAAGCGAAGGCCACACTTGGCTTGGGATGTCTACTTAAAGATGAAATAGATAACTAATCCGCTATAGATTTTATTTTTCAGCCTGCATAATAGAGGCATTATGGGTTTGAAATGTCTTTACTATGCCGCATATTCATTTGGAATATTCCAATAACCTTGAGCTGGAGCCTCGTCCTTTACTTAAAGCGCTGAACGCTGCCTTATTTGAATCGGGTCATGTCAGTGCCATTAATGATATTAAGAGCCGAGCTGTCGCTCAGGAAGATTTTGTTGTGGGTTTGGATGAACACGCTCAACATGCGTATATGCATGCCAAAGTTTCATTATTGACGGGTAGAACGGTTGAAGTTCAAAAGCAAATTTCATTGTTGTTATTGGACGTGTTGAAACAACATGTCACAGCGTCAGCAGTAGAAGTGCAACTTTGTGTAGAAATTTTAGAAATGAATAAAGCGACATATTCAAAGCAGATCCTCAGTCCTTAAGCCCTTTATTCAATACGTTGAGTAAAGCGCATCTATTCACAAATACATCATGATGAAATCCGACTTCGGTCGGTTTTTTTGATTGGAATTATCTATTAAAAATCATTTTCTTAGTGATTAAATTTTAAGCCTTTACTCTGATCAAAAAAGACATTGAAAAATGTGACTGGGTTCATTTATATTTTGTAGATCAGGTTCAATTTCCAATAATAAATCCTGATCGAATAATAGATAAAACAATGAAAATGAAGGGGTAACATATGTCGGGATGGTACGAGATCAGTCATTCTAATGATCAGCAGTTTCGTTTTGTATTAAAAGCAGGGAACGGTGAAAACATTTTAACGAGTGAATTATATAAAGTTTAAGCATCATCACAAAACGGGATTGAGTCTGTCCAAAACAACAGTGCAGATGATAGTCGCTTTGAACGACTGAATGTTAATAATGGTAAACCATATTTCAATCTGAAAGCGGCAAACCATCATATTATTGGGATCAGCCAATTTTATGCCAGTGAGCAATCGCGCGATAAAGGCATTTAGTCAGTTAAAACCCATGGTGCGAATACCCAAATTAGAGAATTAACAGCTTAAATTTGAAACAACCTGATTAAGACAGCCAAAGCGAGATGAACAAACCTGAAGGCTCGTCAAAATCACAAGATCAAAAGCTATATGGTTCTCAGATAAGCGCTGTTAGGTTGGATGCTATTCAATCTAGAGCAGGCTTATTTAACGGTACAAGGAAGTACCACAACTTCACTGGCTAGAGTGGTGAACGATGAATAAGCAGAATCATATTTTGTATTATGGGCTCATTGCGATCTTGATCATCGTCTTGGGTTGGATGATTGCGTCTCCGTATTGGGTGCTGTTCCAAATACGTCAAGCCTATGAGCACAATCAACCTGAAAAAATTGCTCAATATATCGATTTTTCGGCAGTCAAATCGAGTCTAAAACCACAAGTCGAAGACCTCATTCAACAGAAAACTGGGCTACAGCATTTACCCGAATTCGCCCAGTCTTGGGGTGGGCAGCTCAGCACAGTCCTGAGTGCAACGCTAGTCGACAGTCTGGTCAATCCAACCAGTATCATGCTGCTTTTACAAGGCAAAGCATTAAAAGAGTCGATCCAACTACCAGAAATAACCAAACTGACCAATCCGAGCATGATTAGCTCAGGGATTGAACTATTCACGCATGCTGAAAATAAGGTCGCAAAACCACCTCATACATCAACATTATCCAAAAATGATGCAACTACAACCGCTGCAGCTTTAAAGCAAAGCCAGCCACTTGAACCTAAAGCCAGCTACAGCGCTTGGAATCGATTTGATCTGTATGTGCCGCTCCAAGGCCTAAGCGAAGCAAAATATACCGTATTTAGTATGCAACGCCGTGGTTGGAGCTGGAAGATCGTTGAAATTCAACTTCCAAACGCCGCCCAGAACAATGCTTCATAAAAAATAAAATAAATAGGTGCCAGAGATGCAAGATAAAATCAAAATAGTCGGTGACCAACAGGCCGCTGACGAAATTCTGCAATTTTTAGCCAATTGGGATGAGGTCATCTGCCAATTGAAAATTGAAAATATTGCTGAATCCTGCGCAGCAGATGTGTACTTTTTTGATGCCAGTTGTGAAATGCGCGGCTTAATGGCATATCAAAAAATGTGGGAATTTTATCGGGAGTATTTTCGTGAAGGTTTAAAGGTGTTTAGGCGGGAACTGGTCATCCATGCAGAACCTGATATTGCCTTTCTGCACTGTTATTCCAAAATTGATGATAAGAGTGGAATACCAACGCCAGGGATCTCATGGTGTCGTAACACCATTGGGATGAAAAAAACACAGACTCAATGGAAGATCGTTCATCAACATATTTCTGTTCCAGTGGATATTGTGACTCACCAAAGTAAAGTGATTACCTTTTAATTCATCCCAAAACACAGTATGAAAACAGAGCCATGTCGCTCTGTTTTTTTCTTTGCAAATCATTACATGAAATGCGTATGCAGTTCTAAAACTTCAGCCTAAATTAAAAAATAATGACCATCGTTCAGGATAAGAAAATGGATCATAAAAATAATAAATTAGCGCAAGATTTTGAATCATCACCATCAGGTCAAAAGCAAGGCTTACAAGACCTGAACGCCTCGAAGCAAATGCCCCCTGCAGATTTACATAAAGTGATTCGAATCACGGCAGGATTCATCATCTGCAGTTTGCTGATTGCAGCCTTATATCTTGGTAAAGATATTTTTATTCCATTGGCACTCGCAATCTTATTGGCTTTTTTAGTTGACCCTTTGGTGATGAAACTCCGAGGTTGGGGACTACCACAGATGCCATCGATATTTATTGTGGTCGGTTTGGCTTTGGCGATTTTGTCCGGCGCGGCCTCTTATTTGGGTTATCAATTGGGGCAATTAAGCCAAGAGTTACCGCAATATCACGGTACGATTCAAAAGAAAATGGATTCAATTCGTCAATTTGCACGCGGCCCAAGTGTTTGGGATGGCGCAAAAACCACCATAGATACTGTTGAAAACTCGATAGATGATGTGGTGCCTGAAGAGAAAAATCCTAAAGTGCAGCAAGTGGAAGTGGTGGGACAACAACAAACCACGGCTGAAGCGGTCATGGCTTGGAGTGAGCGGGTGCTCAATCCCTTGGCAACCGCAGGTATTGTATTTTTGTTTGTGATTCTGATTTTGGTCAATCGGAAAGATTTGCATGACCGTTTCCTTAAGCTGCTGGGCGGCAATTTAAATATCGGAACAGACGCACTAGATGAAGCCGCCAATCGTATCGGTAAATATTTACGTATGCAGCTGATGGTCAATGTGACCTACGGTATTCCGATGGCCTTGGGACTTTGGTTTATTGGGGTGCCGGCAGCAATTATGTGGGGAATGGTGGCGATAGTGATGCGCTTTGTTCCCTATGTCGGCCCAATGATTTCTGCGATTTTCCCCATTGCATTGGCTTTTGCGGTAGATCCCACATG
Source organism: Acinetobacter sp. YH12076 (assembly GCF_013419525.1). Classification (NCBI taxonomy): domain Bacteria; kingdom Pseudomonadati; phylum Pseudomonadota; class Gammaproteobacteria; order Moraxellales; family Moraxellaceae; genus Acinetobacter; species Acinetobacter sp. YH12076. Next base: position 69,342 of record NZ_VOZY01000009.1, on the reverse strand, counting down.
GAATATGGTGCTATGGACAGTGGGTTTAATTTTGCTCTTGGAATTGGTCAGTAATAATATTATTGAGCCTTGGTTATATGGGGAAAGTACCGGACTTTCAACCTTAGCCATTATTCTTGCCGCCATGTTTTGGACGGCTGTGTGGGGGCCAATTGGTTTAATTTTATCGACGCCTTTAACCGCATGTTTATTGGTGCTTTCGAGCTATGTACCATCCTTAGGTTTTATTAAAACCCTGATCGGTAGTACGCCTGCATTGGCACCGCATGAGCGCTTCTATCAAAGATTAGTCGCTGATGATGTGCAAGATGCCGTGGATGTCGCACAAAATTTTATTGCTGAAAAGTTACCGAAGGAGGCGAAGGATGAAATCAAGGCACGTCGGGTTAATGCGTTTTATGCCAAAGTCGCGATTCCAGCCATACGGATTTTTTCGAGAGGCCACAACACCGAGGCCAGTGCTGAACATCGACTACGTTTACATCAGGGATTAAAACTGTTTAATCATAGTTTTCAACGGGCATATCCAGTGGCACAGCAGGATCAGAAAACTGAGGTTTTTTGTATCGGCGCACGTTGGGAAATAGATGTTCAAGTATCGGCTATGTTGGCGCATGGCCTAAGCTTAAGCGGTATTCCGGCACAGGCATTTAGCGACGTACTGATACAAAATCAGCATCAAAGTATAGATGATATCCAAGCAGATATTCAGATCGTCTGTATTTCGATTTTCCATACGGCACCCGAAGCTCAAATTCGCCTACTAAGCCATGTTTTTAAGGCACAGTTTCCGGATAAAAAACTGATTTTTGCACTCTGGAGCTGTGATGAAGTAAAGCAATTAGATGCAATCAAAGAAAATTTCACCGTCGATGCAGTGGTCAATAATATGAATGACTTGTTATTAACCATTGAAGCTTTTCAATTGAAGCAGGGTGAATCTTGGTTGGATGAGCCTGATCCTAGTGTTGAAGCGCAGCGCTTAAAAGCATTAGAAGAACTGAATGTTTTGGATGAGCGGAATTTACCGATCTTTGAACAATATATTGAAGAAGCTCGACAAGCCTTCGATGTGAAATATGCGCAAATTTCTTGGGTCAAGCAAGATTGGGTTTATACCCCAGGTAGTCCTTTGGCTGAGGCTACTGAGCAACCGATGCAGGTGCGCCAGTCGAAGCAAGACTCGATCTGCAGCCATTTGGTGTATCAAAATGAACGCCTGATTATTGAAGACTTACAACGTGACCCACGCTTTGCGCATTTACCTGAATTGATGCATAACCGTATTCGCTTTTATGCAGGCGTTGCACTTAGAGATCGTAATGGGGTGGCGTTGGGAAGTTTCTGTGTTTTAGATCGCCAACCGAATCAAATGACCGATGATGATATGAGTCTGTTAAAAGGCCTGGCGGCAGATTTGATGAATACGCTCAGTGATGAAAATGTGAAGCGAAAAAAATGTGAGGAGATACAGCAACTGAATGATTCGTCTTCATAATTTCAAATGATGCAGCAGATCTTTTAAGACTGGAGTTTCGGTGAAAAGCATTTTAAGATGGTTCTAATATAATTATTTTGAGCCAAAGACATGAACAAAAATAATGTCATCTGGCAACTTCTATTGGGCTACGTTGCTGCATTGGGTTGTAGTGTGAGCTTTGCTCAAATTCAAGGAAACTATTTTTCACATAAGGATTGGGAAATCGCTTGTGATAATACGGGGACTTGTCGCGTTGCAGGTTATCAAGCGGAGGGCAATCAGCCTGCTATTTCTGTGTTATTACAACGTGCTGCGGGAGCTCAAGCGCAAGTCAGCGCACGAGTGAAACTCGATCCTGAAACCTTCAGTGCGGCAAATCAACCACTTCAACTTTATATTTTAGGTAAAAATCAGGGAACTGTGCAGCTTGATGCCAAAACTGCGGAAGGTCAGTTAAGTGCAGCTCAAACTCAAAAACTGATTCAAGCTTTGCAAGCCAATCAACCGATTGTGTGGAAAGGCAACAACAAAACATGGTTATTGTCCGTGCAGGGTGCTAGTGCGGTTTTGCTCCGTATGGATGATTTTCAAAAGCGCATAGGGACAAATTCTGCATTATTACGTAAAGCCAATAGCAGTTCGGCCAATGTACTCAAACCGAAAAGTATTCCGAAAGTGAATATTCAAAATTACAGTAAGGGCTTACAAACGCGGTATGCCGTCAATGCGCCCACAGCCAAACAATTATTTGGATTGATAAAGAAAAAAACGACAGTAGAAGATTGTCCTCAACTCTTTGATGCAAATTTCTTAGAGGATGATCGAGTCGTGGTGTTTCCAATCAATGGAAAAAATGCCTTGGTCGAAGTGCCATGTTGGCGTGGGGCATATAACAGTGGTAATGGCTATTGGCTGATGGATCGTAACTTAAAGCAAATCAAACAATCCGTGACCTTTTCTGGAAGTGGGTTTAGTGAAGGACAAATTTTCTCCAACCAACGTGGACGAGGCATTGGTGATTGTCAAAGTAAAGGGGAATGGTCGTGGAACGGTCAGCGCTTTATCCAAACTTATATGGCAAAAACCACACAGTGCAAAGGATTTACTGGCGGTGCATGGGAAATTCCAACCTTAGTATATTGGGTTCAACTCGACTCTTAATTACAAAAAGTCCTGATATACAGGGCTTTTAAATCATATAAAGTAGTTTTTATCGGCTTAACATGAATAACCAACAATACTAAAAACGTTTTGGAATTTTTTGTCCGCCCACAACAGGTGATTCAGCGATTTTCAACACACCAAATAGCCATGTTTCGGCATGATGAACAGCTGCTTTGAGCTCATCACCTAAGGCTAAACGCCCAGCTATAAAACTCGCCAATGAGCAGCCTGAGCCGTGATATTCCCCATCTAGTCGTGGACAACGGGTTTCAGAAACTAATTCACCCTGAATGTACAACGAGTTTTGGATATAGTCTGGCGTATTTTCATGGCCACCTTTTACTAATACCGCTTGAGCGCCCATCGCAAAAAGTTGCGCAGTTGCTTTAGAAATATCCTCTTCACCTGTGAGCGCACGTAATTCTACGGTATTGGGTGTAAGCACAGTGGCAAGAGGAATCAGTTCTGCAAAGGCTTTGACCAAAGTTGCTTGATCGCCCAAAGAACCACCACTATTGGCAACTAAAACGGGGTCGAGAACATAATGATATTCGGGATGTTCACGTAAAAACTCAGCGAGAGCCGCGATATTTTCAGTCGTTCCTAACATTCCTGATTTTACACAGCGAATAGGGAGGTCGCCGACGACAGCATGTGCTTGAGCCAACAATAACTCGCGAGAGGTTGCTTCAAACGAATACACTTGTTGTGAGTTTTGAACGGTTAATGCTGTACACGCAATGGCAGCATGTGCACCACTTTGACCAATGGCTTCAATGTCCGCTTGCAGTCCTGCACCACCTGAAGGGTCAAGACCTGAAAAGCACAGTACAGTAGGGCGCACAATGATGTCCTTATTACACAAAATTTACGATAGTATAGGCAACTTTGAGCGAACACTCGATAGTATTTTTGCAGAAGTGAATGGATAAGGTAAAAGCTGTGATTAAGAATATATTGATCGATCTCGATGGAACATTAACAGATCCAAAAGTAGGCATTACCACTTCAGCACGCTATGGACTGGCGAAAATTGGACATCCCATTTCGGATGAAACCAATATCGATTGGATCATTGGGCCGCCTTTAAAAGCCTCTTTGGCAAAAATCCTCAATGTCGATGTGCATAATGTACTTGCAGATCAGGCTTTACTTGGTTATCGCGAGCGCTTTGCAGTGACCGGCTTATTTGAAAATAAAGTCTATCCTGCGGTTGCCGACACTCTAGCAACTTTACAACAGCAAGGTTTTCGCTTGTATGTTGCTACAGCAAAGCCGACGGTCTATGCCCGCCAAATTTTAGAACATTTTGATTTGGCACAATATTTTACTGTGATCTATGGCAGTGAACTGAACGGTGAGCGCACCAACAAAGGCGATTTAATTGAATACATTTTGCAGCAAGAACAGTTGGATGCGAAGGAATGTGTGATGGTGGGAGACCGTGAGTACGATATTTTAGGCGCACGCCGTAATGCTGTGCCGAGTATTGCTGTGAGCTATGGTTATGGTAGTGCAGAAGAAATTCAAACGGCTGCACCGGCTCTGGTGATTGATCGTTTTAACGATTTGATTTCGAGTATTGAGCAATTGCAGCAGCAGAAAGTATCGTAGTTTGATTTACCCTTGCGAATGAAGCTGATTATTTAAAGATAATCAGCAAAATGAGCAAGATCACCCCACAGAAAAACCATTTGAGCAAAGGTGACTCATCATTTTTGATGGTTTCTGCTTCGAGTGCGATACCATGTTTGTCGTAAACAAATACAAAATGCGCATTTGCGCTTAGAGCCATTTCTTGAATGGCTTGTAGTTCGAGTGCGCTGACTTCTTCACTTAAGCGTTCTTTTAACTGAATAAAAATAACCGGCTGTCCAAACTCATACCACTTGAAGTGGATCTGTTGTATGAGTTGGTTGAAGCACTGTTCTGCAACATGATAGTTTCGGACAAAACTTCCACGTTCTATAAAAGCCAGATGGCAGTTTTGTTCAGCTACAATTTGATGATCGCGCGTTAAAACTTGCATTTGATCATAATGGATCTGTACCCAAACTGCGTCAGGAAAAGACGCTAATTTTTCTTTTAACATCACTTTTCGGTTTCATTATTTTTTTAATTACTAGCAGTATGTCATTAAAATTTAGAGAAAAATATAGCTGAGATATAAAAAACACATCGATCTATCGAGTTTTTGTTTTAAACGTCTTTCGCAGTTTTGTCACTTTGAATTTTTACTTCCATGATTGAAATATCAAACGCTTAAGTAGGTTTTTAAAGCCATTATCCTTTTTCTAGAAAACTGTTTCTCATCTGATTTATGTAATCGATCTTGTAACTGTTTCAGGCTTTTGAAAAAATTCAGACAGAAAACAATAAAGCTGAATGCTATGTCCAAATCATTTTTATTCCCTAGTCAGTGGCTCAAACCTTTGCACCCACGTGATCCACATGAGCATCATCGTGTCGCGACCTCTTTAGAATTGCTTTTTGACTTGATCTTTGTGGTCGCGATCGCAACCGCAGGGCAGCAACTGCATCATGCCATTGTTGAAAATCATTTAGCTCAGGGTTTAACGCTGTATGGCATGGTGTTTTTTGCTTTGTGGTGGGCGTGGATGAACTTTAGTTGGTTTGCCTCAGCATATGATAATGATGATGCGCTCTATCGAATCTTAACTTTTGTTCAGATTATTGGCTCTTTGGTCATTGCTGCAGGTATTCCAAGCGCATTTCAAAAGCAGGATTTTGACGTAATTGTGATTGGTTATGCCATTATGCGTCTAGGCTTAGTTACGCAGTGGTTTCGCGTTGCAAAGCATGATCTGTCCCGTCGGAAAACTGCATTACGCTATGCGTTTGGCATCATACTGGTACAAGTCGGGTGGCTGTTCTTTCATTTTTCACCGCTGCATTTCACCGTTTATCTTTTCATTTTGCTCGCAATTGCTGAACTTTCTGTGCCAGTTTTTGCAGAAGCTGCAAGCCGTACACCTTGGCATGCGCATCATATTGCAGAGCGATATTCACTGCTCACCATTATCGTTTTAGGCGAATCTATTGTCGGCTGTTCGATTGCGATGACTGATGCATTAACAAATCAGCGTTTTAGTACTGAACTGATCTTTTTGATGGTAGGCGGCCTGATGATGATGTTCACCATGTGGTGGTCTTATTTTGATACCAGTATTGCAGAGCGTTTAAATAGCCGAAAAATGGCATTTACTTGGGGGTATGGACATTTCTTTGTCTTTATTAGTATCGCGGCGATTGGTGCTAGTTTAGCTGCCGCAGTCGATGTGGTTTCGCATGAGGCACTGATTAGTTCTGAAAATGAAAGCTACTTTGTGGCGATCAGCCTTGTGATTTATACGACAAGTTTATATTTACTCCATGAATTGCATCATCAAAGTGGTTTTAGAAAACTTTTATATCCTTTAACCGTGGTGATTGTTTTGTGTATTCCGTTGTTTATCACACCTGCAGGTTATGCAATATTTGCGATGGCAGTGGTATATGCACTGCGTTTGATGTTTACAAAATGCTATTTGGCAAGATAAGTTAATGATATGATATTCATCAATAATTCGTTATATTGCTGATGAAAATAACGTCCAAGAATCATCAAATAAAGATAAAACATAGAGGATTATATGAAAGGGCAAATACTAGATTTTTCTGTTCAAAATAATACAGGCATCATCAGCGGAGATGATCAGAATCGTTATCAATTTTCTGGAAGCGATTGGAAAGGACAAACTGTTCCTGCTCGTGGACAATTTGTTGATTTTGAGACAAGTGGAATGGGTTACGTAACCGATATTTACTTAGTCGCTGTGCCGAATGCTTTAGGCACGCAATACGGTCAAAAGAGTCGAATTGTTGCTGCACTCTTAGCATTCTTCCTTGGTGGATTTGGTATCCATAAATTCTATTTGGGTCGTATTGGATGGGGGATTGTGTATCTACTATTCTGTTGGACCTTTATTCCATCCATTGTTGCTTTTATTGAATTTATTATTTATCTATGCACTTCAGATGAAGATTTTGCACGTAAATATGGCTAAATTTTTGTGTTAAAAGATAAGGCGCATTGTGCGCCTTATTTTATTGTTGCAGATCTCTAGCGGGTTGACCCCATTGGTTGTTCTCGGCTTTGGTGTCTGTAGCCCACCATATAATCAGTGGGATGATCCCAATGATTGTGAGCATTAAAAGTTGCCACCAACCCGAACGTCCCGTGTCATGTAGTCGACGTGCGCCAACAGCTAAGCTAGGAATGAGTAAAACGATATTGGTAATATTTTCTAGCCAAGGTTCACTGCCAATTACGAAATCGCAAACAGAGGCAAGTATAGTGACCAATATACAAAATAGCCAAAAGAACCAGAACTCTTTATGTCGAGCACGTCCTTCAAATTCAGCAAACTTTTTCAGTGGTTTGAATGACCACGCGAAAAAGTCATAGTTTTCCTCTTCTTCACTGTAGTTTGTTCGCGTATTGGTGGAAAAACTTTGTTGGCGTAATGCAATATAGACTTGAATCGCTTGCCCACTTTCATCCAAAGCAAAATCAACCTGTTCTCCACGTGTAGGTGGTCTTTGACCTCGCCATTCATGACCAGCAAATTGATAGTGTTTTCCATCTTCAGCACTAATCACCCCAGTATTAGTTTGAATCGAAAAATCTAGTATTTGTCCTTTCATATTTTTCCTGAGTTAATGTGCTGTTGATAGTGTGGCTAGATGAACAGTAGCCACGATTTTTTATTTATTTTGCAGGTTGTCCCCATTGGTTTACTTCAGGTTTGGTTTCCGTTGCAAGCCAAATTAGAACCAGAATTGGTCCAACGAGCGGAATCATTTGTATTAACCAATACCAACCAGATTTATTAATATCATGCAAACGGCGTACTGCAACAGAAAGGGAAGGAATAACCATTGCTAAGATGAAAATACCTGTGAATATTCCTCTGGTTCTAAGCACTGAATCGACAATCAGAGTAATAATCATTGCGATAAGATAGACCAATACAAAAAACCAATATTCTTTACGGCGTGCACGTCCAGTAAAGTTGGCATAATTTTTTAGACATTTGACAAACCAATCAATCATGTTGAATTTTGATTCAGCTTGGTCTTGGTTTGAAATTTTATCGAGTTGCTGTGAAATTTGTTGAATAGGATTACTGCTGCCAAGAGCATTGAATACTTGAACAGCTTGACCTTCTGGACTGATATCGAAATCTACATGATCGCCGCGTTTAGGTGAGTTTTGGCCACGCCATTCTGCACCTGTAAACTCATAACGGTTTTGATCATCTCCACTGATAATGCCTGAATTGGTTTGTACTGAATAATCTAAAATCTGACCTTTCATTCTGTCCTCTTTTATTATGTGATTTTTATTAATTGATGTATTTTTATACCGTTTTATATTAGCAGAATATGAATTAAATTAAATGCATAGATTTGCTTGGGTGAATGAAATTCTTCATAAAAAAAGCGGAACACTTTGTTCCGCTTATGATATTTCGCTGAAAAATTTATTACCAGCTTAACGCACCACCAGTTTGGTAATCCGTTACGCGAGTTTCAAAGAAGTTCTTCTCTTTACGTAAGTCCATCATTTCTGACATCCACTGGAATGGGTTATTCACACCAGCAAATTGTTCAGGCAAGCCCAATTGGCTTAAACGACGGTTACAGATGAACTTCAAGTATTCTTCCATCATGCCTGCATTCATACCCAATACACCGCGTGGCATAGTGTCACGTGCATATTCGATTTCAAGCATCGTACCTTCAAGAATCATTTGAATGATTTCTTCTTGGAACTCAGCAGTCCATAGGTGAGGGTTCTCGATCTTGATTTGGTTGATCATGTCGATACCAAAGTTCAAGTGCATAGATTCATCACGTAAGATGTATTGGAATTGCTCAGCAACACCATTCATCTTGTTACGACGACCCATAGACAAGATTTGGCTGAAACCACAGTAGAAGAAGATACCTTCAAGTACGCAGTAGAACGCGATCAAGTTGCGAAGCAAGATTTGGTCGTTTTCAGGTGTACCTGTTTTGAACGTAGGATCACTTAGAGATTGTGTATATTTTAGACCCCAAGCTGCTTTACGAGCCACTGAAGGAATTTCACGGTACATGTTGAAGACTTCGCCTTCGTCCATGCCTAAAGATTCGATACAGTATTGGTAAGCGTGCGTGTGAATCGCTTCTTCAAATGATTGACGTAAGATGTACTGACGGCATTCAGGGTTGGTGATGTGACGGTAGATTGCAAGAACCAAGTTGTTTGCAACCAAAGAATCCGCAGTCGAGAAGAAACCTAAAGAACGCATAACAATGGTACGCTCATCTTCGGTTAAGCCATTTTCAGACTTCCAAAGTGCGATGTCATGGTTCATGTTCACTTCTTGCGGCATCCAGTGGTTTGCGCAACCGTCTAGATATTTTTGCCAAGCCCATTCGTATTTGAACGGTACAAGTTGGTTTAAGTCAGCGCGGCAGTTGATCATCGCTTTATCGTCAACTTGAACACGCTGAGCACCCATTTCTAGCTCTTCTAAGCCAGGTGCAACGTCTAGATTTTCTAGAGCGTTAGATGCTCTTGCCAACGGATCGGTTGGATCTGTTGGTCGATTTGTACTGGTTCGAGCGGGTTGTGCAGCTGCCAAATTCGGCGATGAGTGCTGTGCATTAGATACCACTTGCGAATCAGTCGTTTTTTGCGGTTCGACGGGCGCAGGCTGGTGAGCTTGTGCAGCTTGTTTCGGTTCATCATCTTCGAAATCGTCCCAACTTAGGATAGACATAAACAGTTCTCTCTTCGTTGCTTTATATCTTTTATAGACATCCAGCGTCGCTGAGATGTCCTACTATACGCTCAATTTGTGTAAGCAAAATTAAGTTTTGTCGATCACTGCTCTAAAAGTGTTCGGTAGAGCAAATATCCCCACTACTTATTTTGATTACGCGATTTATATGCCTTGAACCAGAAATAGGCGATCGGGACATAAAAAGTCAAAATAAAGGAAACCACCAAAGCAATAAGCCCTAACTGATAGTTATGCGTCATATGTGGCATGGAGTTTTCCTTTAAGATCTGTGATTTTGGCAAAAATCTATGGGTTGAACAAAAGCCTCTAATGCAGAGGCTAATGTTCTAGCATATTTTTATCCTTTGATTGCTACTACAATTAGTAGTAGTAAAATCATGAATATTATTAGCTCACCCATAGAAACTTTTTGCATTATTGACAAGCCTCACAATCAGGGTTGTCAATTGAACATGCCATTGGCACTGGAGCTGCTTGACCAAAACCTTCTTCTTCAGCAGCAACTTCAGCTTTAGGTTCTTCTTTCGCAACAGCAGTTACAGGTGCTGCAACAGTAGCAGGCTTAACTGCGTTCAATGCGCCAGTGTTAATGGTTGATTTCTCAGCAGAAGTCGCACCCAATGCACGTAGGTAGTAAGTCGTTTTTAGACCACGTAACCATGCCATTTTGTACGTCATATCAAGTTTCTTACCGTTTGCACCAGAGATGTAAAGGTTAAGAGACTGAGCTTGGTCGATCCATTTTTGACGACGTGATGCAGCATCAACAATCCAACGTGGCTCAACTTCGAACGCAGTCGCGAAGATTGCTTTAAGCTCTTCAGGAATACGTGCAATTTTTTGAACCGAACCTTCGAAGTGTTTCAGGTCGTTCACCATTACAGAATCCCAAAGACCGCGATCTTTTAACGCACGTACTAGGTACGGGTTGATCACTGTGAATTCACCAGAAAGGTTAGATTTCACATACAAGTTTTGGAAAGTTGGTTCGATTGATTGAGACACGCCACAAATGTTCGAAATGGTTGCAGTCGGTGCAATCGCCATCACGTTTGAGTTACGCATACCGTCTTTTTGAACTTTAGTACGTAAAGTATCCCAGTCCAAACGTGTTGTACGGTCAACTTCGAACATACGGTCAGGACGAGCTTTTTGTACGATATCTAAAGAGTCAATTGGCAAGATACCTTGATCCCAAAGTGAACCTTTAAATGTCTCGTAAGTACCACGTTCAAGTGCCAAGTCGCTAGACGTTTGGATTGCGTAGTAAGAAATCACTTCCATAGATTCGTCAGCGAACTCAACCGCAGCATCAGAACCATAAGCCAATTTCATTTCGTATAAAGCATCTTGGAAGCCCATGATACCCATACCCACTGGACGGTGTTTCAAATTCGAGTTGCGTGCTTGAGGAACAGCGTAGTAGTTGATGTCAATCACGTTGTCGAGCATACGAACAGCAGTTTTAACTGTACGAGCAAGCTTTTCACGATCTAACACACCGCCTTGAACGTGTTGTACAAGGTTAATTGAACCTAAGTTACATACTGCGATTTCATCTTCGTTAGTGTTCAGCGTAATTTCTGTACACAAGTTAGAAGAGTGAACTACACCAACGTGTTGTTGTGGTGAACGTAAGTTACATACGTCTTTGAATGTGATCCAAGGGTGACCAGTTTCAAACAACATAGACAACATTTTGCGCCATAAGTCTTTCGCACGGACTTTCTTATGTAGCATGTTGGTTTCTTTCGCAATGCCTTCATAGTAAGCATAGCGTTCAGCAAATTCTGCACCTGTTAGGTCATGCAAATCAGGTGTTTCAGATGGTGTGAACAGAGTCCATTCAGCATCTTCGAATACACGTTGCATAAACAAGTCAGGAACCCAGTTCGCTGTGTTCATGTCGTGTGTACGACGACGGTCATCACCTGTGTTCTTACGAAGTTCTAGGAATTCTTCGATGTCCAAGTGCCAAGTTTCAAGGTATGCACATACTGCACCTTTACGTTTACCACCTTGGTTGACTGCAACAGCAGTATCGTTGGCAACTTTAAGGAACGGTACAACACCTTGTGACTTACCATTTGTACCTTTGATGTACGAGTTAAGCGCACGAACTGGTGTCCAGTCATTACCTAAACCACCCGCCCATTTAGACAACATTGCGTTATCACGCATTGCGCCATAAATGTTGTAAAGGTCATCTGAAATCGTTGTTAAGTAGCAGCTAGATAACTGTGGACGTAAAGTACCAGAGTTAAATAGAGTAGGCGTAGACGCCATGTAATCGAAGCTAGACAATAAGTTATAGAATTCGATTGCACGTTCTTCACGGTTTGCTTCGTTCAATGAAAGACCCATTGAAACACGCATGAAGAATAATTGTGGTAATTCGAAACGTACACCATCTGAGTGGATGAAGTAACGGTCAAATAAGGTTTGTAGACCTAGATAAGTAAATTGGTTTGAGCGTTCTGGTTGAATCGCAGCAGCCAATTTTGCAAGGTCAAAGTTAAGTAGTTCTGGAGAAAGAAGATCAAGCTCGATACCTTTCTTCAAGAAAGTTTCTAAAGCGTCGCCTTCATTCGTGTCAGTATCTAAACCTAAGAACTCTAACCCTGTAGCAACAAGGTCGTTACGCAATAAACGCGCAGTCACATATGTATAGTTTGGTTCTTGTTCGATACGTGTACGAGTAGCCATCATCATGGTCGTTGAGATGTCTGACTCTTTTACGCCGTTATAAAGGTTTTTTACAGTCTCATCGATAATCGCTCGAACATCGATGCCTTCTAAACCTTCAGCTGCTTTAACAATATTTGCCTCAAGTGCGCCAAGATCAAGCGGTTTAAGCTGACCGTTTGAACCTGTCACTTGTAAAGTAGGGTGGTGGTGAGCACCAGTTTGTTTACGAGCTTCGGCACGTTGTTCGCGGTAAATCACGTAAGAGCGAGCAACTTTTTGCTCACCTGTACGCATAAGCGCAAGTTCAACCTGATCCTGAATTTCTTCAATATGAATGGTACCGCCAGAAGGTAAACGACGGTTAAAGGTATTCAATACCATCTCAGTTAATTGAGAGATACGGTCATGAATACGGCTGGAGTCAGCGCTTTGCTGGCCTTCAACGGCCAAGAACGCTTTACCAATCGCCACAGAGATTTTTTCTGCATCAAAAGGTGCAACGTCACCGGTGCGTTTAATCACCTGAATTTGACCAGGGGTTGAATTCGTTACGCTCATGCTAGCATAGCTCCATTTGTCATCTATTTTTATGTTAGGACCGTTTGAACTGGGCAATTTTTATGCCACAGTGTTTGAGGTTTAAACACAAGACCTAGTGGTTTAAAAATTTATTGAACACAAGATACGGGAAAATTCAGGGTATATCAATATTGACATTTTACTAAATGCTTTGAACTTTTCTGGCAGAAATCCATCTCAAAAAATCCCTATTTTTTATCTTTGTTATATATGCCTTATCCGACAAGGGCATAGCATAGCAAAGTCGAAAAAGAGTGCTTATAGATAACATTGTGGATAACTTCAGAAAGCCTAAAAAGTTGTGAATTAATCAGTCAGTTTTTATTCGATGAAAATGTATCCAAATTTATAATTGTTGGTATTGTGAGCAATAGGTCATGGAAATGATTGGTAAATACGGCTGCAAAAATGTAGCAGGTTAAAATTTATTACAAAATACGATATTGATGTATCAGTTTGGTGAATGCCATCTTGTTTACAATGTAAACGTGTGTATATTGCAAACTATGTTTAAGCGTATCTATCGGATTTCAAATAGGATACGCCCAATCAAATAAGGGGCAATCAATGAGCCAAGAAGAAAAGTTACCTAAAATTTTAATTGTTGAAGACGATGAGCGTCTTGCTCGTTTAACTCAAGAATACTTAATCCGTAACGGACTTGAAGTTGGGGTAGAACCAGACGGTAATCGTGCGATTCGCCGTATTATCGCTGAACAACCAGATATGGTATTACTTGACGTGATGCTTCCGGGTGCAGATGGTTTAACCATTTGTCGTGAAGTTCGTCCACACTACCATCAACCAATTTTAATGTTGACTGCACGTACCGAAGACATGGACCAAGTGTTGGGTCTAGAAATGGGTGCAGATGATTATGTTGCAAAACCTGTTCAACCTCGAGTTTTACTTGCGCGTATTCGTGCATTATTACGTCGTACAGACAAAGCACCAGAAGATGAGGTTGCACAGCGCATCGAATTTGATGATCTTGTAATTGATAATGGTGGTCGTTCTGTCACACTTAATAATGAGTTGGTTGACTTTACCAGTGCAGAATATGACCTTTTATGGTTGTTGGCATCTAATGCGGGTCGCATTCTTTCTCGTGAAGATATTTTTGAGCGTCTGCGTGGTATTGAATACGATGGTCAAGACCGTTCAATTGACGTGCGTATCTCGCGTATTCGTCCAAAAATTGGCGATGATCCAGAAAACCCGAAACGTATTAAGACCGTACGTAGTAAAGGTTATTTATTCGTAAAAGAAACCAACGGCATTTAATGTAAAATACCGTCCCTTAGTTTGGCAAAGTAGGACACTTTTACGTGTTTAAACACAGTATATTTTTGCGCGTTTATGCGGGGCTACTGATTTTAGTCTTTTTAGTCGCTACATTTGGCTATTTGCTGGTGCAAATCATAAACTACCAGCGCGCGCAAGAATATCGTGAATCGCTTACTGACGGTTTGGCTTTCATTATAAGTGAAGGTATTGCACGTCAGCCAAATGAACAACAAAAGTCAGATTGGGTGTCAGATGCATCCGATCTACTTGAGTTGCCTATTTATTATGTAAAAGCTAATCAGGTTGATTTAACCCGAGCGGAAACAAAACGTATAGAAGAGCGTAAAGCTGTAGTGCGTTGGGACGCACAAACCACAGCAGCTTATATTATTATTGGCTTAAAAGATGACCCTGCACATCTACTGTATATAAAAGCTGATAATATTTCAGAACGCCAAATGAAAGCATTGCCTGTATTTATACTGGATTATTTGGTGTATTACCCAGGTCAAGAAAAACAATATCTTGAAAAAATCCAACATCATTTTTCTTATCCAATTTCAATTCAAAATATTCAAAGTTTACCTTTAGACTCTGAGCAAATCGGCCGACTACGTTTAGATCACAGCATTATTTTGTATCGTGATAGTGCGACGGAGCGCGGCACAACTATTTCGATCGTATCGCCAATTCCAAGTTCAACATCAGAAGTCTTGGTCATGGGGCCGGTACCGCTATTTAATTGGATGCCTTTCCAATTGGCGGCCGGTATTACGCTACTAAGCTTATTTGTCTTGAGTTTGGGTGTTTATGGTCTATTGGTACCGATGCAACGTAAGTTACGTGCTGTAAATTATGCTTTAAATAAAATGAAGGGCGGGGACTTATCTGTACGTCTGCCTGTCGAAAGCACGGATGAGTTTGGTACTTTAGCATCGAGCTATAATTCCATGTCAGATCATATTGAGCGTTTAATTGAAGCACAGCGTGAGTTGATGCGCGCGGTATCGCATGAACTGCGGACACCCGTGGCACGTATTCGCTTTGGTGTAGAAATGATGGCGGATGAAGATGATTATGATTACCGGCAGCAACAAGTTGAACAAATCGACAAAGATATCGAAGCGCTCAACACCTTGATTGATGAAATCATGACCTATGCTAAGCTCGAACAGGGTATGCCATCTTTGGAGTTTGAAGATGTCAGCTTGTTTGAAGTTTTAGATCAGGTCCTGATTGAAACTGAAGCCTTAAAGACTGGGAAAACCTTGGAATTGCAAGCACCACCAATTGGAGTGGTTGTGGAAACCGAGCGTCGCTATTTACACCGTGTTGTACAAAACTTGGTGGGGAATGCAGTGCGATATTGTGATGATAAAGTGCTGATTAGTGGTGGTGTGAATGATGAAGGTATGGCTTATATCTGTGTTGAAGATGATGGCCCCGGCATTCCAGAAGAAGATCGTAAACGTATCTTTGATGCTTTTGCACGTTTAGATGATAGTCGCACTCGTGCCTCAGGGGGCTATGGTTTAGGCTTATCGATTGTTAGTCGCATTGCATATTGGTTTGGCGGGACTATTGATATTGATGAAAGTCCAATATTAGGCGGGGCGCGTTTCACCATGACATGGCCTGCAACTCGTTTTAAGAAAAATAAACCGAAGTTAGATGTTAAAGAACCGAGTACCAATGAAAATTAAGTAAGCTTAGATATGTAGCTAAGCTGATTTTAGTGAATGATAAGTATAAAAAGCCATTCAATTTGAATGGCTTTTTGATATCAGTTTTCTACTTATTCCGTAATTGTTGCATCGGGTTCAATAATAGGTTTGCCATTTTTTAATGCGGCAAGAGCATCTGCATTAAAATCGATGAGTAAGGAGTTGTTTTTAGCATCGATAGAATAATTGCTAATAAGTTTTTGATCACCGTTTAAAGTTTCAAGTTTATATTCATCTGCAATATTCATAATCCCGTTAAGGTTGGTTGTTGCAGAAGCTAAATCTTGTCGTAACAACTCATAAATATCACGTAAATCAAAAATGGCATTTTGAGCATCAGGATGCTTATCTAAGTAGCTTTTAATATGGTGAATCACCAATTGTGCAGATAGAAAATAATCAGGTTTATGCGTAAATTCTAAAGTCATTATTGTCTCTCCGTTGTGATTGCTTTTTCTGTTTTAACTACAAATATCACACTCTTTGTGGGTCGTGTCAAAGAATTGCAAAAAAGTCACAAGAAGCTAAAAAAAGACTTTTTTCTTTGTGCTAATTCAACTTGTTTTTCATTTTAGGGGAAAGATCAAAGCTAATAGATGGGATAAAAAAGGCAACCAATTTGAAACAAGATGGAATTTCTTTAATAAATTATACGGCCATGAAAATTTAATACATGAGCTAAAAGTTGAAGGATTTGTTCATGAAACTGAACAGTCATAATTTTCTGTTAAAATCACATAAATGTAATAATTAATAAAAAAATAAGATCTAATCTAATTAAACGATTAATCCTAAATTTAAGGGAGTAAACCCAATTTAAATGCTGAAATGATTAAAAAATCATCCTAAAGACGAATATCGATAAGCTAGCAAGAAGCCTCCTCAATCAGGTACAATTGGCGGGATTAATTTTGTGTTTGGTGTATTTGAAGGCCAATACATACATTCTTTGTTAATAAATAGGCCTGCCAGGAGTTATCCCCGCATGAGTGCCATTACTCCATACGATTGGGCAATTATTGCCTTCGTGATCGGCGTTACATTCCTTTGCGTCTTTATGCTGACCGTCCCTTTACTCCTTGGGGGTAAATCATGGGGTCGTGCTAAGCAAGAGCAGTTTGAGTCAGGTGTAGTAGGTGCTGGTGGTGCACGTATTCGCTTGTCTGCGAAATTCTATTTAGTTGCGATCTTCTTCGTGGTGTTCGATATCGAAGCACTTTACCTTTATGCATGGGCATCTTCTGTTCGTGAAACTGGGTGGGTTGGTTTTGCAGCTGCAGCAGTCTTTATTTTAGTTTTACTTGCTGGTTTGGTTTATGAATTGTCTTCTGGTGGTTTGAATTGGTCACCTTCTGACAAGCGTAAAGCGGCGGGAATTAAACCTAAAATTGGTTCGCCAAATATGGATATCGCAGAAATCACACGCTTTAACTCTATTGAAGAGTTGGTTATGGACCCTACAGGTCAAATTCCAGCGCAATCATCTGGTCGTGTGAAATCTAAGTCACCGACTGCATCATCTGACAAGGAGTAAGACGGGATGAAATATACATTAACCCGTGCGAATCCGGATGCTGATCAATATCCACTTCAAGAGCGTCAAATCGTCACCGATCCGCTTGAAGAAGAAGTGAATAAAAATGTGTTCATGACTCGTTTAGAGGATGTTGCACATACAGCAGTAAACTGGGGTCGTAAAAACTCAGTTTGGCCGTTCAACTTTGGTACATCTTGCTGCTACGTAGAGTATGCAACGACTTTAACAGGCGTGCATGACTTGTCACGTTTCGGTGCCGAGGTTATTCGTGCTTCACCACGTCAGGCTGACTTGATGATTGTTGCAGGTACATGCTTCATGAAAATGGCGCCTGTAATTCAACGTTTGTACGAGCAAATGCTTGAGCCTAAATGGGTAATCTCAATGGGCGCATGTGCAAACTCTGGTGGTATGTACGACATTTATTCAGTTGTGCAAGGTGTGGATAAAATCATCCCTGTCGATGTGTATATCCCGGGTTGCCCACCACGTCCTGAAGCTTTAATTCAGGCATTGATGTTATTGCAAGACCAGATTCAACTTGAGCGCCGTCCTTTATCGGCCGTGATTGGTGATGATCTTAAGCCAGTGTATAAGCCAAAGATGATGCCAGAACGTGACCGTAAGAACGCACAGCGTATTGCAGTGAAAAACTTACGCTCAATGGATGAAATTAAATAATCACTACGACGAAATATTGATACACCCGGACTGGGTGTAATTGTCGTTTTGATTGACTGAATTTGTATTAAATAGGAAGCCAAGCCAATGGCTGAAACTGACATTGCTATGCCAGAATCAACTCCAGTTGATTCCCGCCCTGCATTTGCAATTGTAGAAGAGCTCAAAACCAAATTTGGTGAGAACTTCTACGTGCAAACGACTTTTGAAGACTTTCCAACAGTCTGGGTTGAGCGCGCACGTGTACAAGAAGTTTTAATGTTCTTGCGTACGGTGTCACGTCCATACGTGATGCTGTTTGACTTGTCTGCGGTTGATGAGCGTTTACGTACACACCGCGATGGTCTGCCTGCATCTGACTTCACTGTGTTCTATCACTTGTTATCGTTAGAGCGTAACAGTGATATTCGTATCAAGGTTGCATTAGCTGAGAATGATGTAAACATTCCAACGGCAACCAATATTTGGCCGAATGCCAACTGGTACGAACGTGAAGCTTACGACATGTTTGGTATCAACTTCGAAGGGCATCCAATGCTCCGTCGTATCTTGTTGCCAACATATTGGGAAGGTCACCCGTTACGTAAAGAATATTCTGCACGTGCGACCGAATACACGCCTTATCGCCAAAACCAAGCGAAACAGGATTACGAACAAGAACATCTTCGTTTCGTACCTGAAGATTGGGGTATGAAGCGTGGGAACGATGATGAAGACTTCATGTTCCTAAACTTGGGTCCTAACCATCCATCTGCGCACGGTGCCTTCCGTGTGATCTTGCAGTTGGACGGTGAAGAAGTGAAAGACTGTGTTCCTGACATCGGCTATCACCACCGTGGTGTGGAAAAAATGGCTGAGCGTCAAACATGGCACTCATTCATTCCGTATACAGACCGTGTTGACTACTTAGGTGGTTGTGCGCAAAACATGCCTTACGTTCTTGGCGTAGAGCAAATGGCAGGGATTACCGTTCCTGATCGTGCACAATGTATCCGTGTCATGATGTCTGAATTGTTCCGTATCAATAACCACTTATTGTTCATTGGTACTGCGATTCAGGATGCCGGCGGTATGACCCCAGTATTCTATATGTTCGCTGACCGTCAAAAAATCTATGACGCGATCGAAGCGATCACGGGTTACCGTATGCACCCAGCATGGTTCCGTATCGGTGGTACAGCGCACGACTTGCCAAACAACTGGCAGCACCTCATTCGCGAAATCCTAGATTGGATGCCGAAGCGTATGAACGAGTATTACACTGCAGCACTTAAAAACTCAGTGTTTATCGGTCGTACCCGTAATGTTGCTCAGTATGATGCTAAATCTGCATTGGCTTGGGGTGTAACGGGTACTGGTCTACGTGCTACAGGTATTGATTTCGATGTTCGTAAATACCGTCCTTATAGCGGCTACGAAAACTACGACTTCGATGTGCCTTTAGAGTACGAAGGCGATGCTTATGCACGTGTTCTTGTTCACTTCCGTGAAATTGAAGAATCGCTGAAAATCATCAAGCAATGTTTAGACAACATGCCTTCTGGTGCATACAAAGCAGACCATCCACTGGCTGTTCCACCACCAAAAGATAAAACTTTACAAGACATCGAAACATTGATTACGCACTTCTTGAGCGTGTCATGGGGTCCTGTAATGCCAGCAGGCGAAAGCTCTGTAATGGCGGAAGTGGTAAAAGGTGCGTCGAACTACTACTTGACTTCAGACAAGTCAACGATGAGTTACCGTACACGTATCCGTACACCAACCTTCACGCACTTACAGCAAATGCCTTCTGTGATTAACGGCAGCTTAATGTCTGACTTAATCATTTATTTAGCGACAATTGACGTCGTAATGGCTGACGTGGATCGCTAAGGGGTAATCGCATTATGATGATTTTGACTGACAAAAAACCACGTGTGAATGTTGAAGGGATTTTAACTGCGGAAGAAATCCACGATATCGAACATCACATTGGTCACTATCCGTACCCACGCGCAGCATGTCTTGATGCTTTGAAGTGTGTACAACGCCGTAATGGCTGGGTAGATGATGCACAGATGAATGCTATTGCGCAATTGCTTAGCATGAGCCTTGCAGACCTAGAAGGTGTTGCAACTTTCTATAACCGTATTTACCGTCAACCAGTTGGTCGCCACGTAATTTTATTATGTGACTCGATTGCTTGTTTCTTGATGGGTGCGGAAACACTTGCTGAAGCATTCCAGCGTGAATTAGGCATTTCATTTGGTCAAACGACTGCAGATGGTCGCTTTACTTTATTGCCAATTTGCTGCCTAGGTAACTGTGACAAAGGTCCGACGTTAATGATTGACGAAGACACTCACGGTCTAGTTGAAGTGACTTCAATTAAACAGTTATTGGAGAAGTATGTATGAATACTGAACCAAAACCAATTTATGGCGACGGTAACCCAGAAACTCACCCATTAACTTGGCGTTTGAGCAAACAGGAACACGTTCGCAGTGCAGATGATTACGAAGCACTTGAAGGGTATGCAGGCTTTAAGAAAGCTGTTGGCATGCAACCGAAAGAAGTGCTTGAAGTGATCAAAGCTGCGACTGTAAAAGGTCGTGGTGGTGCGGGCTTCCCTGCAGGGATCAAATGGTCGCTTATGGCGCCAAATGATAACTCAGGCCCTCGTTACCTTATCTGTAATGCCGATGAAATGGAACCAGGTACCTTTAAAGACCGTCTGTTGATGGAAAAACTTCCTCATCAGTTGATCGAAGGTATGTTGATTGCTGCTTATACATTAGAAGCAACACAGGGTTATATCTTCATCCGTGGTGAATACATCGAAGCGGCTCAATACTTAAATGAAGCATTGGACCAAATTCGTGCCAAAGGTTACTTGGGTGAAAACATCTTAGGTACAGGTTGGAACTTCGAGTTACACGTGCATACTGGTGCGGGTCGTTATATCTGTGGTGAAGAAACTGCATTGATTAACTCGCTTGAAGGTCGCCGTGCGAACCCTCGTACTAAACCGCCATTCCCACAAGTTGCAGGTGCTTGGGGTCGTCCTACGATTGTTAACAACGTAGAGACTTACAACAACTTACCCGCAATTATGCTTCGTGGTCCTGAATGGTATATCGGTTTATCTGAAGGTAAGTCGAAAGATCCAGGTACTAAAATTTATGGCGCTTCAGGCAAAGTAAAATTCCCAGGTCTTTGGGAGCTTCCATTTGGTACAACTGCGCGTGAAGTGATTGAAGATCATGCTGGTGGTATGCGTGATGGTTTAAAACTCAAAGCATGGTTACCGGGTGGTGCTTCTACAGACTTCCTTGCTGCTGAACATATTGACCTTCCTATGGATGCTGAAAGCATCATGAAAGCAGGTTCACGTTTAGGTACGTGTTTGCTCATGGTAGTCGATGAAACTCAGTGTATGGTTTCAGCAACCCGTAACTTAGAAGAATTCTTTGCGCGTGAATCTTGCGGTTGGTGTACACCATGCCGTGATGGCTTACCTTGGGCGGTTAAAGCGCTTAAAGCCTTGGAAGATGGCACAGGTAAGAAAGAAGATATCGATCACTTACAAGAACTGACTCGTAAGCTTTGGATTGGTAAAACTTTCTGTGCGCATGCTCCAGGTGCGATGGAACCGTTAATGGGCGCACTCAAACATTTCCGTGGCGAGTTTGAAGCTAAAGTCGTAAATGCGGCAGCTCAAACTAGCAACGTAGAACAAGCTTAAGGAATTCGACTATGGCTACAATTCATGTCGATGGAAAATCGTATGAAGTCAACGGCTCAGAGAACTTGCTACAAGCATGTCTTAGCCTTGGCATCGACATCCCATACTTTTGTTGGCATCCATCCTTAGGTTCTGTCGGTTCTTGCCGTCAATGTGCTGTGACTCAATACGCGAATCCTGAAGATACTCGCGGTCGTTTAGTTATGTCATGTATGACGCCTGCATCTGACAATACCTACATCTCGATTGAAGATGACGAAGCAAAAAATTTCCGTGCTTCTGTTGTTGAATTCTTGATGACCAACCACCCACACGACTGTCCAGTGTGTGAAGAGGGTGGTCACTGTCATTTACAAGATATGACTGTAATGACTCAGCATGACCGTCGTCGTTACCGCTTCACAAAACGTACGCATTACAACCAAGAGCTAGGCTCTTTCATTTCTCATGAAATGAACCGTTGTATTGCGTGCTACCGTTGTGTGCGTTACTACAAAGATTATGCAGGTGGTACGGACTTTGGTGTGTATGCAAACGCTTCGCGTGTTTACTTTGGTCGTCCAGAATCAGGTACTTTAGAATCTGAATTCTCTGGTAACTTGACTGAAGTGTGCCCAACAGGTGTATTCACAGATAAAACACACTCTGAACGCTATAACCGTAAATGGGACATGCAGTATGCGCCAAGCGTATGCCAAGGCTGTTCTTCAGGTTGTAACATCTCTCCGGGTGAACGTTATGGCGAACTACGTCGTGTAGAAAACCGCTTTAACGGTGACGTGAACCAATACTTCCTTTGCGATAAAGGTCGTTTCGGTACAGGTTATGTGAACCGTGAAGATCGTCCACGTCAACCACAATTCCGCTCTGGTGCAAATGTGACTACAGTTTCTGTAGACCAAGCATTGGATACCGTAATTGAAAATATCCAAGGCAAAAAAGTATTGGGTATCGGTTCACCACGTGCGTCCCTTGAATCAAACTTCGCGCTTCGCGAACTTGTAGGTCAAGACAACTTCTCAACAGGTATGTCTCAAAAAGAGCAAAAACTTGTTGAGCTTGCAGCTTCTATCATGCAAACCGAAGGTGTTTATAACCCTGGTATGCGTGAAATTGAAAGCTACGATGCTGTGTTAATTTTGGGTGAAGATCTGACTCAAACTGCACCACGTATGGCTCTATCTGTTCGCCAAGCTGCGAAAAATAAAGCTAAAGAAATGGCTGCAGAGCGCCGTACGCAAGAGTGGTTGGCTGAGCCTGTACAACGTATTGCTCAAGATGCGAAATCTCCGATTTACATCCTTGCTGCAACTCAAACACGTTTAGCTGATGTTGCAACAGGTGAAGTTGTTGCATCACCTAACGACATTGCACGTTTAGGTTTTGCGGTCGCTGCTGCTGTCAAAGGTGAAGTGATCTTAGGTTTGGATGACGATGCAAAAGCATTTGCACAAACGATTGCTGACACTTTAAAAGCTGCGAAAAAAACATTAATCATCTCTGGTACAAGCTTGCAAGACGCATCAATCATGGAAGCTGCTGCACAAGTTGCACAGAACCTTGGTAATGCGGGCTTAACATTGACTGTTCCTGAAGTGAACTCAATGGGCTTAGCGATCTTTGGTGGTCAAAGCCTAGAACAAGCATTTGCACAAGATTACGATACTGTGATCGTGGTGGAAAATGACCTTTATCGTCGCTTACCAGCCGCTCAGGTGAATGCTGCACTTTCTGGTAAAGAAGTGATCGTACTTGATCATTCTGAAACTGAAACTGTGAAGAAAGCCAACATCGTACTTTCTGCTGCTTCATTTGCTGAAGGTGATGGTACTGTTGTCTCTCAGGAAGGCCGTGCACAACGTTTCTACCAAGTGTATGACCCAAGCTACTACAAACCAGAACTTGCGATCAAAGAATCTTGGCGCTGGTTACATGCCATTGAAACTGGCGTGAAAGGCAAAGCGATTTCTTGGACAGTTCTTGATGACGTGATTGAGTCAGTAGCGAAAAACGTTCCTGCACTTGAAGCAATTCAAGATGTAGCACCAGATGCTGGCTTCCGTGTACATGGTCTGAAAGTGGCACGTGAACCACGTCGTTACTCAGGTCGTACTGCGATGCGCGCACCACTTTCTATTCATGAACCAAAACAACCAGTCGATAAAGACTCTGCGTTGACGTTCTCTATGGAAGGTTATGTAGGTAACCAAACTCCAGCTTCACTTGTACCATTTGCTTGGTCTGCAGGTTGGAACTCACCACAAGCTTGGAACAAATTCCAAGACAACGTGGGTGGTCACTTAAAAGGTGGTGATGCAGGCGTTCGTTTATTTGATCGTTTAGCGAAACGTCCAGCACGTACATTCGTTGCACCTGCACCTGTTGCGGTTAATGGTGAAAGCTTCCGTCTTGTACCGATGCATCACATCTTCGCTTCTGGTGAATTTACAGTGAAAACACCTGCGATGGAATCACGTATTCCTGAAGCAATGTTTGCTGTGGGTGAACAAGATGCAGCACGCTTAAATGTTCAAGATGGTCAACGTATCGCTGTGAAAGCAGGGGATGTTGAAATCGTCCTTCCAGTTCAAGTGATTGAATACTTACCTACAGGTTATATCGGTTACCCAGTGGGTCTAGCACCTACAGTATCGCTTGCAGAACCTGTTTCAGTCGCGGTAGGAGTGTAATTCATGGAACAAGAATTAATCCGTCAAACGCCGCTGTGGGCTGAAAACTGGCCAATCGCCTATTCAGTTCTTCAAGCAATTGTGATCTTACTGGTTGTGGTATTGATCGCTGCGTTGATGTCTTTTATTGAACGTCGTTTACTCGGCTTGTGGCAAGACCGTTACGGTCCGAACCGTGTAGGTCCGGGCGGTATGTTCCAGATTGTTGCCGACATGCTGAAAATCATGTTCAAAGAAGACTGGACACCAAAATTTGCTGACAAATTGACTTTCCGTATGGCTCCAGCAGTTGCGATGGCAACTGCGGTGCTATCGTTCATGGTTATTCCTGTTTCACCTTATCTAGGTGTTTCAGACATGAGCATCGGTCTATTGTTCTTTATGGCAATGGCTGGTATTGCGGTATACGCAGTATTGTTCGGTGGTTGGTCATCAAATAACAAATACGCATTACTTGGTGGTTTACGTTCTGCTGCTCAAACCATTTCTTATGAAGTGTTCTTGGGTATTTCACTGATGGGTGTGGTTGCGATTGCAGGCTCATTCAACATGCGTGAAATTGTTGAAGCTCAACGTGATGTTTGGTTTGTTATTCCTCAGTTCTTAGGTTTCTTAATCTTCGTGGTTGCGGGTGTTGCGGTAACTCACCGTCATCCATTTGACCAACCAGAAGCAGAACAAGAATTGGCGGAAGGTTACCATGTCGAATACGGCGGTATGAAATGGGGTATGTTCTTCGTTGCGGAATACGTCAACGTCGTACTGATCTCTGCATTAATCGTGACTTTATTCTTCGGTGGTTGGTTAGCGCCTTTCAACCTAGATATTCCATTCATTCCAGCTGCGTTCTGGTTCATTATTAAAACAGCATTCTTTGTAATGATGTTTGTCTTGGCTCGTGGTTCTTTAATGCGTCCACGTTATGACCAAGTCATGAACTTTGGTTGGAAAATTTGCTTGCCATTGGCGTTGGTTAACCTTCTGGTAACTGGTGCTGTGATTCTGATGAATCAGGCCTAAGACAGCAGGGAGAATAAAATGTTTAAATTTCTAGCTGGATTTGGGTCAATTGTACGTTCGTTGTGGATGGTATTCTCACACGCGACACGTAAACGTGACACCATTTTATATCCAGAGGTTAAAGCGGAAGACATCGTACCACCACGTTTCCGTGGTCGTATCGTGTTAACGCGTGACCCTGATGGTGAAGAGCGCTGCGTTGCATGTAACCTTTGTGCGGTTGCATGTCCAGTCGGCTGTATTTCACTACAAAAAGCTGAAAAAGAAGATGGTCGTTGGTATCCGGAATTTTTCCGTATCAACTTCTCACGTTGTATTTTCTGCGGTATGTGTGAAGAAGCATGTCCTACGACTGCGATTCAAATGACACCTGACTTTGAGTTAGGTGAGTATGTTCGTCAGGACTTAGTATATGAGAAAGAAAACCTTCTTATCTCAGGTCCTGGTAAATACCCAGACTATAACTTCTACCGCGTAACAGGTATGGCTGTTGCTGGTAAAGATAAAGGTCAGGCTCAACGCGAAAGCACACCAGTTGATGTACGGAGTCTATTACCATGATGTGGCCATTTTATTTGATGGCGCTTGTGGCCATCGTCTCTACCGTTCGTGTTGTAACTAACACGAACCCAGTACACGCTTTATTAAGCTTGATTATCTCTTTACTTGCAGTTGCAGGTATCTTCATGATCGTGGGTGCGCCGTTTGCCGGTGCTCTCGAAATTATCGTTTACGCTGGCGCAATCATGGTGCTATTCGTATTCGTCGTGATGATGCTGAATCTTGGTCAAAATACTGTTGAACAAGAAAGCAAATGGCTGACTTCTTCAGCGTGGGCATATCCTGCGTTGATGAGCTTCCTGATGGGTCTAATCCTTGTTTGGATGTTGAAGTCAGACTACACAACTGCTGGCACTGTCATGGGTGCTCAAGTTGTCGGTCCGAAAGAAGTGGGTACTTCACTCTTTACTCAGTACTTATTGCTGGTTGAAGTTGCTGCGATGTTATTGCTTGGCGCACTTGTCGCTGCATTCCATCTTGGCAAACGTGAGCCAGGTGCAGAAGAGGACAAAGAATAATGGGCAACATCCCTTTAGAACATGGTTTGATCGTTGCAACCATTCTTTTTGCACTGGGTTTTTACGGTGTGATGGTTCGACGCAACCTACTATTTATTTTAATGAGCCTTGAAATCATGATGAACGCAGCTGCTTTAGCGTTCGTTTTGGCAGGAAGCGCATGGGCACAGCCAGATGGTCAAGTGATGTTTATCTTGATCTTAACGCTTGCTGCAGCAGAGGCTTGTATCGGTCTTGCGATCGTCCTTCAGTTCTATCATCGCTTCCATCATCTGGATGTGGATGCTGCTAGTGAGATGCGCGGATGAGTTATTTATATTTAACAGTACTATTCCCGCTAATTGGTTTTATCCTGTTGGCGGCAGGTCGTAAAAATCTTCCTGAATCAGTTGCTGCAATTATTGGTGCAGGTTCAGTTGGTCTTTCAGCTTTATTTGCATTAATTGCCGGTATCGACTTTGTTAATAATGGTTCAGTTGCAACAACTCAGCATCTTTGGACTTGGTTCAGTGCAGGTAACTTAGCACCGGGCTTCACGCTTCATTTAGATGGCTTATCATTATTGATGATGGGCATGATTACAGGTGTGGGTTTCTTAATTCACATCTTTGCAACATGGTACATGCGTGGCGAAGAAGACTTTGCACGTTTCTTCTCATACTTCAACCTATTCGTAGCAAGCATGCTGCTTTTAGTGTTGGGTGACAACTTAGCATTGTTATTCTTGGGTTGGGAAGGTGTAGGTCTATGTTCATACCTATTGATTGGTTACTACTACCAAACACCTGCAAACGGTTTTGCTGCAATTAAAGCATTCACTGTGACACGTGTGGGTGACGTATTCCTACTGATCGCATTGTTCTTGATCTACCAACAATTCGGCACTTTAAACATTGCAGAAGTTGTAGCTGCTGCGCCAACAGTTTTGGCTCAGAGTTCTTCAATTGCGATTTGGACTGCATTGATGTTGTTCTTGGGTGCTGCAGGTAAATCTGCTCAGATCCCATTACAAACATGGTTGGCAGATGCGATGGCTGGTCCTACACCAGTATCTGCATTGATCCACGCAGCAACAATGGTAACGGCAGGTGTTTACCTATGTAGCCGTATGTTCAGCGTGTTTGAACAAGCGCCAGAAGTGATGATGTTCATCTCAATCACAGGTGCGGTGACATTGTTAGTTGCAGGCTTTGCTGCATTGGTACAAACAGACATCAAACGTATTCTTGCTTACTCAACTATGAGTCAGTTGGGTTATATGTTTATGGCTGTAGGTGCTGAAGCTTACCAAGCTGGTCTATTCCACATGCTGACTCACGCATTCTTCAAGGCATTATTATTCTTGTCTTCTGGTGCAGTGATTTTGGCTTACCATCATGAACAAAACATCTTCAAGATGGGTGGTCTATTCCACAAAAACAAATTCTTGTTTGCTTGTTTCGCGATTGGTGGCGGTGCATTGGCTGCGATTCCATTCATCACGATCGGCTTCTTCTCGAAAGATGCGATTCTTGGTGCGGTATGGGTGAAAGGTCAAGCGATTGCAGTTTATGACTGCTTGTACTGGACTGGTGTAGCAGGTGCGTTCTTAACTTCAATTTATACATTCCGTCTTATTTGGGTTGTATTCTTTGGTAAAGAAAACACGCCTTACCACGAAATCAAAGGTGTTACTTACTGGGGTCCATTGGCGATTCTTGCAGTGCTTTCAACTGGTTTAGCTTATGTATTAAAAGCACCAGTAACGAATATTTTAAATGCTGCACAAATCCCAGCGTTTAATATTCCAGAAGCACTAGAACACGGTATGCATAGCGCTGAATATACAGCAGTTGGTATTGCACTTGCAGGTCTTGCAGTGGGTGTGGTGTTATTTGCCTTTGCTTATGGTGCAGTGAAATCGTTCGCGAAAACTTCACTGGGCGCGGGTCTTGCAAATATCTGTCGTAATGCACTTGGTTTCGATGCTTTGTACAACATTGTTTTCGTTAAGCCTTATTTACTACTGGCTAAAATCTTTGGTCGTGATCCAATTGACGGCTTATGGCTTGTATTGCCTGCACTTGTTAAAGGCGGTAATAGCTTTACAAGTTCACGTCAAACAGGTTCATTGCGTGAATACGCATCTAGTATGGCATTCGGTACGTTTGCATTACTATTGATCCTGGTCGTGATTCAGGTCGTGGGGAAATAAAATGGAAACTCCAAACAATTTAATTCTACCCGCTCTGATCCTTATTCCGTTCATTGCAGGTTTTGTATGCTGGCTTGTCGATAAACTCGACAAGCACTTACCACGCTATATTGCCTTAATTGGTATGCTATTAACGTTGGTGTTAACCGTCGTTTTATGGCAAAGCGGTACTTATAACTACGAGTTGGGTACACAAGCTCCACAGTGGGCTGCTCAATTTAATCTACCATGGATTACCACTTTAGGGATTAACATTCACCTTGCGGTGGATGGTCTTTCACTGCTTATGGTAGGTTTAACTGCATTACTGGGTGTACTTGCGGTCGGCTGTTCATGGGGTGAGATTCAAAAGAACGTTGGTTTCTTCCACTTAAACCTACTTTGGTCTTTAGGTGGTGTGATCGGTGTATTCTTAGCGATTGACATGTTCCTCTTCTTCTTCTTCTGGGAGATGATGCTGGTACCAATCTACTTCTTGATCGCACTTTGGGGTCATAAAGGGGCAGAAGGTAAGTCACGCGTTTACGCTGCAACTAAATTCTTTATCTATACTCAGGTTGCGGGTCTGATCATGTTGATCGGTATCTTGGGTCTAGTGGTTGTTGGCTTCCAACTTCACGGTCAAATCAGCTTTAACTATGACTTCTTGATGAGTGTTGCACACACTGTTGAGGCAAAAGCTCCAGCACTTGCGTATGCATTCATGATCTGTATGTTTATTGGTTTTGCGGTAAAACTTCCAGTTTTCCCATTACACGGCTGGTTACCAGATGCACATGCGCAAGCACCTACAGCGGGTTCTGTCGACCTTGCAGGTATCTTGATTAAAACTGCGGCTTATGGTCTTTTACGTTTCGTTATTCCATTCTTCCCAGTAGCATCTGCTCAATTTGCTGACATCGCGATCATTCTTGGTCTAATCGGTATTTTCTACGGTGCATGGTGTGCATTCCAACAAACAGACATGAAACGTCTGCTTGCGTACACATCTATTTCGCACATGGGCTTCGTACTTCTTGCTTTGTATGCAGGTAACATCCTGACATTCCAAGGTTTGATGATTATGATGCTGGCTCACGGTCTATCTTCTGCTGCATTGTTCATTATGTGTGGTCAGGTTTACGAACGTCTGCATACACGTGACATGCGTTTGATGGGCGGTATCCGTGGTCAGTTCCAATACCTTTCATTCTTCTTAATGTTCTTTGTTGCGGCACTTGTAGGTATTCCGGGTCTAGGTAACTTCATCGGTGAATTCCTGATCTTGATGGGTTCTTATGACAAGTTCCCTGTGTATACAATCCTTGCTGCAGTAAGCTTAGTATTTGCCGGTCTTTACGGTTTAATCCTGATCCACAAAGCGTTGTTTGGTACACCAAACGAAGAACAAAAACAGCATTACGCAAATCCGTTGAAAGACTTAAATGCGCGTGAAGTTGTGATTCTTTTAATCTGTGCTCTTGGTCTAGTATGGCTTGGTCTATTCCCACAAAGCTTCCTTGATATTTCAAATTCAAGCATGGCGTGGATTGCAAATAGCTATATCCCAGTTCAAGAAGTCGTTGATGTTGTGCAGCAGATTGCTGTACAACCTGAAAATGTGGAGATGCAATAAGCCATGGACTTCACAATGTCATTTTCTGAGCTTATGCCATTAGCTCCTGTGATGATCGTGGCTTTAACTGCGATCGTCGTGATGTTGCTAATTGCAATCAAGCGTAACCACAATTTAGTTGCAACGACTTCCGTTATCGGTCTGAACCTTGCAGCCTTTTATATTATTTTTGTTTTCGTTGCAGGGCAGTATGCACCTGCAAACGTAATGAATTTGTTCATCGTAGATCCATTTACGATGTTGTACCAATTCGTGATTTTGATTGCAGCACTTGCTTGCTGCACATTGTCACATGCGTATATCGAAACCTATAAAGATAACCGTGAAGAACTTTATATCTTGATGCTGTGCTCTGTAACAGGTGCATTGTTAATGGTTGCAAGTTCTCACTATGCGTCATTCTTTATCAGCCTTGAGTTAATGTCGATTCCTGTATACGGCCTATTGGCTTATACACACCAACGTTCACAGTCGCTTGAAGCGGGTGTGAAATACTTGGTGCTTTCAGCAACCGCTTCTGCGATGTTGTTGATGGGTATGGCTTATGTATATGCGTATACAGGTACAATGGCATTCGTTGCTGAACCAGGCAAAATGTTCACAACATTCAGCCAACCGGGTGTAGTCCTTGGTCTTGCACTGATTGTATTTGCTGTTGCATTTAAATTGTCTCTTGCGCCATTCCACAAATGGACACCAGACGTGTATGCAGGTGCGCCAGCGCCAATCGCGACATTCTTAGCGACTGTGGCTAAAGTGGCAATGATCGGTCTATTCGTTCGTTACTTCTTGGCTTCTGGCTTAATCCTTTCTGACAGCTTCATCACGATCGTGACCATCATTGCAGTATTGTCTATCCTTGCGGGTAACTTACTAGCAGTACGTCAAGTGAACTTGAAACGTATCCTTGCATACTCTTCAATCGCTCACTTTGGTTACTTACTTGTTGCGATTGTCAGTGCACGTAATACTGATTTTGTTCAAGTACAAGGCTTTGCAACATTTAGCAGCGTCAACGTTTATGTGATTACTTATGTATTAACAACGATTGGTGCGTTCGGTGTTGTGACACTGATGTCTAGCCCTTACAACAACAAAGACGAAGCAGGTAGCCTTGCTGAGTACCGTGGTTTGTTCTGGCGTCGTCCAGTGTTGACTGCAACACTAACTGTCATGATGTTATCTCTTGCAGGTATCCCATTAACAGCGGGCTTTATTGGTAAGTTCCTTGTGATCAAAACAGCAGTTGCTGGTGGTTCATGGTTCTTAGCTGCGATGGTTATCCTTGGTTCAGGTATCGGTTTGTACTACTACCTACGTGTGATGGTTGTGATGTACATGACTCCACCGGAAAACCCACGTATCGACGCTGTCGATCATTGGGGTCAAAAAGTGGGTGGTATTATGGTGCTTGGCGCAGCTGCTCTTGTGTTGTTGATCGGTGTATATCCAGATCCAATCATTGCAGTTTCTCAAGTGGCATACTTTGCGATCTCACCTGAATTACAACAGTTCATTTTTAGCTTAATTCAAAGTGGGTTTAACTAATGAATTAAGCAATTAATTTGCTTATTACAAAAAAGCCTCCTGTAAAGGGGGCTTTTTTATTTTTATCATTTGTTAAATAGCTTTATAATGGTTGAAATTTTATCTTAACCTTTTAGGTGTTCTCCCGTGGCTATCCATGAAATCCGTCATCCGCTTATTCGACATAAACTCGGCTTACTTCGTCGTGCAGATATTAGTACTAAAAACTTCCGTGAGCTTGCTCAAGAAGTGACTATGCTTCTGACTTATGAAGCAACGAAAGATTTACCAATGGTCGATCATGAAATTGATGGTTGGAATGGTAAAGTAACTGTAGATCGTATTGCCGGTAAAAAAATAACAGTTGTACCGATTTTACGTGCAGGTATTGGTATGTTGGATGGTTTCTTAAACCTGATTCCAAGTGCGAAGGTATCTGTATTGGGTTTAGAGCGTGATGAAGAAACTTTAGAAGCGCGTACTTACTACAAAAAATTAGTACCAGACGTACAAAACCGTTTAGCGATGATTATTGACCCAATGCTTGCAACAGGTTCATCGCTCGTTGCTGCTATTGACGTTCTAAAAGCCAGTGGTTGTAAAGATATTCGTGTCATGGTGCTTGTTGCCGCTCCAGAAGGCATTAAACGTGTGAATGAAGCTCACCCAGATGTGATCATTTACACAGCATCTGTAGACCAAGGTTTAAATGAAAACGGTTATATCGTTCCTGGTCTTGGCGATGCAGGCGATAAAATTTTCGGTTCAGTTCAAAAAGACTAATTTTTGCATCATGAACAGAAAAGGGGCTTTTATAGCCTCTTTTTTATATACTAAAGACATTGGAATAAATGGAATAGGGTACTTTATGAAGTCCGAACAATATAAAGGTAAAGTGAAGCAGTACAATCCTGAAAAGGGCTTTGGCTTTCTTTCATGTGAAGAAGGTGATGTATTTTTCCATATCTCTGACTTTCCCGCAGATGGTGTCGAGCCAAAACGTAATGATCGTGTGAAATTTAATGTGGTGAAAAATGGTGATCGTTATAAAGCCATAAACATTGAGCGTGAAGAAGACAAATCTGCAAAAGCTAAAAAATCTAAAGTCGTGGCAAATAACCAGTCAATTACTTCAGCTTTGCTTTCGAATTTGCGTAAATAATGTGATTTTAAGATTTCATGGAAATCTTTGAAATAAAAAAAGAGGTCTATAGGACCTCTTTTTTATTATCATAAGAGTATTAAAAGAAAAGATGAGAGACAATTTTTATGTTTAAAGAGGGGAAAATCAAAAGCTATAACGTTGAGCGCGGCTTTGGATTTATACAACAAGATCAAGCACAGGATTTATTTTTTCATATTCGTGATTTTCCTAGCCGACACATCGAACCACGTGTTGGAGAAAATCTCAAATACAGGATTGAAGAAGATCAAGGTAAATTTAAAGCTGTAAATATCATCCGTTTAGATTTGAAAAAAGAGCAGTCCGCTCATGAACAGATAAATCCATCATTTGAATCAAGGTCGGATCGAGTGAACGATCAAGTTACTCGTCACGATATAGCCAAAGGCACAGTCTGGGGCAGTAAAATCTTCAGCATGATTGGACTCATTGTAATTGTAGTATTAGCTGTGGCAATCTATGGGAAATATCAGCAGTACCAAGAACAGAAGCAGCTACATTTACAACAGCTCATGCAAGAAAATGAAAACATCGTAAAAGAACAACGTAAAGCTCAAGGGGATTTACCCGATCGGGTGCTGACTGAGCAAGGTGAAAAAAATCTATACGGAACAGCTTCAACGCACGCTCAGTCTGTTGTTCAAGACACTGCGCAGGCACCTGCTTCAAGTGAATCGCCAAGGGCAGTAGAAAAAGCTCAGTTTAGTTGTGATGGGCGTACGCATTGTAGTCAGATGAAATCTTATGAAGAAGCGGTGTATTTTCTACAACATTGTCCAGGTACGAAAATGGACGGAAACAACGACGGAATACCTTGCGAACGACAATTTAATAAATAAAAAAAGCGCCATTAGGCGCTTTTTAGTTTAAACAGATTTTTCACAAAATTGCATAAAGGCTTTGAGACCCGGTCCTTGGTATTTCTGACGATGTACCAACATAAATAATGGACGGGCAAGTTGCCAAAACGGCGTATCTAAAACCACCAATTGACCTTTTTCACGTAAAGGCTCAATTGCCAGTTTAGAAATACATGACATACCAAGACCACCTGCCACGATTTTTAAAATGGCTTCGTTATGACCCAAGGTTAAACGAATATTGGCATCTGGCAGGTCTTTTAAAATTGCGTTGTCAAATACTTCACGTGTGCCTGAACCTTCTTCACGTAAGATCCATTCCACGTTATCAAAGTCAGCTGCAGTGAGTGCACGATCCAACTTCGCTAAAGGGTGCTCTGGTGAACAGCACACGGCAAGTTCATCGTCACGCCAGTGAATACATTGTAGCTGTGGCAGATGGCATGAACCTTCAATTAAGGCCAAATCCAACTGAAATTGGTTTACCGCTTCAATCATTTGGCGGGTATTGCCGACTTGAAGTTGTAAATGTGCTTGAGGCTGAATTTGTAAGAAATC
Organism: Acinetobacter sp. YH12076; assembly: GCF_013419525.1. Classification (NCBI taxonomy): domain Bacteria; kingdom Pseudomonadati; phylum Pseudomonadota; class Gammaproteobacteria; order Moraxellales; family Moraxellaceae; genus Acinetobacter; species Acinetobacter sp. YH12076. The sequence continues at coordinate 34,892 of NZ_VOZY01000009.1, read as the reverse complement.
TGCCATGAGGTCTGGCATCAGGTAGTCGCTGATGGTCAGGGTAGCGCCCAAACGTAGATCAATACTTTGTAGTTCGCCTTTGGCTGCTTGTTCAAAAGCTTCGCAGCGCCCTAAAATTTCCAAAGCTTGTGGCAATAAAAAACGACCCAAGTCATTCAATTGCAAGCGTTTACCAAGTCGGTCAAACAGTGGAGCACCGAGACCATCTTCGAGGTCTGCCAATGCCATACTTGCTGCACTTTGAGTAAGTTTGACAGCATCACTGGCTTTGGTAACGGTACCTTCTTGAGCGACTGCTACAAAAACAGCCAACTGGCGTAAAGTCATGCGCATGAATCAGGCCTTAACATTTAAAAAATATTAATAAATTATGCTGTCATGCTAACATGAGCACAGTCTGTCACGCCACGTTCAAATCATGTCAATTGAAAAATTTAGCTTAGAAAAGGTTTTATCTGTACACCGTTGGACCAATACTTTGTTCAGTTTTACCATGACACGCCCTGCACATTTTAAATTCACCGCTGGTCAGTTCGCACGAATTGGTTTGAAAGTGGGCGATGAATTGGTGGTTCGTGCCTATTCTGTGGTGTCGTCACCTTTTGATGAAACTTTAGAATTTTTCTCTATCGTCGTTCCAGATGGTGCGTTTACTTCAAATTTGCAGCATCTACAAGTTGGCGATGAGCTGTATTTAGAAAAAGTGCCTTATGGCTTCCTCACCTTGGCACGTTATCAGTTGCCATTGCCGAAGGACTTATGGCTGTTGGGAACAGGAACGGGTTTGGCACCATTTTTATCGATGTTACAAGACTTTGAAACGTGGTCTAAATACGAAAAAATTAATCTAGTCTACAGTGTGCGCACCGTATCAGAACTGGCTTATGTAGAGCGGATTCAAGAAATCGCTGAGACCTTTGGTGAAGGGCATACGGGCTTCAAATTTATTCCTATTGTGACACGTGATCCAAATGCACCGCTGCATGACCGTCTACCAGTTTTAATTGAAAATGGCGAGTTAGAACAGGCGGCAGGCTTAGCGTTTAATGTTGATACGACGCATGTCATGCTGTGTGGTAATCCACAAATGGTTGATGACACCAAGGCGGCCTTAAAAGCGCGTGGTTTGACCATGAACCGTCGTGGTGAAGGCAATATTGCTGTAGAAAATTATTGGTAATCTGCCATGAAAAAAAGCTCATCGATGGATGAGCTTTTTTATTTTCGGAAATTAAATACGTTTTGATGTTAATGCAGAATTTTATTTAAGAACTGCTGCGCTCGTTCACCACGAGGGGCATTAAAGAAATCATCTTTACTGCAGTCTTCCACAATTTTTCCTTGATCCATAAAGATCACACGGTCCGCAACCTGACGCGCAAAGCCCATCTCATGGGTTACACACATCATGGTCATACCTTCTTTGGCAAGACCCACCATCACATCAAGCACTTCGTTAATCATCTCTGGATCAAGTGCCGAAGTCGGTTCATCAAACAGCATGGCAATCGGGTCCATACTGAGCGCACGTGCAATCGCAACACGTTGTTGTTGTCCACCTGATAACTGTGCAGGGAATTTAGCGGCATGTGCACTTAAACCCACACGGTCTAAATAAGCCAAACCTTTATTCTTGGCTTCGGCTTCTGATCGGCCCAAGACTTTAACTTGCGCAATGGTCAGGTTTTCGGTAATGGATAAATGTGGAAACAGTTCAAAGTGTTGGAACACCATACCGACACGACTACGCAATTTATTTAAATCAGTTTTTGGGTCATTAATGGAAATACCGTCGACCAAAATCTTACCGGCCTGAAAAGGCTCAAGTCCATTGACGGTTTTAATGAGCGTTGATTTACCTGAACCCGAAGGTCCACACACCACAACCACTTCACCTTGTTTAATTTGAGTCGTGCAATCGGTGAGCACTTGAAAATCTTTATACCATTTACTGACATTTTGGAGGTCAATCATCGTTTTTTGATCGGTCATACACTTAACCTCCGTTGTAATTTTTTAACTGCATAGGTAGCGATCATACTAATAGTGAAATACACCAGACCGGCAAACAGAATGTATTGAGTTAACAATGACATGAGGTCGCCTCGAACATAGTTGGTGCGGAAAAAGTCTAACAGTCCGATGGCATAAACCATGGTTGAATCTTGGAACAGAATGATGGTTTGCTGTAAAAGCAGTGGCGTCATTTTGCGAAAAGATTGCGGCAAAATAATTAAGCGCATCGCTTGGCTATAGCTCATACCGAGAGCATAAGCTGCAGAAGTTTGACCTTTAGGAATTGATTGAATCCCTGCACGGACAATCTCTGAAAAGTAAGCCGCTTCAAATAGCATGAAGGCCACGATACTCGACACAAGGGCAGTATCAATCGTTAGATAGTTACCGGTGATTCCTGTGTAGATAAAGGGTACTGCAAAGTAGAACCACATCAGCACCAAGAGCAAAGGAATAGAACGGAAGAGGTTCACATAGCCTTTAGCAAAAATATTAAAAGCCTTAATCGAGGACAGGCGCATCAACGCCAGTAAGGTCCCAATAAAGACACCACCAATGGTTGCCGTGATCACCACTTTGAGTGTGATACTGAAACCATGCCATAGCGCAGGGCCAGACGCTTGGAGGTCTTGAATAAAAGAACTGAGCCATTCCATTATTTATCTCCTGCAATTAAGCCAGGAACGCGTAGGCGTTTTTCCAGAAAATTCATGAAACCAATTAAACAGATATTGATCACGATGAAAATAATGGTGACGTAGGTATAAATTTCGATGGTGTTTTGCGTGTATTCACTGATGGTTTTCATCTGCGAAATGATTTCTGCAACACCGACCAAAGACGCGACTGAGGTGTTTTTGACACAGTTGGTCAACTCAGAGCTCAGTGGTGGCAAAATCGTGCGGAATGACTGCGGTAAGATCACATAGCGGTATAGTTGAGCCGTACTAAATCCCATGGCATAACCTGCATTGGTTTGCCCCAAAGGAAGCGCTTCAATACCTGTCCTGACTTGCTCACAGACTCGTGCAGCTGTAAAAAGACCCAAGCCGACACTTGCAGAAATTAAGGCGGTCGTGTTTGCCCCAAGGTCATTCATCCACCAGCTTTTAATCGCAGCAGGGAGGAAGTTGGGTACAACATAGAACCATATAAACAGTTGAATCAATAAGGGTACATTTCGGAAAATAGTCACGTAGGCCGTACCAATACCACGTGCTACAGGACTCGGTAGGGTACGCATAATACCCAAGATGCTGCCAAGCACCATCGCAATGCTCCATGCCACCAAAGCGATGACAAACAGCCAGCCGATCCCAATTAAGATCCAATTCAGGTAGGTTGAATCACCTACACCTGTAGATTGGAACAGCACACCCCAATTCCAGCTATAATTCATAGGAACTCCCTATAATGAGCTTAAGCCAAAATCCGTTTGGCTTAAGCATCTTTAGAATGTTTAGGGAAAGTTATTCGTCACGGTCATGTGGATTACTAATCAATGCTTTTAATTGATCAGACATCGGGAAATTCAAATTGATATTTTTTGGTGGAATTGGCGTTTGGAACCATTTTTTATACATGTCATTGATTTCACCAGAGCTATAAGTTGCTTTGATTGCATCATCAACCACTTGTTTAAAGCCAGTATCGCCTTTACGCATCATACAACCATAGATTTCATGAATCGGTGCTGTACCCACGATTTCCCATTTATTAGGATCTTTGGCTTTCGATTTTTCACCTGCCAGCAAAATATCATCCATCATAAATGCCGCTGCACGACCATTTTGTAGCATGAGGAAAGACTCAGCATGGTCTTTGGCAGAAATGACTTCACCAATACCTAACTCTTTTTCATGTTGACGAATATAACGCTCAGATGTCGTTCCTGCTGTGGTCACTAACTTTTTGCCTTTGAGGTCAGCAAAATCTTTAACCCCAGAGTCTTTTGCAGTAAGTAAGCGTGAACCCACTTCAAAGAAACCTGTTGAGAAATCTACTTGTTGTTGGCGTTCTTTATTGTTTGTGGTTGAACCACACTCTAAGTCGACGGTGCCATTAGAAACCAATGGAATACGGTTTTGGCTGGTCACTAAGTTATAACGGACTTTTAAATCTGGAAGATTTAATTGCTTTTTAACCGCCTCAACGACTTTTAATTGAAGATCGTGTGCATAACCTACAGGTTGGTTTGGATTATCTGCGATATATGAAAATGGAATCGATGAATCGCGATAGCCTAATACAATCGTGCTGGATTTTTTGATCTTATCTAAAGTCCCTGAGTCAGAAACAGCAGCTTCACTTCCTGCAGCTTTATCCGTTGTAGGTGCTTTATTGTCACTACATGCGCTAAGCCCTAAAGTGAGCGCACTTGCACAGAACAAAGTTGCTAAATGTTTTTTTGACGTCATCGTTAAAACTCCTTTTACCCTGATTTAATATCCACTTTTTATGATCTTGTTTCTCATTAGATTTTATTGCTTTGTTTTTAAGAATGTTTCAACAATAAAAAAGAGATCATTTTCTACATCTTAGGTGATAAATCGAGCAAGGCTCAAGCAAAATTTATTGCCGAATTGTTACTAAGAAATGGGATAAGTTATGAACATTTTTTATAAGAAGGTTTGCTATAAGTTATTAAATATAAAATAATTTAATTTTATTGTGAAATAAATAATTAAAATAAAAGGGCATAAAAAAACCTCCAAATGGAGGTTTTCGGGATTAAACTTTAGTTTAATCTCTGTATTAATGCACAAACATATCCATAAATTCACGAATTTCTTGAATCGCTGTGTCTACGTCAGCAGTCAACCAAGTCGGTTCAAAAAAGCCAGCATAATGCTCCAGTCGATCTTGGGGAACAACTAAGCGAATCGGACATTCTTCTTCGAGCAAGCGCCAAGGAATAATAGGCACTTCATTATCTAAAAAAGCCGCAATATTTCGAATATCAATCACCATCGCATTGATGCATTCAGGGAATGGCATCACTGAAAACTCTTCAGTACGTCGGCGAAAATATTCCAAATCACCCCATTTCAACACATAACTTGGCTTACTAAATTCAATAATGCCAATAAGATGTTGATCGCGAGTGTAATGAAGGGAACATTGATGAGTGACGTCAGTGTCAAGATCAAGCGTTACACCTTGTTGATGGTACGCCATAGATTTGATAACAGGTGAAAAATAAGGTGCATGATTATAGCTCATTTCATTCATCAAAAGCAGATAATTCCACCGGGCTCAAAAAAGCATTTATTTTGTAAGAGGTCATACAATAAAAAATGCTTTAGATTTAAATATTGCACTTAAATCTTTGCCCGATATTTGCGCCCTTATATATTGATTTATATTTGAAAATAACTCATCTAGCTCCAAAGGAAAGTATATTTATTAAACTTATCATTCGAGATTTATCATTCAAGTTACACGTTTTCACTGATTGTAATTGTTCTTCACACAATACAGGATATTGTATTGCTAGTATAAAAATTCAACTATGAACAACAAAATAGCGAGGGGAATATGACACACGATTTTAATAAACCACCCCATACCACCAGTACGGAAGAAACAACACAAAAAAAACGTATCCCTGTATACATACTGATCTTAGTGGGTATCTTTTTAATTGCATTATTATTTTATATGTTTGCAGATATGAAACCTTCTGCTTCAGATGCACCGCCTGATCATCCTGCACCCAATGCACAAACTGCAACAGCCAATGATACGACTAGCGGTACAGCGGGGGATGAAGCTGTTGCTAATGATTCAAATACTGCAACTGCGACAGATCGTTGATAATAATTGATGATAAATACATGAGTCAGAGTTACATGAGTGCAATATCTGAACCTTAATTTTCTCATCAGACTGACATAAATAAAGCCTTGGTTGTTCCAAGGCTTTTTTACATTCAATTGTGAGCTTTTGTTGGAGTTATGCATACTTTGGTTGATTAAAAAATATGCAAAAACTAAGGTGGAAAAGAAAGCTTAAGTTCAAAGCACTAATGCTGTGTGATATCGCGGCATACGTAAAAATGCACATAACAACAGATCATGTATAACAATGAGGGCGAACGTATGAATGATTATCTGGGTGGTCCGCGTGGCCGTTTTGATGCCATGTATTATTGGGAACAGTTTCACCCCATTTTAAGTGCAGTAGCAATTCTCCTGATAGGTTGGGTCATTGCCTTATTGATTGCTGCTGGCGTCAAAAAAGTTCTGCAAAAATTAGGTACAAATCAAAAACTTTCAAATGCAACTGGGCACCGTTCCAATGTTGAAAATATAGTCTCCAGAGTTGTGTTCTGGATTATTTTGATCATTGCCGTCATTGGTGCACTCAATGTACTGAATTTGACTAGTGTCAGTGGCCCATTCAGTAACATGATTCAGCAGTTCTTGTTATTTATTCCACAGCTCTTGGCTGCAGTAGCTGTAGGTTTTATTGGCTGGATCGTGGCGAGTTTGGTCAAAGTCGGTTCAAAGAAACTGCTTGATAAAACCCAACTCGATGAAAAACTTAGTTCTGAGGTTGGCGTCAGTCCAATCAGTCAAAATATCAGTGAAATTGTATATTGGCTGATTTTGTTACTTTTCCTACCGATTGTTTTATCGATATTGGGTTTGAACGGTCTCTTGTTCCCAATCCAAAATATGGTCACTGAAGTTGTTTCTTATCTTCCAAATATCTTTATTGCCGGTGTCATCGTCTTTGTGGGTTATATCTTGGCGAAGATTGTACGAGGCATCGTGGAAGGCTTGGTGAACAGTTTAAGTTTGCAGCAGCAAGTCGAAAAAGTGGGCATGTTTAAAAACGCAAAACTTGCTCAAGTTTTGGGTAATTTTGTCTTTGCTATAGTTATTATCACTGCATTAATTGTGGCTTTCGAAGCACTTGGTATCGAGGCGATTTCTCAGCCTGCAACGGCCATGTTACATGAGGTTATGTATGCAATACCGAATATTATTGCCGCAGGTTTAATCTTAATCTTGGCTTATGTGGTGTCACGCTTTGTAGCGCGTCTAGTTGTGGATGTGATCTCGGGTACAGGTGTCGATACTGTGCCAGAAAAATTAGACATTCAACGCTTTTTGGGCAAAACCAAAGTGTCGGATGTGGTCGGTTGCCTCATTGTATTTTTCACCATGTTATTTGCGGTATCTGAAGCTGCTAACCGTTTAGGCTTTGAACAAATCAGTGCCTTGATTGCGATGTTTATCCAGTTCGGTGCAAGTATTTTACTTGGTGCCGTGATCTTGGTGGTGGGTTTCTGGCTTGCCAATATTGTGGCAAATGTGGTGCAACGAGGGGAATATAACAGTTCACGTTGGTTAGGTAATTTGGTCCGTGTGCTGATTATGGGCTTGGTTGTAGCCATGGGCTTACGTGCCATGGGTATTGCCGACTCGATCGTGAATTTGGCCTTTGGTTTAACTCTCGGTGCGGTTGCAGTTGCTTTCGCTTTGGCCTTTGGTTTAGGTGGTCGCAATCCGGCGGAACGATTGTTATCAGATCTTATTGATAAAGCAAAACGTGAAGCCAATGAACCGAATCCAGTACAGGAACAGGCGAAGGCAAAAACCACCTTTAATACACCTACATCGTCTACAGCGAGTCCAACGCCATCAACATCTGTGATGACTTATGAAGTGAAAACCGATGATGGCTATCCAAACATTCAACAGGCTGCTCCCGGTGTCAGTGAAAAAGAAACGGCCACGCCAGATCAGTTGGATGTAAACCCAAGTGATCAACCACAAAATAATCCATTTGGATCGACAGGCGAGGCTGAAAAACAGGTCGATGCACCTTCGGCACCTGTAACCCCGCCAAAACCAGATGATCCAAATTAAACTATTCTGTCTGTACAAAATCGGCCACGTTTATGTGGTCGATTTTAATGCTTTATAAGGAATATTTGTATGGCAAAAGCACCGAATAAATTTTTAGCCCCAGTGATTATTGCAGGGATCACGGTGGGTTTTTTGGCGAGCGCACGACGCTTTATTTTTGCAAAATCAAAACGCACTGATTTGGAGCAGACAGAACAATCACCGCCAGAAAGTGAAAAAAATTATACCAATCAGTCCAAAAATAATGATTGAAATTTACTCGAAAATTGGTATTTTAAGTAATAGTGATATATAGAATATTACTTAAAATATAAAAACTTAGGATTCATATTGCTGTCATGAATGACACTTATGATCCGTGCAAAGGAATGGCAAAATGGGGGTAATTTCAATGCTCAATACTTTAGTATCGACACTCAAACAAACCGCAAGCGTGCAACCACAACATATTTCAGTTGCCGTTGAAAAAATGGATATGACAATTCAACGAACTTCGTCGTCGTCAGTATCATTATTTAAAACCGACTATCTTGAATAAGTCAGATCGGGCAAGAAAAAGGGCTGAATGAATCAGCCCTTTTTTTATGCAGAGATCTTCTGCAGGTTATATTTAATTAATTCTATGTCGAGATCAGACGTATTCAGAAGCGGCATGCGCAGAAGCCCATGCCCATTGGAAATTGTATCCACCTAAATGTCCCGTTACATCGAGCACTTCGCCAATAAAGTACAGGCCTTTCTGTTTTTTACTTTCCATGGTTTTTGATGAGATTTCAGTGGTATCCACACCACCGAGTGTAACTTCAGCAGTACGGTAACCTTCAGTACCTGATGGTTTCACTTCAAAGCTTTCTAAACGGCTTGCAATGAGTTCTAGTTTTTCATCGCTGATATTGCCAATGGCTAATTCAGCTTGTTCAGGCCAAATCAGATTTTGTAATTCTACAACCACGCTTTTCGGTAAGTGTTCATTAAACAGTGTGCGCAGTAACACTTTTGGTTGACTAGATTTCTTAGATTTGAGGAAATCTAAAACATCTAAAGTTGGCAGGAAATTGATGTTAAAGCGTTGACCGATATCCCAATAGTTTGAAAGTTGTAAAGAGCTTGGACCACTTAAACCACGGTGAGTAAAGAGTAAAGCCTCAGTAAAACTATTTAACTCATTCGATAACGTGGCTTCAACAGCATTGCCACTCAAGCGAGTGGTGACTTCTTTAAAACTATCGGAGAAGGTAAAGGGGACTAAGCCTGCACGAGTGGGGTAGACAGAATGTCCAAATTGTTTAGCAATCTCATAGCCAATTCCTGAACCACCTAACGTTGGAATGGACAGACCACCAGTGGCAATAACCACCGATTCTGCTTCAAAATAGCCTAGATTGGTTGCCACTTGAAAGCCTTGTTCAGGTAAGGCATTGACTGCTTTTACTTCACAGTTGGTTTTAATATCTACCAAGCCTGTTTTGTCACATTCTGCCAATAGCATGGCGAGAATTTCTTTTGCACCATTTTGGGTAAATAACTGCCCATGTTTGCGCTCTTCGTACTCAATGCCATATTCGCAGACCATACCAATGAAGTCCCAGTTGGTATAGCGAGTTAATGCTGAAATAACAAAGTGTGGATTATGCGAAATATAATTTTCTGGTTCGACATACAAATTGGTGAAATTACATTTACCACCACCAGACATCAGGATCTTTTTGCCAACTTTATTGGCTTTTTCAACCACCAAAACTTTGCGTCCACGCTGCGCCGCTTTATATGCCGTCATTAAGCCTGATGCGCCAGCACCTAAAACAAGGACATCATATTGATTTTGCGACATGGTAAGTTTCCGCGTGGAAGAAAGGACGCAGGATTATACGCTTTTTAGCGCTTCGGTTGAACCTTTCAGGCGACCTTGTAGGCCACCAGTATGGATCACTAAAACACGCTGATGGTTTGTAATCTGACCACGCTCAATCATGCTGAAAATACCTCGCAGCATTTTAGCCGTATAAACCTGTTCTAATGGGATCGCATAGCGTTGTTCAAAGTCATGCATAAACTGTAAAAGTTCCGGCGTTGTTTTGGCATAGCCACCACAGCAAAATTCATCACTGATGCTCCAATTGGTTTTCTGTGTCAACTGAGCAACATCGTCGCAAAGAAAATTGCCTTTGAGCGCAGAAAAACCAAGAACAAGTTGATGTTCCGCACTGGCTTCGATCAAGCCCGTTATGGTTCCACCTGTACCGACTGCACAGCAGATGAGATCAAAATTTTGTTGATTTTCATGGCTTAAGATTTCCGTACAGCCACGGATAGCCAACGCATTGGTTCCACCTTCAGGAATGACATAATGTTCGGGATATTGCTGTCGTAATTGCGCTAATGCGTCAACTTGTTTCATTTCCCGATACTGTTGGCGTGTGACAAAACTGAGCTGCATACCAAACTGTTCGGCGGTGGCTAAAGTAGGATTTCGGGCTTGATGTTGTAATTCTTCTCCACGGATGATGCCTAGACTGCCGAATCCAAATAAATGTGCAGCATATGCTGTGGCTGCAATGTGATTTGAATAAGCACCGCCAAAGCTAAGCACCTGTTTAAACCCTAATTTCTGCGCCTCAATAAAATTATATTTGAGTTTATAAAATTTATTGCCTGATATTTGTGGGTGTACCAAGTCCAAACGCTTAATACACAAATCAACCCCTTGATATTGAATAGTCTGCTCAGGAATGGCGTGGGCGATAGATTCAAACATGTTGGTAATCGTTATCTTGGTGGTTAGAGGTCAAATAGGTAGGCATTGTAAAACGGTAGGTGCGGAAGATGAAATCCTGTTGAGTATATTTAGTTTACCAAGAGAACGATTCCGTTTATATCAGCACATATCATATGATCCTATGATTAGTATAGGAAACGACATAGAGACATCATTCCTAACAATTGACCCTAAATCGGCAGATAAATAAAGTGAATATCTGCACAAAAATGCTATGCTGATTTTATAAGCAAGATAATTATAAAAATGGAGGACATCCAATGAGCAAATTAAGTCGGGCTGTGCTGCCTATGCTGTGCCTGTACAGTTTTTGGATGGTTGGCTGTGATACGACAGACGAATTGCATCGTCCTCAAAATGAACATCGCACCATGATCATTGGCGGTGTCCCTGTCAATGACCATGACTACAAATTACCGCGTGAAGATGTTGCACTCAATGAAGCTGCCGCAGATGATGATTAGCAGATAGATCCGTCAAAAATAGGGTGGACATACTGTCAGTACACGGTAGTGAGACGTGACATGTAAAGAGTCACAGATGCAGTGTGCTACGTCAGATGTGTGAACATTTTGAAGTAGACGTCTTACTTCTGCAGTTTAGTTTGTTGGATTAAAGCCTTACAAACATTTAAAAAGGCTCTGTACTCGCCCAGTATGCCCGAACTGGAATGAACCGTGGTTCAAATGCTTAAATCAGGTCAATCTATCAGGTCTATTTGCCAATTGGATGCCTGAATTTCTAAGTTATTTTGTCTAAGTTGCTGACTAATGCTATCGGCCTGTTTCTGTAAATCTGCCACTGCAATGGTTTTAATCCAACGGATTTCACTTGAGCTATAACGACCATTTTCACGGCGTGAGCTGTCAATCGCTTGTTGCAAGATACGATGCTGTTGGGTCAATAAATCACGTTCATTGAGCACTGAAAGCATGGAGCGTCCAGAACGGGTTTTAGCCTGCGCATTGGTGGCGTGAATCTTTTCAATTAAACCATAAAGTTCTGTATTTACGGCAAATGCTTCTTGAATTAAAGCATTCGGTTCTTCGCTAGGTGCATCACCTTCTTGAATGAGCACGTTGTTATTGATTCGTTGTTGCAGCGAGGCCAATTTAGTTTGTAAGTCACTGCGTAAAAGTAGGGCTTCGGCTAATTTCATTGTCTTGATATTAATTTGTACTTTTAGCGATCATGCGATGGATTAATGCAGTATTCAAGTTATTTATAGTGAAAAATTTGGTCAATTAAAATAAACACTGCAAATTATAGGGAGAAATTCAGAGATTCTGTCTGTAAAATTGCCACGAATTTAAGTGAAAACGGTGTGACAGTGGAATCATTTTGGATATTAGGCTCGATTGCGGCAGCACTATTACTTGGTGCAATGAGCCCGGGGCCAACGTCAATTTATGTGGCGAAGAATTCCATTGCGATTTCACGTAAACACGGTTTATTTACTGCACTTGGTACAGGTTTGGGCGCTGCAATATTTGGGCTTTTAGCTGTATTGGGTTTGCAGGCATTTTTATTGGCTGTACCTTCTGCATATTTGGCTTTAAAAATTTGTGGTGGTTTATACCTGCTTTGGATGGCATTTAAAATTATAAAACATGCCAAAGAACCGATTGAAGCAGGTGATGCCAGCAGCTCGCAGATGTCACTCCGTCGTGCATTTACGACTGGTTTAATTACCCAGTTGTCGAATCCGAAAATTGCAATTGTGTTAGCCAGTATTTTTACGGCACTTTTACCGAAAGACATTCCGACGTATTTTTACTTTGTACTGCCAGTTTTGTGTTTCTTTATCGATGCAGGGTGGTGCTCATTGGTCGCTGTAGCTTTATCGGCAGAAAAACCACGCAAAGTTTATTTGAAGTTTAAAGCGGGTTTTGATCGGGCAGCTGGGGCAGTGATGACAGTGCTAGGTTTAAAGCTGATTTTTGGGATGAAGTGATTGAACTTAGCTCCCCCAAAAAGCCTCTACGAATAGAGGCTTTTTTATTGGATTTATATTTAAATTTACAATGAATTCCCTCTCCTTTTAGGGTATGAGAAGCACTGCTTCGTAAGGGGAGAGTTTACTGAAAGTAGCTTAGGGTAATTGCTAAAAATATTGGTTATAAAGTTTTCTTAGGATTGTTATAAGTTTTAAAGGGATTTTTCTTGTTTATAGCATTTATTTAAGGACTTTAAAATAGATTATCTTTGCTAAAAAAAGTATTGATAAAAAAAATTTACATTTTTTGTACAAATTTATAGGATTAATAATTAACATAATTAGATGAAAAAATGATCAATACATACAATATATATAAATTAAAATTTTCTGAAATGAAGGGATTACTCGAAAAACTCGAGTCAGTAGGTCTAGTAGAGCAAAAGACTCAAATTTACGATAACTATGAAATGACTTTTTATTTTTCAGAAAAAGTTGAAGGTAATGATGTTTGGTGGCACGAAACATACAAGGATTTTTTGATTTCTCAAAATAATTCGCCAAAAAATATTTTCCATTTTGGATTGTTGATTTGTAAAAATGAAGACAACCTTCAAGAAATATATGCTGTGAGTTTAGGGAAATCTCACTTTTATCTTGCAAAATTTATTGAGCCAAATTTTGGGATCAGCCTAGCTGTAAGAATGGGTAATGAACAAACTACCATTCTTAAAAAAAGTAGATACTTTACAGGTACGAAAAGACATGAAGTTTCATCCTATGAGAACTTTAATATAAATAGCTATGAATCAGGGGAGTCAGTTGAGCATCTAAAAATTAAAGCTTCCAACTCTGAAATATGGGGAGATAAAAATATTATTTTTGCTGATTCAGTACAGTTAAATGTAGATAAGTCTCCTAGTGATTTGGCACAAATTCTAAATGAAATTTCTGATACTTTAGGTACTGAAGAAATAATAAAACTACCTAAATTAGAACCAGTTATAGATCAAAATTTAATAACCCAATTAGATGCCGAAATTATAGATTCTTTACAAGAAAATGTATCTATCTGTCTTGAAGAAATACATGTGGCTGGAATTAATATTTCTTTTCGATTTAATGAATATAACTACGAATTAATTTACAAGAAAGAGCGTAAGCAACTTGCAAAACTTGAACTTGGCAATTCATTTGATATTTCTATGATTTCTAGTTTTATTAAAGAACATAATCTTCAAAGTATTGATGATTTGTACGTGAAATTTAAAATAGAAGGTAGTGGTCGTTTCACACAACCACTAAAAGAAATTTTAGATTTCTACACCTCATATGAAGATGCTCAATATTTTCTAAAATGTGGAAAATGGTTTAAATTCAACGAAACTTTCAAAGCATATTTAAAAAAATCTTTAGAACAAATAACACTAATATTTGAACAGGATTTAATTGAAAGTGATTATTTAACTTGGAAAAAAAATAAAGAAACCCAAATCAGAAATGGAGAAAATTTAGGTAATGAAATAACGTACCGTGAATACTATTTTAATGAGAAACTTAGTCTTAACAATGGCTATAAATTGCTTGATAGGCAATTAGAAGCAATACAATCCTTATCTAGTAAAGGGCGTAATTATAAGTTTGAAGTTGCTGATTTATATAAGGATAATGAAATAATTTCAGTTAAAATTTCAGGAAAACCTCAAGATCTAATTTATAATATAGAACAGTCGAAAGGGGCTGTAGAACTTATCAAACAAAGAGTTATTCCTTTTGAAGATAAACTTGAGTCAGCTGCATTATGGCTTGTTTTAGAGCAGCCTGTTTCATCTTTAATTGAAATAAACTCGATACAGTTTTTATTAGCTGTGGATTCATGGAAAAAAAGAGTAGAGTTTTTTGATTTAAAACCAAAGATATATATTTCTAACCATATAAAAATTGATTCATAAATCACCTCTCCCTTGCGAAGCAGCGCTTCTCATCTCCTAAAAGGAGAGGGAAACTAAAGGCATAAAAAAGCCCCTACAAAGTAGAGGCTTTTCCTATCTAAGACTTAAATCTTAAGACACTTTATCACCCGGTTTAGCACCAGTTTCAGGTGAAATCACCCAAACACCTTCACCATTACCCGCAGCTAAAACCATACCGTTAGAAATACCAAAACGCATCTTACGCGGTGCAAGGTTAGCTACCATGACCACCAATTTGCCTTTAAGGTCTTCAGGTTGGTAGAACTCACGAATACCGCTAAACACGTTACGTGGCTCAGCTTCGCCGACATTTAAGGTCAATTGAAGCAGTTTGTCTGAACCTTCAACGTGAGCAGCTTCTAAAACTTCCGCTACACGTAAGTCAACTTTCATAAAGTCTTCGATACCGATAATTTCAGCTTCGCCAACTTTAAGCTCAGGTTTCTTTTCAGCTTTTTTCTCTTTTTTCTTCTCAGCCTTTGGTGCTTCAGCAGGGGCAGCCAAAGAATCTTTAGAGGCATCCACCATAGCAGCCACAGCTTTAGGATCAACACGTTGCATCAATGGTTGGAACAATGCAATTTCATGCGCAACCAATACTTGCTTACGAGATTCAAAATTGAAGCTGTCGAGTTGTAAGAACGCTTGAACTTGCTCTGCCAATGTTGGAAGTACAGGCGCAAGGTAAACCGCCAATTGACGGAACAGGTTGATACCGACAGAACATACGTCATGAACTTGTTGTTCTTCGCCTTCAATTTTTGCTAAAGCCCAAGGCTTTTTCTCATCGATGTATTGGTTGGCTTTATCAGCTAACGCCATGATTTCACGAATCGCTGTTGAAAATTCACGAGCTTCATACGCCTGAGCGATCGAATCACCCGCATCGATAAAGCTTTGAACCAATTCAGGCTCTGCACACGTTGCAGATAGTTTGTTATCAAATTTCGTGTTAATGAATTTCGCACAACGACTTGCGATGTTCACCACTTTACCAACAAGGTCAGAATTCACTTTTTGAACGAAATCATCAAGGTTCAAGTCAGAATCTTCAACTTTGTCTGAAAGTTTAGATGCGAAGTAGTAACGCAAATATTCAGGGTTTAAATGCTGTAAATACGTTTCCGCTTTAATAAACGTACCACGAGATTTAGACATCTTCTGACCGTTTACAGTTAAGAAACCGTTGACGAACAGGCTTGTCGGTGTACGGTAGTTCGCACCTTCAAGCATTGCAGGCCAGAACAATGCGTGGAAATACACGATGTCTTTACCAATGAAGTGATACACCTCATTTTTAGAATCTTTTTTCCAATAATCGTCAAAGCTTAGGTCAGGTCGTTTAGTTTTGATGTAGTTTTCAAAGCTAGACATATAGCCAATTGGCGCGTCTACCCAAACGTAGAAGTATTTGTTCGGTGCATCAGGAATTTCAAAACCGAAGTAAGGCGCATCACGTGAGATATCCCAGTCAGATAAACCTGCTTCAAACCATTCATCTAACTTGTTGGCAATCGACACAGGTAAACGACCTTCGTCACGTGTCCATTTTTGTAGGTATTCACCAAAGTTCGGCAGTTTAAAGAAGTAGTGATCTGAAGATTTTTCTACAGGTGTCGCACCGCTTAAAGTCGATTTTGGATTTAACAATTCAGTTGCGTTGTATGTTGTACCACACACTTCACATGAGTCGCCGTATTGGTCTTCCGCTTTACATTTCGGGCATGTACCTTTAATGAAACGGTCAGACAAGAACATGCCTTTTTCAGGGTCAAACAATTGCGTCACAGGGCGTACAGCAATATTGTCCGCTTCACGGTTCTTAATGTAAATCTCTGAAGCGCGTGCTTGGTTTTCAGGGCTATTAGTTGAGTCGTAATGGTCAAAGTCAACTCTAAAGCCAGCAAAGTCACGTTCATGTTCTTTTTGCACATTGGCAATTTGCTGTTCAGGCGAAATACCATTGGCTTCCGCACGTAGCATAATCGCTGTGCCGTGAGCATCATCCGCACATACATAAGTCACGTTATGACCCATTGCACGCATGGCACGAACCCAAATATCAGCTTGGATATAACCGAGTAAATGACCCATATGAATTGGGCCATTCGCGTATGGAAGGGCGTTAGTAACTAAAATATTACGCACGGATATGACTCTCTCATTCGTATTTATGCAATGGGCTGTAATTTTACATGAGATAGCCAGTACTTGCACAAGGGAATAGGTGAAATCTTTGCAAAAGTAAAAAAATCTATATTGCTGACACAATTACAGTGATAATAGGGCATAACTGTGATGCTTAAGAGTAAGAAGCCCATGTATGAAGATGACTATGAAGACGATCAGCCAATCACTCGTATTCCTCAAAATGAACAGCGTCATAAATTGGGACATCACATTATTAAAGATGCGCAGAAATATTTAGAACAGATTTCTGCAGATGAGCATGCCTTACTGATTCAAACCCTGCGTCATTTGGCACAAGATGAGCCTTATTTCGATATTTTGGCCGATGAACTAGATCAGCCTATAGAAATGAAAGTAGCGAATGATGCTTTAAATTTATTGTATTTTTGGCAACTGCTTCATCAACATGAAGATCAAAAACGGTTTCATTTACTCGATGCGATTAACACCGAGTTTTTTCAGATAGAAATGTTGAAAGCCTTTGATGCCTTAGAGATTGGTGAAAATAAAGCGCAACGTCGTTTGGTTCTACTTGAAGCTTTTAAACTGTATAAGCTGAATTTCCATGCCGGTTGTATCCCTGTCTTGTATGCACAGTTAGAAGGCATTTTAACGGATGTACTGATTCAAACGGGCTTTTTAAAGCAGAGCGGTACCAAGTTTGTCGATGTATATAAAATTGTACCCGGTCTAAAAGGCAGTGAAATTAAGAGTCTTTGGCATAAAGCAAAAATTGCCAATGAACTGAATCATTATTTTGCTGAATTAGCTGCTTATCAAATGGATAGCAGTTCAACAGTTGCGATGACGCGCCATAATATTTTACATGGAACAGAGCTTACCCATTTCAATCAAGGTCGTAGCTTTGTACTCTTTATTTGGTTATTTGCAGCAGTTAGTTTTATGAGCACAGTCAGCAAATAATCTTTTTATGTAGCGGTAAAGTGCGTCATTAGGGGCTTTACCGTTATTCCTTTTGCTTAATTTAGATTGATGAATATCAATACAATAAAAATAGCCTTTATATTTTTCAATGATTTAATACATTTAAACTCGGATCAATTTTAAATCCTAAACTTATGCCAAAAAGCATAAATGCAACGTCATGTAGCTCAATTGTTTCTAAATGCATATTTTTAAGGTCATCCCGTCAAAGCACGTTATAACTATTGTTAGACAATAACAGAGAAGAGGCGAGAACGATGACAACTGAAAATAAAATTGATCAATTGAAAGATAAAGCGTCAGAGTTGGGTGATGATCTAAAGCTCAAAGCCAAAGAGGCTCAACTTGAAGGTGAAAAAGCACTCGATGGTACAAAGCATAAAGTTGAAGAACTCAAGCTTGAGGGTGAAAAAACCTTAAATGACGCCAAACATGAACATGCAGAACAGCATGCTGAAACCAAAGACCGTCTAGAGCAGTTAAAAGCAGAAGCGAGTCATAAATTTGATGAAGCCAAAGTCAAAGCTTCCGAACTTAAACATGAGGCTGTCGAAAAATTTGATGAACTAAAAGTGCAGGCGACAGAGAAATTTGACGAGTTAAAAAAGAAAGCCACTGACACACTGAATAAGTTTAAAAAAGATGATCAAGCTTAATTGGGGCTGATCAAAAAAGCCGTTCTATCAAGAGCGGCTTTTTTAGGATTCATTGTTTTAATCCATCTAAATTTTCAGTTTTAATATTTTTGACTTGATCATCGACTATGGTAATCACATAGCGCATATTGGCAATTTCATAGGTGTAATCTACCGCTAGTTTCGCAGGCAGATTTTTCTCTTGCAGCGGATAAGACAGCATTTTCATCGGAGAAGCTTGCATACGCGAGCGCATGAGATCGATGCTATCACCAATCGCTACAGTTTGTCGGTCAGGTGTTTGAATGGCTTCAGTCGCAATTTCTGCATAGGCTGCTGAAGTCAGGAGCATCAAGGCACATAAAGTCGTTTTATAAATATTCTTCTTATAGATAGTCTTCGGATACATCGTCATCCCCATTTTAAAAACTAAAAAGCACAAAATGTGCCTTTAGATTGCACATCCATCGCTATGATTATTCTGTTGAAACGACTGAAATATAAACTGAAATTACGCTGAAAATGTATGGTTGATATGTAATCAATTCAAATTTAAAGGCTTTGGTTTAGCCGCAAAAATCAGTTGCAGGTGCATTTTTAAGTGTCACACGTTAGAAAAATTGTTTGAAAGCTGACTAAATTACTCAACTTTATAAGCTTATAGGGATAAGTCATTCATCTCCCTCTTACTCTGGGGCAGATGAACAGGTAAACTATCGCTATTATCTTTTGATGTTCCTGTTTGGAGACAACATAATGTCGTGGCTTTCTTCTCTAAAATCTGTGTTTTCACCCTCCCAAGAGGTGAAAGAAGAGGAAATCCAACAGGTTTTACAAAACTATGTACTTCCCAATTCAAATAATGCTTTAAAAGACCGTATTACACAGGTAAATGTGCAAGGTCAGATCTTACAGATCACGATTAATACCTTTCCTTCAGAAGCCGATGACTTACAAAAAATCCATGATGATTTGGCTGATGCGTTAGAAAAATGCGGCATTAACGAGCTGAATATGCATGTAATTCAACAAAAAACAGGGCATAAATCTGAAGGTGGTTGTGGTCATCATCATGCAGAAGGCGAAAGCTGTTCTAGCCAAGAAAAAGCTGAGAGTTCAGCAGCAAAACGTCAGTTACCTCCAGTTGTGGATGCGTCTGCGAAAACACCCGAAGCACCTGCCGAAGTTGATCCGAATAACCCACCGATTCAAAAAGCCGCTCCACAACAGCGTGATGTACCGAAACACCCACGCATTAAAAATGTCATTTTGGTGTCATCTGGTAAAGGTGGTGTGGGTAAATCGACCACCACAGTGAATTTGGCGCTTGCATTACAACAACTGGGTTTAAAGGTTGGGGTATTGGATGCAGACATCTATGGTCCAAGTATTCCAACGATGCTCGGCAATGCAGGCCGCACGCCGATGATTGAAGCTGAGCAATTTGTTCCTATCGAAGCATATGGTATGGCTGTACTTTCAATTGGTCACTTAACTGGGGATAACAATACGCCAGTGGCTTGGCGTGGGCCGAAAGCGACGGGGGCGTTAATGCAGCTCTTTAACCAAACTTTATGGCCTGATCTGGATGTATTGGTCATTGATATGCCACCAGGCACAGGTGATATTCAGTTAACGCTTGCACAACGTATACCAGTGACAGGTGCTGTGATTGTGACGACACCACAAAACGTTGCATTAATGGATGCGACCAAAGGTATTGAGTTGTTTAACCGTGTACACATCCCTGTGATGGGCGTGGTTGAAAATATGTCGACGCATATCTGTTCGAACTGTGGACATGAAGAGCAAATCTTTGGCACAGGTGGTGGCGACCAACTTTCAGCCCAATACGACATTCCACTCTTAGGCCGTTTACCGCTGAACGTACAAATTCGTGAAAATGCCGATGCAGGGAAACCGTCCGTGATTGCTGGTGATGATGCTGCTGAAAGCTATATGGCGATTGCGCAAAAAATTGCAGATGCATTGCCTCAGGCTGAAAAAGATAAAAACCGTATTTTCTAAGGGTTAACTGAAATTTAAGTTGATCGCATTAAATCTGGCCTAGTGCCAGATTTTTTTTCTTAATAAGACCCATTTTGATTTTTTTATAGGCAGTTGGTTGCTGTAATTACACAATATTACATTGTATACATATGTAACGCTATATTTTAGCGCTTTATCACACTCATTAAATTATCTTGATAAATAATGAGTTAACCAAATGAAAACTTTAGTCAAATCTATCGTTCTTGCTGTGAGTACAACTGTGTTCGCTGCTTCTGCAATGGCAAATACAACGGCTCCTGCGGCGAAACAGGTTGCGGGTCAAATTGCCCAACAAAAAATCGCTGCAAATTCAGATGTACAAAAAGCGGTAAAAGCAAAGTCTGAATCTGAAGCGAAAGCGGCAAAAAAAGTCAGCGATCAAAAATCAAAATTGACTACAAAAAGAACTTAAAGCGAAAAAAGCAGCTGAAGCTAAAGCAGAGAAAGCTGCAAAAGCCAAAGCCAAGGCAGATCAAAAAGTTGCTGAAAAGAAAGCAAAAATTGCAAAAGAAAAAGCCAAAGCTACGCAAAAAGCACAAACTGCACAAGACTTGAAAAAAGCGATTGTGGGTTAATCACTGAATATTGATTTTTCAGTGCGCCTGACTTCGGTCAGGCTTTTTTTTTGTCAAAATGAAAAAAAGCAGCGTTAAACATAAGACTTTTAGAGGATTTTGACTGCGTAGGTTTTTAAATTATACGCTGAAATATTTGCTTAATATTTTGATATTTAAACATAAAAATTAGTCATTACTAAAATTCATTAATCATCGTAAAATAAGTTTTTGCTAAGTCCAGCAAACTGAATTAATCTTCGCGGATTAAGTTTGAGGTCAAAGTATGATTTCATGGTTTTTTATTGGTCTAGTTATCAGTATTTTGTTAACGCCGGGACCAACCAATACGCTACTCGCATCTTCGGGTATTCAAGTTGGGCTACGTAAATCATTCCGACTCATTCCAGCGGAAGCCTTTGGTTATCTTATTTCGATTAGCCTATGGGGTTTTCTCATTGGTAAAATTTCCGTACATCTGCCTTTACTGCCGACCATTTTGAAATTGTTTAGTGCTGGCTATATTCTATTTTTGGCTATGCGATTATGGCGTACAGCAACTGTTGCTGAAAATTTTAATCAAAAGGGCATTCGTGCACGCGAACTTTTTGTTGCGACGTTATTAAACCCCAAAGCATTATTATTCGCATCTGCGATTTTTCCTGCATTGGCTTGGCAAAATGCGCAGTATTATGTAGCTCACATGCTAATTTTTTTGTTGTTGATCGTTCCTATTGCATTTTTTTGGACCTTTCTTGGTTCAGTTTTGGCATCGAATAAAATTAGTTGGCTCAATCAAGCCAATTTACAACGAACAGCGTCATTGGTCTTGGTTAGTTTTTCGATACCACTGAGTTATTCTGCGATTTTAAAACTCTAAATTGATTTCAAAATGACTAAATCCGCTTAGTTCGGCAAAGCTTATTTTCATTAAGTCGGATTTCAGTTAAAGTACCACGCAATAATTGATTTAAGTTTTTGGATAGAGATAAATGGCTATTAAGTCTGATCGTTGGATTCGCGAAATGAGCGAAAAACACGGCATGATTGAACCGTATGCAGAAAACCAAGTCCGTTATGATGAAAATGGCGAAAAGCTTATTTCGTATGGCGTGTCGAGCTATGGTTATGACGTGCGCTGTGCTCGTGAATTTAAAGTCTTTACCAATGTTCATTCAGCAATTGTTGACCCTAAAAACTTTGACGATAAAAGCTTTATTGATATCGAATCAGACGTTTGTATCATTCCGCCGAACTCGTTTGCACTAGCACGGACAGTCGAATATTTCCGTATTCCACGTAATGTTTTAACCGTTTGTTTGGGTAAATCAACCTATGCTCGCTGCGGTATTATTGTCAATGTGACGCCTCTTGAACCAGAGTGGGAAGGTCACGTGACTTTAGAATTTTCGAATACAACCAACTTACCTGCACGTATTTACGCGGGTGAAGGTGTCGCACAAATGTTGTTCTTCGAATCAGATGAAGTGTGTGAAACCTCTTATAAAGACCGTGGTGGTAAATACCAAGGTCAAACCGGTGTGACATTACCGAAAGCTTAATCCTTCGGATTGAGTTTAAAAAAGCGGGCGAATTAGCCCGCTTTTTTGTTGGGTCATTCATCGGAAAATAGACCATTCGGTGGGGAAGTTTTTGCAATTGAGTAATTATTCAGCATAATAAAAAGTTAAGTGACTGGTCTATCACAAGTCTCCATTTAAGGAATAAATGGACAATAACATCAAAGCCAGTTCTCAGGAATAAATATAAGAGAGATGCAGAGCATCTGATAAAAGGAAGGTCGAGATGACTCAATTCACCCAGGCTAAGTTATTCCGCCAGAGTTGCTTAGCAGCCGCAGTCAGCATTTTTGCTGCACCATCTGTATATGCGCTTCAAGATTTATCAGATGAAGCACTTTCAGCCACAACTGGTGAAGGTGTTGCACTCACTTTAGAAAATTTCAAAATGGTCTTTCAAGGCCCAAATGACCGTTCTACAGCTTCTAGTTATGCGTCAGGTATGGTTGATCCAGGGAAAAGCGATACAGGTTTTATTCGGATTATTCCTACAGGTGAAAACTATGAACAATTAGGCCAGCGTGCTTACGATAAAATCTATAAAGCTGCATATGTTGATGCCTATCAGCAAGGCCGAGTTACGGGCTATAACGGTGTTTATGACTCCACTTTCTTAAGTTCTAAAAGCACCTATGAGACCAATAATGCTACACGTATTACCAATGAAACCATAGCAACATATTCAACAGAATATCGTGGCCGATTAGTACAGTCTTATCTTGAATCACCAACGATGAAGGCATATTACGATCAGCGTTATGCAGATTATTATGATGGTTCATCGGCTGGCTTATCTTTTGAAAACGATGGCACAACGAAAGAATCAATTACACCGTTCTTAAAAGAAAAGTCTCAAGCTGCCGCTTTAAAAAATACCTATGAAATGATTGAGTTACTATACGGTAACAATAGTACGGGTAATTTACCGACCACTTCGACATTTTATAAAAATTATGTCTCGGGAAAAATTACACGTTCAAATATTATTGATACAACAAAAGATGCTCAGTTAAATGCCAAAGCTGCAGAAACCCTCAATCAGTTGGCAACGGACTATGCCAAGCTTGAAGCTCAAAAGGCAAGCGATGCAGCATTAGCAACCGTGAAGAAAAATGCTGAGATTACAGCAAAACAAATTGCTTCGACTGCGACCGTATCGAGTCTCAGATCGAAAGCAGATGTATTTATATATGGTTTAGCCCTGTCCAATAGCAAAGATAAAAATGGCAAAAGTTCATTAGCAACGCGCTATACAGACCAAGGATTTAATTGGGGTACAGCAGAAAACCCATGGCTTTTCCATGCGGGGAATCAAGATGTTGAACAATTTGCGAAAGATAATAAGGGGAATGTTGGTTACTTAGCGATTGAGGCACCATTAAAGAAAATTGCGGCAGATGATGCATCTAACAACATCAAGCTTGGTTTGTGGATGGATGTATTTTCACGGTCTTTAAATTCAAGTAATGTCGTCGATCCGATTACCGGTGCGCCGACCAGTGGCTTAGATAAAGATTATCGGTTACGGACTCAAATTGTTGCGAATGGTTTGAGTTTTAATGGTTCACAAGTTCGAATTTTTCAAACCCTAAAATCAACAAATACCAACTATAACCAAACTTTAGGTTTAGCCAGTTTAATTCGTATTAATACCAATGATCGTGCTGAGTCACTGAGTATCAATGACGGTGATTTGGATGCTCGCGGTATGCGTATCAGTACAGCTGCACGCTCCGAACTGGATGATGGTACTGCAGCGACACCAGCGATGGATCGATCTGCAGCTCCAATCTTTCATGAAACTGAAGGTCTATATTTATAT
This sequence comes from Acinetobacter sp. YH12076, assembly GCF_013419525.1. Lineage (NCBI taxonomy): Bacteria > Pseudomonadati > Pseudomonadota > Gammaproteobacteria > Moraxellales > Moraxellaceae > Acinetobacter > Acinetobacter sp. YH12076. Next base: position 10,534 of record NZ_VOZY01000009.1, on the reverse strand, counting down.
AGCCCAAATATCAATTTAGTTTTAGGCAATATGTATCAGCCCTTTATTGTGGGTTCAGAAGGTCGAAATATTATTCTGGAAGTAACTCGTATTCCAAATGTGCCTTCTATTTACAGTAAAATTTATACCTACTATACGGATATCCCGGGTAATACCACCGGTACATCGGGTTTAACCGCTGCTGACTTTAAAGGTTCAACCTGTAACGTCTATAGTTGTGGTACGGAGTTAAAAGCAAACTCTTCAGATGCGACAGCACTATATCAAGGGCGTAATGCAACACATAGTAGTATTGCAATCGGTACAGTAGAGCGTTTGCCTGGTAATCTGCTGAATGCAAAAAGTACGGATACGGCGACAGGTGTGGTCTTTAAAGGTGTCAATGGACAAAGCACGAATTTAGGATCTGTTGCCATAGATGGCGTATTGATTCAGCACTTAAAAATAAGAACAACAGGGCTGTAGGAGAAATTACATGTATAAAATTTTATGCGCTGTTGTTTGTGCTGCACTGACACAAACTCATGCAGGCTTAGTGTCTATGGATAATAGCGAACTTACCGCTGCAACCGGTCAAGGCGGTGCTGATCTCAGTTGGACACTTTCATTAAACCATCAATACGCCAATGATATGTCGAAAAACAACATTTCTATCATGGATGCGAATGGAAAAACGACTCAAGCTTTTTATGGATATCAATGTTCATCCAATGAGTTTTGTCGCTTAGCACTTGCGCCCAATAATCATGTGGATGCAAATGGTAATAAGAAATGGTTGGTGTTTAAACAGTTTCAAGGAACGTTACAGATCGATCAATTTTCACTAGATGGTGTGACGATTATCAATCGTGAAGGCAATCCACAAACGGCTATGCAGTTGACATTTTATGATGATAAGCCATTAAAAATTAGAAATTTAGGTTTTGCTACGTTGGCGGTGGAAACAGGGACGACAGGTAAGGAAGGTTATGAAAATACCAGTACTTATACGACCTATACCGAAAAGAAAGCTGATGGAACAACTTCAACTTTAGCAGTGCCTGATTTTGATCGTGGTTCAGAACAAGGATTTATGGGTGTTAATGTGCATGGCAACATGCACATGAGTGGAAAGTTAAACATCTTCAGTTTTAACTGCACTGGAAATGGTGCAGGTCGCTGTTAATCAGCTGTGACTGAATATAAGGATATTGTGATGAAAAAAATAACAACTTTAACGGCACTCGCAACCAGTATTTTACTTGCTCAACATGCATATGCTTTTGAAGCGATGACCGATGAAAGCTTGGGTGCAGTTACTGGCCAAGATGGTATTTCGATTACCCATGAAGTTTCTAGAGTCAAAGTTGATCAGTTAAATTGGGTTGACCCAACTGACCAAAATAAGATGAAAATGGGTTTGCACAATGTACAAATAGATGGCGTTGGGCAAAGCACCATTACATCAAAATTAGATTTTGATGTTGGGACTACGGATGCTGGTGTAGGCATGCGTATAGCTGCAAGTGTCAGTCCATTTACGGCTGTTGCGCAAAATATTATGCTGCTGTGTCAAGGCACAACGTGCCAAACGCCTACGCAAAATTTAGGTTCACTTACGATTGCAACATCTTCACCTTTAAAAGTATTACTTGAAACCAGTAATGGTCTATTTAACCGTAATGATACGGCATATATGGAATTTCAATTGCAAAATGCCAGTATTAGTCATGGTATGAATGGACATAGCGTAACCTTAAAGGACTTTAACTTTAACTTTGCTGGTTCAGGTTATATGTATGTCGCAGCTGATGAAGGCATTGTTCTCACCACAAAATCCATAGGGAGCAAAGACCATGCGGTCAATTTGGGGCGGGTAAAGGATACTTCAGATGTACATAGCTCACGTAGCGATGCCACAAACCCCGGCGTTAATATCGATTTACGATACGGTACCGATGGTGGTGCACAGCGCAATTTAATTCGTATGGGAGCATCGGGTGCTGTCACTAATGCACGAGTTGCCTTAAATGCCAATCAAGAAGGAATTAAAGATTTTGGTCTAGCAACGAAAGCTTCAGGATATGAGTCCGTTGGTTCAGGTGGTTTACATTTAGGTGTGCGCGCGGATTTCACTTCAAAAGATGATCCGAGTCTTGTTGCAGGTCAAGCACCGACAACCTTAGAAATTGGCCATACGGGTATTGGTAGTTATGCCATTGAATTTTCTAATTTAACGTCTTTAGTTGCTGATAAAAATGCCTATATTGATTTTGGCGATATTTATATCAATACCATTCAAGCAAAAAGCCTTGATTTTCTGGTAAATGATAAATTAAAAGCGACATTAGGTTTAACCAATAATGTTTTAACCCAAAACTTGTCAAATCAAACGGCGGGTGGAAATTTTGCACTTGTGGCGATTCGTGGTATGGATTTTCAGTCCATCGCGCGTACCGCACGATTTATTTCGGATAACTCAATTGCTGCAATTGCAAGTAATGACAACAGTTGGGGGATTGGTATCCCAATTTATAATATGAATGCCAACGTTGCATTATCAGAGAAAAAATACAGTTATAAAAATGCGGCTGAAAAATCAGGTATTGGCTATAACCTTGTAATGAGCACAGATGGTTATGGTGTTGATAAAAAAACAGGAACACCAAGTACAACTTCCATTATTTTGATTGATGGTAAAAAAGGTATTAATGGTCAAGAAGTCAATTATTATGCCGGCTTGCGAAACATCAATGCACTTATTCAATCTGATGGTGTGATTGGCTATGAAAATGATGGCATCTATGTACGTGCAGATAATTTATTGATTGCAGCTAATGCCGAGTTAGCGATTGGTCAACTTCCGGGTTCAACCTATAACTGTGCGACTACAGCTTCTGCCAAATGTGGGACTACAGTACCTTTAGATAATTTCTCTAAACGTGATGATGTGTTGACGAATATTGCGTTTAAACTCGATGGTAAAGGTGAGCTATTTATAGTACCGGGTCTAAATGACAGTGCAGAAAATAATTATTTATCTTTCCGTGGAAGCTTTGAATTTAAAGCATTAACAGATGCTGAAAAGAAAGATCAAAAAGTTATGGGAAGCTATTTAAGTTTGATGAATGAAGATGTAAATGCCAGCGGTGTCGTTTCAGCTTCAAGTATCAATATTAATAAAATGCAGGGCGATCTAGGCTTTGATGCTCGAATTAAAATGAAACAAGATTCGGTAGAGTTTGATAATCAGGTAAAATTCAATCCAACCAATAATATGTCTAAAGCGTTTCGTGCAGAAGTTTCGATGTTAACAAATGGCAATATGCAAAAGATGGCGGATATTGCCCTAACCGGTGGAACAATGCGAAGTACGATGGGGATTACTCCACGCTAGTAAAATTAAATCAATAACAAATAAATAAAATAACGAACAGGGAATTTGTTATGAAAAAGAAGTTAATCAGAGGTTTGATATTCTCGACATTTGCGATGAGTAGCTTATCTCATGCAATGATGGCTTTAGATGATGAAAGCTTATCAAAAGTTGATGGTCAAGCTTTACTCTCCATGGAATATACGCAGGGGTATAATTCTGTGGATGAGAGTGGACAAGCTGTTGACCAATCCAAAGTTGGCTTTTATAAACTTGGTTTGGAAGCTGAAATGGAGCTCAATGCCAATATTAAAAAGCTCCAATTGGGTTGTGGTGGTGCAAATGGCTCAGGTGCTTGTGATATTGATATTGATCATATTTCACTGAGTGGATTGCCTGCAAATAGCAATTATACGTCGGATGAACGTGCGGCAACTTCTGCTTTGTTGACCAATCCTTTTATCGAAATTGCAATTAAAGATCCGAAATCAGCGGCAACTCGTGAAGTGATGGGTTTTCGTCTGAGCGCTGAAAAAATTTCTGGATTAATGACATTAGGTACAGAAAATAGCAATACACCCAATGGTATCAATACCTTTAGTGGTTATATGAAAACAAAAGCGTCTGCGGGTGTTGCAACAACTGCCGAGCGTGTGATGGACTATGCTTCTACGCAGCAATACATTGAAGGGGCTGTTAAGGGGACATTATTTGGTGCTGAAGTTGATCGACCACTTCACTACAAATCAGATAATTATTCTTTTAATTTAAAATCAACCACGGCTCCTTTTACGATTCCAGCCACTGTTGTGAGTGGGAATCGAATGACAGATGTACAGTTAAAGGGTACAGGAACTGTTGATCGTATAGATTTTAGTGGTCCATTAGAAGCTCAAATCTCTCTACTCGGTTTAAACATTAATTTGGATAAAGATGTGACGGGGTATCTTACTGGGTTAAAAACCGATATTACGGTAAATCAAAGTTTAGGTTTGATTCACGCACTTTATCTAAATAACCCTGCTTCGCTATCATTACAAGCTCAAAAAATACTCTGGCCTGGTGCTGCAGTCGCAGCAGAAAGAGGGTGGTGGCTGGCGATGGAAGATGAAGTTGATTTGGGCAGTATTACACCATCAGATAAAGTGGCGATTACAGATGAGGTATTGAAACAAACGATCGCCGGAATTAACCATGATCTAAGTACCAATGTTCGTAACTGTGGAGATTTAATCTTTGGTTGTGTTGCAGGTTCGGCTTTGGATGTTAAGGAGATTAAAAACCCGTCATTAATTGATTTCCCATTAACCAATTTAAAACTGTCTGGACAAGAGTTTCGTTCTAACTGCTTCGGCGGTCTGAAATTCTGTTAAGGCTTAAAATATTTCACATAAAAAATCCCGCACGTAGCGGGATTTTTTATGTTTAGCGCAAATTATTTTGCAATTTTCGCTAAAAGGTCTACTTTACTTAAGTTGCTTGATTCTTCATCACGGCGACCTTTGTACTCAAATGTACCAGCATCCAAACCTTTCTCGCCAATGACAATACGGTGTGGAATACCTGTTAACTCGATATCAGAGAATTTAACACCAGGACGTTCATTACGATCATCAAGAAGTACATCATAACCAGAAGCAGTTAATTCTGCATACAGTGCTTCAGCAGCTTCCATTGTACGCGGTGACTTATGTGCATTCATTGGCACAATAGCAACTTCGAAAGGAGCAATTGCAGATGGCCAGATAATCCCTTTGTCATCGAAGTTTTGTTCAATTGCAGAAGCAACAACACGGGTTACACCAATACCGTAGCAACCCATAGTCACAACGAGAGGTTTGCCATCTTCACCTAAAACTTTACAGCCAAGTGCTTCAGAGTATTTTTGACCCAACTGGAAGATATGACCAACTTCGATACCACGTTTAATCAAGATTGTACCTCGACCATCTGGAGAAGGGTCACCTTCAACAACATTACGCAGGTCATAAACTTCGGTGTATTGTGCATCACGTTCCCAGTTTACACCTACAGCATGTTTATCAACTTGGTTCGCACCAGCAACAAAGTCTGAAAGTACAGACGCTGCACGGTCAACAATAACGGTAATGCCTTTTTCGGTTAAGCCTTGAGGGCCACAGAAACCAGCAGTTAAGCCTAAGTCAGCTAATTGTGCTTCAGTTGCAAAAGTTAATGGAGCAGCAATTAATGGGTGTTTTTCTGCTTTAATTTCATTCAGTTCATGGTCGCCACGTAGGAATAAGGCAACCACTGGTGCAGCTTTACCTTCTTCAGCAACACCTTGAACCAATAATGCTTTGACAGATTGAGTAGGGTCTGATTTAAGGAATTCAGAAACCTCAGCAATGGTTTTCTGATTTGGTGTATCAACAATTTCAAGTGCTTTAGTCGGAGCAGCACGTTCACCTACTAATACTGCTTCCGCCATTTCTACGTTAGCAGCATAATCTGACTCTGTAGAGAATGCGATGTCATCTTCGCCGCTAGACGCAAGGACGTGGAATTCGTGTGAACCAGAACCACCAATTGAACCTGTATCCGCTTGAACTGGACGGAAATTTAAACCTAAACGAGTGAAAATCTTGCAATAAGCTGCATACATCTTGTCATAGGTTTCTTGTAAAGAAGCTTGGTCAACATGGAAAGAATAGGCATCTTTCATGATGAATTCACGTGAACGCATCACACCGAAACGAGGGCGGATTTCGTCACGGAATTTAGTTTGTACTTGGTAGAAGTTTGCAGGCAATTGCTTATAGCTTTTCAATTCATTGCGAGCAAGATCTGTAATTACTTCTTCATGTGTAGGGCCAAGTACAAAGTCATTGTTATGACGGTCTTTAAAACGTAAAAGTTCTGGACCATATTGTACGAAACGACCTGATTCTTCCCATAAAGATGCGGGTTGAGTGACAGGCATCAGGACTTGAAGTGAACCAGCACGATCCATCTCTTCGCGGATAATCGCTTCAACTTTATTTAATACGCGAACGCCCATCGGCAGCCAAGTGTATAAACCTGAAGCCAATTTACGAATCATCCCGGCACGAAGCATAAGCTGATGTGAAATAACTTCAGCATCGTTTGGGGTTTCTCTTAACGTTGCAAATAAAAAGCGACTCGCGCGCATGGAAACTGTCCTAAAAAATTAAGCGTTAAAGTGGAGAGTATACAATAAAAAATGAGGTGAACATTTTCCAAAGTCACCTCATTTTAGATTTTGTCATTATGACATGATTTTTTTGGCCTGACGTGCAAGGAAGTTTCGGAAATCATCCAAATAGGTAAAAATCACCGGCACAACCACAAGTGTTAGTAGGGTAGAGGTAATCACCCCGCCAATCACGGCATGTGCCATAGGCGCACTTTGTTCACCGCCTTCACCCAGACCAAGTGCAAGCGGAACCATACCCATCACCATTGCACTGGTGGTCATTAAAATGGGGCGTAAACGGGTTTTACCTGCTTCAATAATTGCGTCATAACGATCTACACCATGATCCATGGCTTTTTTAATAAAGTCGATGAGTAGAATTGCGTTCTTTGTCACCAAGCCCATGAGCATAATAATCCCGATAATGGAAAAGAGGTTCATGGTTGAATTAAATAAGAATAAGGCTAAGAACACCCCAATCAATGATAAGGGTAATGAAGCCATAATGGCTGCAGGGTGAATGAAGCTATTAAATTGTGAACCCAAAACAATATAAATAAATACAATAGAGAGGGTAATTGCAGTCATTGCATAACCCGCAGACTCAGCCATATCTTTATTGGCACCTTGCGTGACAAAACTATAACCTGGTGGCAAGTCGAAGTTTTTCTCTATCTCATTGATTTCGGCACCAATATCACCCGCAGGACGTCCTGCTGTGTTGGCTTCAACCATTACTTCACGTGCCAGATCACGACGGTTAATTTGTGAAGCACCAAGTGTTTCTTCAAAGCTTGCCACACTTGCCAATGGAACTAAAATAGGTAAGCCTGCAGCATCGGTTTTTTGTGATGTGATGTACATGCTTTGAATGTCAGTTGGCAGTCGACGCTGATCTTCAGTGAGTCTTAAATTTACATCATAGGTTTCGCCTTTATCATCCTTCCACGTTGTTACATTATCACCCGCAAGAAGAGGGCGTAATACATTGGCGATTTGATTGACGGATAAACCTAAATCACTGGCTAAAACGCGATTGATATGTACACCTAAGGTCGGTTTAGGTTCTTTGAGTGAGCTTTCTAAGTCGACAATACCGTCGACTTTCGAAATTTCTTTCATGAAGCGGTCAGAAATGCGTTGTAACTCATCTAAGTCTGGTCCTTTAATCGAGATCATAACCGGCTTTTGGCCGCCCGATACTGTTTCATCAGCTGAGGCAATCGAGGTAATGGTAATACCTGCTACATGTTTTAAGCGGGTACGGAATTCATTGTTGAGATCCGTTAATGTTTGACTACGCTCCGTACGTGGTGAAACAGTGACACGAATGCTAGCATGGTTTTTACCCCGATCAGTGGCACTATTAATTGCACCATAAGTGGCTTTGACTTCTGGATGTTGGCGAATTATACGATCTACTTGCTTAAGCTTAGCCTGCGAATATTCAAGGGTTGCATCAACTGGTGTTTCAAATTTGATCCGAATTTCACCTTTGTCTGGTACGGGTACAAATTCAGTTCCGATCATTTTGGATAAACCTAATGCACCAAATAAAGACGCGACGGCGATTAAAAGGGTAATGAGCCTAAATTTTAAAGCAAGCTTGAGTAATTTTTCATAATGATGGCTTAGGTTGTCGAGCTTGCCCGAAATCCAGTTAAAAAAACGTTTGATTTTACCCGGCTTTTTATTTGGATCGTGGCGCTCTGCCCAGTGAGCAGACAACATCGGGTCAAGGGTGAAACTCACAAACATTGAAATCAGTACAGCGGTACTGACGGTTACACCAAATTGATAGAAGAAACGCCCAATAATGCCGCCCATAAATGCCACAGGTAAAAATACCGCGACAATGGTCAATGTTGTGGCCAATACGGCTAAACCAATTTCTTTTGTGCCGTCGAGTGCAGCGGTGACGTGGTCCTTGCCCATATCGGCATGGCGGACAATATTTTCACGAACCACAATGGCATCATCAATGAGTAGACCGATACTTAGTGAGAGAGCCAGTAGGGTCATCATATTGATAGTAAAACCAAAAATCCAAACAAAGGTGAGGGTACCTAGTAGCGAAATCGGTAGGGTTAAACCTGTAATGGCTGTCGAACGAAATGAGCCGAGAAATAACAATACAATGAGTACCGCAAGTACTGCACCTTCAATAATCGTACGTGCCACGTCTTTAATGCTGCCACGAATACCTTTTGAAGAATCAACCACAATTTCTGCGGTCGTGCCTTTCGGCAATTGCTGTTGGATTTTACTTAAGGTTTTACGGGTATTATCAACTACCTCAATCACATTAGAGTCCGAACTTCTTAGAATGTCGACAGCGACGGCTGTTTTACCATTCAGATAAGCACTCGACTCCATTTCAGCTTGGCTATCTTCTATCTCGGCAATTTGTTTGAGATAAATCGGCGCGCCATTTTTATTGGCAACCACTAAATCACAGAATGAGTTTGGGTGAATAACCCGAGATTTAATTTCGACCACCAATTCTGAGTTCTTTTGTTTTAAAGTTCCTCCCGGAACTTCAATATTTTCAGATTTTAGGGTGTTTATAACTTGATCGATCCCAATCCCGAAACTTTGTAATTTTTGCGGATTTACTTGAATACGAATTTGACGCTGCGCATCACCCAATAAATTGACCGTACCGACACCGGGAACCGTTCTAAGCTGGGGCACAATCCGTTGATTCAGATAGGAGCTCAAATCACGTAAAGACATGTCCTTCGATTCAAAAACAATCGACATAATTGCACTGGCAGTAGGGTCGTAGCGCTCTACAATCGGGTCATCAATTTCATCACGAAATTGTGCAGTTACTGGTGCAATTTTATCTCGAATATCTTGTGCAGCTACAGAGGACGAGACATCTAGATTAAATTCGACAATGACCGTGGATAAACCTTCACTGGACTGTGAAATGACTTGCTTAAGGCCTGAAATCGTATTGATCTGATCTTCAAGTTTCTTGGTGATCTCAGATTCGACAGACTCAGGAGAAGCACCCGGATAGTTGGTGTAGACTACAACAAAAGGGAAGTCGACATCAGGAAACTCCTCAACGCCCATACGTTGCCAAGATGCGAGTCCTAACACCATCAGACAAAACATCATCATGAAGGTGAAAACAGGATATTTCACACTAATTCGGGTTAACCACATAACAATAGTCCTGCCTTATTCTTTTAATTTTGGCTGATACTTACATCTTGTTTGATATCTGAATCATTAAATTTAATTCGGCTGATCAGATCACTATTTTGTAAGCCCTGAACAATCGCGGTGTTATTGCTATAACTCTGATTCAAAATTTGTACAGGCACTTTGGCAATTTTATTTTGACGAATGACCCAAACGTAAGGTTTGTCTTTTAGATTTTGAATGGTGTCGAGTGGAATTTTTTGGCCTGAAATATTATCCGTGCCTAAGATGTGACCTTCGACAAAAGCACCAATACTTAATGAAGTAATAGTTTCATTTGGGGCTGCAAAAAATTCAATTTGACGACTGGCTTGATCGGCAATCGGTGAAATCCGGCTGATTTGTGCTGTGAGTAAATTGCTATTACCTTGGATGCTATATTCAATCTTTTGTCCAATTTTCAGTGCAGCTTGCTGATCACTTGGTAATTTGGCTTGAATTTCTAATTGGTCTGGATTGACAATTTCAAAAAGGGTTTGTCCGGCAGCAACCGTTTGTCCCGGTTCAACATCACGTTTGGTAATCACGCCTTGGATAGGGCTATAAATGGTACCATCTTGACTGGCTTTTCGAGCAATATCGACATTAGCTTGTTGGGCACGAACATTTTCCATTTGAGCTTGGTAATCGACACGACTTTGTTCAAACTCTACTTTGGAAAGGCTTTGTTGCACAAAGATTTGAAATGCAAAGCGCCCCTAATTGATCCAAATTTAAGGCGTAACTTGGGTAAGTGGGCGACCTAATTCCGTAAATCTGTTAAGGACTGCTACACGTGCATGGATCTC
>NZ_VOZY01000008.1:0-200559 GCF_013419525.1 Acinetobacter sp. YH12076 | reverse complement strand
GAGATCCATGCACGTGTAGCAGTCCTTAACAGATTTACGGAATTAGGTCGCCCACTTACCCAAGTTACGCCTTAAATTTGGATCAATTAGGGGCGCTTTGCATTTCAAATCTTTGTGCAACAAAGCCCTTATTAGGTAAAAAAATCTTATCTAATGTCTTTTGAATGGTACTTTGTGCAGTGCCGGTATCTGCTGCATATACTGAACCAATGGAAAAGGGTAATAATAATATACAAAAGAAATTGCACTTATTTTTACGCGGACGCCCAACTTCTGGACCATTCATCTTTCGTAATCGCATGATTTTTGCAGGTCGTATTTTTAGTTTAAAGTATACTGAATTCTTGTTAATTTTTTAGATTAATCGCTCAGTTTTTGTCATTTCAGACAATAACATAAACCCGCTGAAGGAAACTAGCGCCATTCAACGGGAAATTTCTTATATTATTCAATTAAACGGTAAAATCATCACCAAGATAAACTTTACGTACCGTTTCATCTGCAAGCACTTCTTCTGGAGTACCTTCTGCAATCACTGAACCTTCGCTCACGATATAAGCATGCTCACAAATCGCAAGGGTTTCACGCACATTATGATCTGTAATTAATACACCAATACCACGATCTTTCAATGTTCGGATAATGTCTTTGATATCACCCACTGAAATAGGATCAACCCCTGCAAAAGGTTCATCGAGCAACATAAATTTAGGGTCTGCCGCTAACGCACGCGCGATTTCCGCACGACGACGCTCACCACCCGACACACTCATACCAAGAGAATCTTTGATGTGTGTGATTTTAAAGTCGGCAAGCAATTCCGTTAAACGTTGCTGACGTTGTTGCTTATTTAGATCTTTACGGGTTTCTAAAATCGACATGATATTTTCAGAAATGGTTAATTTTCTAAAAATAGATGCTTCTTGGGGTAGATAACCAATACCTTTACGTGCGCGCTCATGCATTGCCAAGTCAGACAAATCAAGATCATCTAAATGAATCTCACCTTTATCCATACGCACTAGGCCAACAACCATATAGAAACTTGTGGTTTTACCTGCACCATTTGGACCAAGTAAACCCACAATTTGACCACTTTGCATACTAAAGGATACATCCTTTACCACCCAACGCTTACTGTAGTTTTTGGCTAAATGTTTAATACATAAAGTTTGAACTTGCGAGGTTTGCTCCATTAATCACGTGCTCCTGGGAAGGACTTAGTGCTTGACGGTGGAATTACGATCTGTACACGACCCGAAGAAGATCCAGATTTATTTGGTGTACCCTCAGCAACGATGTCACCTTTATTCATACTGTATTTCAGGCTATTACCACGAATACTTGCACCATCTTGTTGTAACAAAGCACCACCCGTCATGGTGATAATTCCTGTTTCAGCATTGTAGACGATTTTCTGTGCTTGGCCTTTTGCGTAGCCTTTGGCAGGGTCAGTTTTTTGTTGGAAATGTGCTGGCCCACCCGTTGCTGTAATCGTACTGATCTCTTTTTTGCTGTTTAAGTTCGCAACGATTGAGTTTGCCTGAAGCTTCATCGAACCCTGTTCAATGATGACATTACCGGTATACGTCGTAATCCCGGTTTTTTCATTAAACGTTGCACGATCGGCAACCAATGAAATCGGTTGATTACGATCTGAAGGCAAAGCAAAAGCTGCAACTGAACATAACGCCAGTGAACCGAGTAGCGCTGTACGTTTTAGGAAAGTTTTTGCTGTTTTTCGATTAAAATTATGGTTCATACTTTCCTCGAATATTAAAAAATTCGTATTGACCGTCGTTTAAATTTGCTTTTAAACCTTGGCTGACAAATTCGGCTTGTGGTGAAATCACCGTTACAGTCTTGTCCGTTTCTATTTCACGCTTTTTTGGAAAAGCAGTTAGTTCCTCAGTACGAAACTCCATTTGCCCTTCACGCATCAATTTTGTTGCAACCACATTGTCACTCAGTACGACTTTTTGGTTATCATCCATGCCATTGGCATGTTTGGCAAAGAACGTGGCATCGACAGCACCATCCTGATAGGTCGATGCTTTCAGATTCACCAAATGAGAAGTTTGCTTTTGCAAATCCTGCTCAAGTCGATCGACTTGCGCACGAACATGCAATTTTCCCTGCTCATCAGTCTGCGTCAGGTTAATGTTTTCAGCTGAGTAAGTCATACTTTTCGAAGAGTCCGCCTGAAGCTTATTACCCTTTCCACCGAAATAGTAAAAACCACCGCTTACTGCAGCAATGACCACAGCTGTCACGTATAAAACTTTAGTATCCATAAGCGGAGATTCAATCCAGTGACTGCATCAATTTATTAATAAGGTGCACTTGCATATTTTTCAAGTAGTTCCTGGTATACACCTTTAGAAACTAAAAGCATATCGCAGATTTCACGAACAGCACCACGTCCACCCATCGCCTGCGTAACAAGATCTGCACGGCGACGTACTTCTAAATGTCCATTTGGTACGGTCACTTTCATCCCCGCAATAGCGAAGGCTGAAAGATCGGGCCAGTCATCGCCCATATATAGGCAATCTGAAGGATCAATACCGCACTGTGCGCAGGCTTCAGTCAAGGCAACGCCTTTATCTTCACGACCTTGAAAGACCAAATCGACACCTAAGTCAGACATGCGTTTTTCAACAATATTACTTTTACGGCCAGTAATAATGATGACTTTGATACCCGCTTTTTGCACCAACTTCATGCCTAAGCCATCTCGAATATCAAAGGATTTGATTTCATCGCCGCTATTGGTCAACGTTACAAATCCATCACTTAAAATTCCATCTACATCCAGTACTAGTGCTTCTATGTGACGCGCTTGTTCTAGCAATACATACGATGCCATTTTCTTAATTTACCCCAGCCTGAATCAAATCATGCATGCTGATAATCCCAATCACTTTATTGACATCATCAACAACTACAAATTGTGTAATTTTCTTTTCGTTCATACGTTCTAAAGCATGTACCGCGCGTTCTTCTTGTGAAATGGTCAAAGGATTTTTAATCATCACTTCTGAGACTTTCATATTCACATCAAAGCCTTGCTGTTTATCAATCAAACGACGTAAGTCACCGTCAGTAAAGATACCCAATAAGGTATCGTTTTCATCGACAATCGTGGTGAGACCCAAACGTTTATTTGAAATTTCATACAGAACTTTATTCATTGGTGTCTCTGGCGACACTTTGGGTAAGTCTTCACCTGTATGCATAAGATGTTTTACATGCAATAACAAACGTTTACCCAACGCTCCAGCAGGATGAGAACGTGCGAAATCATCTGAAGTAAAGCCACGTGCATCCAATAATGCAACTGCAAGTGCATCACCTAAGGCTAATGTTGCAGTGGTACTAGAGGTCGGTGCTAGCCCCAAAGGGCAAGCTTCTTGAATATTGCCCAAGGTCAATGCGACATCGGCATTTTGTGGCATTGGGCCTTTATTGTCGCCACTCATGGTAATTAGAGGAATGCCCAAATGTTTGATCAATGGCATGAGCATCATAATTTCATCACTCTTACCTGAGTTTGAAATTGCAATGAGCACATCACCTTTAACTAACATGCCCAAATCACCATGTCCAGCTTCACCTGGATGCATGAAGAAAGATGGCGTACCTGTCGAGGCAAACGTAGCGGCCATTTTACGACCGATATGACCCGATTTACCCATACCAGTAATCACTAAACGCCCTTTGCACTGTAAAATGATTTCGCAGGCTTGGCTAAAACGATCATCTATTTGCGTCGCTAATACTTGTAAAGCATGCTCTTCAATACGCAAAGTTTCTAATGCGACTTTCTGAAAATCGACTTGATTCGGCATATTTGGTGGATTCAAAGTTGTTATACCTTAAGCCGTGAGAGGTGCGCTCTCACTTTCAAAATAAAAAATTTTCACAATTTTATCATATCTATGCAAATAGCACGTTTCCAAATGTATAAGAATTCATGAATTATGCAGAAAAGATGCATTTCTTCATTTTTATCTTCCGGACAGATAAATTGAATTCAGCACTCGAATAAGATTCAGACCGAATCCAATTAACCTTCTACGCTATTTTTAGCAACGCAAAGACATCAAGCATTAAAAAATATCTGCTTTTTTGGGTTTTAACTTTATGAATAAAAATGCTTAGGTTAAGATGAGCCATCTTTTGGTAGAAACAATTTGAAGACCTATGCAACCTTTTGTTCTATATAACTCAGAGCAACGTAAAAAAGTAGAATTCGTACCTCGCAAAGAAGGACATATCGATATGTATGTCTGTGGAATGACCGTGTATGACTACTGTCATATTGGTCATGCTCGAGTTATGGTTGCATTCGACTATATTATCCGTTTCCTGCGCAGTCAGGGCTGGAACGTTAAATACGTTCGCAACATTACCGATATTGACGACAAAATTATTGCCCGTGCCAACGAAAATGGCGAAAGTATTACTGCTTTAACCGATCGCTTTATCAAGGCCATGAACGAAGATGCTGCCAATTTAGGTTGTGCAGCACCTGATGAAGCACCACGTGCAACAGACTATATCGATCAAATGCAGAATATGATTGGTAACTTAGTCAACAAAGGTACAGCATATCCATCTGCAAATGGCGATGTTTATTTTGAAGTTGAAAAGTTTGCCAAATATGGTCGTCTTTCGGGTCGTAAACTTGACGATATGCAGGCTGGTGCTTCTGAACGCGTTGATGTAGAAGTAGAAAAGAAACATCCTTTTGACTTCGTGCTTTGGAAACATGCCAAAGAAAATGAACCTTCTTGGGCTTCGCCTTGGGGCAATGGCCGTCCGGGCTGGCATATTGAATGTTCAGCGATGTCGACCTGCTGCTTAGGTAACCATTTTGATATTCATGGTGGCGGTTCAGACTTAACTTTCCCGCATCATGAAAATGAAATTGCGCAATCTGAGGCCTCTACTGGCGAACAGTATGTCAATTACTGGATGCACGTCGGCTTTATTAATGTCGATGGCGAAAAAATGTCGAAGTCTTTAGGTAACTTCTTCACTATTCGTGATGTGATGGATAAATTCCACCCTGAAGTGATTCGCTTCTTTATTGTGTCATCACATTACCGTAGCCCAGTAAACTTCTCTGACACTGCTTTAAAAGAAGCGAAAAATACCCTTTCTCGTTTCTATCATTCATTTAAAGCTTATCAGCAAGTCTATGGTGAAAAAACCGTAGAAACTTTGGATGATGCTTTAGTTGAGCGCTTTAATGCCGCTATGCGTGATGATTTCAATACCGCAGAAGCAATTGCGGTATTGTTTGAAGTCAACAAAGAATTGAACCGTGCCGTGAAAGATGAAAATGCTGAACAAGCGGCTGTGTATTATTCGACATTGCGTCACTTGACCAATATTTTAGGTTTGGTGCAACACAACGTAGATGATTTCCTGAAATCTGATATTGGTCAAGAAGCACTAGGCCTCTCTGAAGCACAAATTGAAGATTTAATTCAACAACGTAAAGATGCGAAAAAAGCCAAAGAATTTGCCAAAGCAGATGAAATCCGCCAATCTTTGTTAGATCAAGGGGTTGTCCTTGAAGATACTCGTCAAGGCACTATTTGGCGCCGTGCTGATTAATTAAGCAAACAGAAGCATAGAGAGTTGACAGTTGTGTGAAATTCTCTATAATTCACCTCATTGCGGGAATAGCTCAGTTGGTAGAGCATAACCTTGCCAAGGTTGGGGTCGGGAGTTCGAGTCTCCTTTCCCGCTCCAGAATACGAAAAACCCTCATCGAAAGATGAGGGTTTTTTTATGTCTAAATTTTTCTTCAAAGGCTTGTTTTTAGATTTATTTACTCATGTTATGCACATGAAAGCCATTTTGCATTTTAAAAATAATATTTAAATCTATTCGACGAAGTCTTACATTTAGGGATTAAATACAGGGATTAGCTTCCGGCTGGAAGTACTCTTACGAAACGTTGTTTCTCATTTGGCAAAATGAGATGCGAAGCTTCGCAAGGAAACCATCTTGCGGTGCAATGCACCTCACCAACAAAACGCGTTCACTACCGTCAAATGATTCAATGTATCGCAAAAACATTTTTGATTAGAAGTCGTCCTGTCTCAAACCATTGCGGATGACATTACTGCGTATCTTTATTATTTGAAGCAAATTACGCTTCTGATGCTACTGCGTCACATCAGCGATTTATTATATTGTAGCGGCATTTATAGGCCTTAATTTCTTCCCAACGATTAAGGCTTTCCTTATTGCAATATGACCTTTCGCCTACCTGTTAAAATATAATCTAACGAAATGCTCATCTAGGCTATTTTCCTCAATTTTTCTCCATAATTTTCCGTTATTCTTTGCCAAAATTACATTTGGACAACCAAATAATGCACGGCGCGCACACCACACTCAAACTGACCAGCTTAAGTTACGCATTACTTACGATCTCAACGTCAATTTGGGCCGCAGATACTGTTCAAAATCTCCAAGAATCTGCAGCAGTTCAGCAAATGGAAGCTTTAACATTTGAAGTTCCAACAGCAAGCACTAAGCCCAAAGACCCAGATATCAGTGCTGTCGCAAAAACCATCATAAGCCGTGATGAAATGTTGAAATTTGGCGATCAGTCAATCAATGATGCACTGCGTCGTGCTGCAGGATTTCAACTCCCCGGTGTCGGCGGTGGTCCACGTGGTGGTGCAGGTGCTGGCGGCATGCGTTTTCGTGGTGGTGGCGCACCCGTGTTTTTAATAAATGGTGAACCTGTACAAGGTGGTCCTCGTGGTGGCATGTCAGTTGTTGATAGCATTACACCGGAAATGATCGAACGCCTTGAAATCACCAAACAACCAAGTGTAGCTCAAGGCTCGGTTGCTTCATCTGCTGTCATTAATATTATTTTAAAAGAACCATTGAATGGCACGCGTTTGAGTGGTTCTGTACGTGCTGGTTATGGTCTAACAAAGTCAAATACACGTGAAGAAGAACGCACTAATTTAAACTTTCAAATGGATGGTCGTTCAGACCCTTGGATCTATAGTTTATCTGGGAGCCAAATGTGGAATGATTCAGATACGCTCATCCGTACACAAGATGCAACAGGAACGAAAACTCAAAAACGCATCACCAATCGTACGTCGCAAATGTTAACCCCACGTGTTGAATATCAACTTGATGATCAACAAAAACTGGTCGCTGAAATGTTTTATCGCAACAATGAAAGCGAAGGCACAAGTGGCACTCAAATCCAAAAAGATAAAAATGACAGTATTCGACTCAACACACGATATGAGCGTAAAGACCAAGGTAATTCCGACAAAATTCGCTTATCAATTGAGCAGCAAAATGAAACAGAATTAACAGAGTATAGAGATTCCCAATCATATATTGATGAAAAAATTAATAAATATGGTTTAGGCTACGACGGTGTCCGAAAGTTCGATTCAAAACGCCAAATAAAATTTGGTACCGACCTACGAAGCAATGAACTTGAAAGCAATATTGCAGAGACCTTAGATGAACAATTGTATGCTGCTTATGTTGAAGGAAGTTGGAAATATACGCCGCGCCAAACTTTAACTCTAGGTGTACGCCAAGAGTGGATTGATCGTTCAGGTTTAGTGGATTATCAAGATCAGCATTTGAGTCCTGTATTAGCACACCGTTTTGACTTTAATGACCAATGGTCACTCCAAACCAACTTGAGTCAGGCTTTTAAAAATCCACGTAGCAATCAATTGATGCCGACGGTTTCAGTTTCTACAGATAGTGATGCTGGGACACTAAACAACCCTGATCGTGGTGGTAATCCTGACCTAAGACCTGAAACTATTAATGCTTACGAAACAACCTTAGGCTATAACACCCCTGCTGGCGGTGTAAATATCACTGCCTATTATCGAGAAATTAATGACTATATCGAAAAATCGATCCTGTCAGAAAATGCTACAGGCGGTCGTTGTGAAACAGGAAATACCGATTGCCGTTTTGTCGAACGTCCTTATAACCAAGACAGTGCAACCACCTATGGTGTGGAAATTTCTGGACGCTATGCACTGAAGCAAACGGAGAATGGCCATTCATTTATGTTGAATGCTCAACTTTCAACTGTACGTGCAAAAATTGAAGAAACTGACGGCTCTGACCGTTTGGCAAGTGATGTTGCACCTTATACCGCAAGTGCTGGTTTATCTTATAATTATCAACCTTGGCGTATAGCAACTAGTGTGAATCTCAATTATACCCCTGAATATACACGTGCGCTGAGTAACGAACCGTACAATCGCACCAGCAATGAACGCGTCAATATGGATGTGAGTTTTACTAAACGCTTTGATCAAAATTGGTCTGCATCGGTGAATGCACGTAATATTCTCAGCTCAGATTATAAAGAAGTGTTAAAAGAACAAAGTTCTGGCGCGCTATACCAATCTCGTATCAATGAAGCAATTCCAAGCTTTATGTTTACCTTAGAAAAGAAATTCTAAACCGTTTCTAAGAGACTTCTAAGAGATTTAAAATAAAAAACCGATACGGACAACGAATCGGTTTTTTTATGCGTACACGACCGCAAACTAGCGCTCAATTGCCTTCAACATTTTCGCAATTTTTAGGGTATGTTCCTTCTGCCCTTTTTTCTCTAAGACCTTTTGCTCAACCCACCATAAATATTCAAAAATTTCTGATTCACTTGAATCCTCTTGAATTAATTTAAAAATATTGGGCAAATAATCATCATATTCATCACGTAAAGCAGGAATACGGCGAATCCCTAACGGGTCCCATTCCTTCCATAAAATTTTATGTATCGCATGCAAGAGACTGGCATCTCGATTATGTTTTGACTGCATACAAGTTCCCTGGCTTATATTTTTTTACTTTTAAAATCAGTTATCTAATTATGTGATGATATTAAAAGAAAAATGAACTGTTGTTTGTCGAAGATTTCATCATACGCATCTCTAAACGCTTTTCCATTGGTTTTTCATCTTTTTTTTATACTAAACCAAAGCTTTATCAAAATATCATGCACTTTTTCTCATAAATTTTGCCAATAAAGCCTTTCGAGAATCCCTTACTTCACAGTACAAAAGTTTTAAATGCTAAGTTCAATTTTCAGACCTAATCATTCAAAGAAAAAAACAATACGCTTCAGCCAACTTCTATATTTATTTCTTTTCGCAATTGTGAAAAATTTACAGTTTTCCTTTTTAATCTCCGACAATTCAAGCTACATTCTATTTTGAAATTTTAATCCTGAAAAATCCCTATGAGTACTGCATTAAACGAAAACATTTACGTCATTCAACACCTTGCATTTGAAGATTTGGGTTCATTGGAAGATGTATTTTATCAACTGGATTATCGGGTGAGATACTTCGAAGCTGGTATCGATGACCTCAGTAAAGCTATGCAACATACAGGGCTTACCATCATTTTGGGCGGCCCGATCGGAGTCTATGAAACTAATGACTACCCTTTCCTACAAAAAGAAATAGACTTACTTAAAGTACGTTTAGAGAGTAATTTACCGACTTTAGGCATTTGCTTAGGTGCTCAGCTAATTGCGCATGCATTGGGAGCGAAAGTTTATGCAGGTCATAGCAAAGAAATCGGTTGGAGTAACTTAGAACTTGATGCTATTACTGACAATATATTAGCGCCATTAGATCAAGTGCCTGTACTGCATTGGCATGGTGATACCTTTGATTTACCTGTAAATGCACAGTTACTCGCCAGCTCAGCAATTTATCCAAATCAAGCGTTTAGCTATGGGCCCAATATTCTAGCTCTACAGTTTCATATTGAAGCAGAAACACAGGCCATGGAAAAATGGCTAATTGGGCATACATGTGAACTGCATAAAGCACAAATTAACATCCCAAATTTACGCATGGAAAGCCAACAACATGCACCTCATTTAGAACGTGTTGCTCCCCTTATTTTGCAACAATTCTTACAACAGCTTGAGCTTTAAAACAGCTATTAATTTAAAGCTAAATGGCTTATAACGGTTGCACTTCAAAACGTATAAGCCATTAGAATGACTCCCTTACTCAGCATTGCGCTCATCCACTTTTTTGCTCTCATCAGCCCAGGCCCAGACTTCTTTTTTGTCACTCAAAGTGCTATTCGACAATCCAGATCACATGCATTATTTGCCGCATTAGGTATATCACTTAGTATTTTAGTTTGGTCAATTTGTGCAATAAGTGGCTTACATTTTCTATTTCAAAAAATGGCTTGGTTACAACAATGCCTCATGATTTTGGGTGGCTTATATCTTTTATATTTAGGCTCTCAGTTATTAAAATCTGCATGGAGTAAAGACCTCGGCACAATAACAAAATCAACCGAGCAAGCTGTACAGAAAAAATCGCCTTTGACGCTGTTATTCCACGGTTTCTTGACCAATATGGCCAATCCTAAAGCATTGGTTTATTTCAGTAGTGTATTTTCCATTGGGATCAGTGCAAAGGTCAGTATTTTTGATCAAAGCTCTTTATTGGCTTTAGTCTTTATTGAAAGTTTGATTTGGTTTGCATTGGTTGCGGTCTTATTCTCAGCACCAAAATGACCCATTACTATCAAAAATTTAGTAAAAAAATTGACGCCATTACCGGTGGAATTTTCATCAGTTTTGGCTGCCTATTGCTGCTCAATCGCGATTGATCACTCATCAAATACTCATCCACGAGACATAAAAAAGCACCCAAATGGGTGCTTTCCTAACTTAGCTGAGGGAGCTAAATCTTATTTCACTGCTGCCTTTGCTGTAGATACAGCCGCTTCAGTCGTAATATTTACCGTAATTTTGTCGCCTACATTTGGTACATATGCACCGACACCAAATGCTGAACGATCAAAAGAAGTCGTTGCATTGAAACCAATCGTTTCCGCCTTAGTCATTGGGTGAACGGCTTGCTTGTTCAATACAGCATCCAATACCACTGGTTTAGTCACATTTTTAACTGTTAAATCACCCGTGATTTTGTATTTAGTTTTGCTGATCGCTTGAACTTTTGTACTTTTAAACGTGATATTTGGATATTTTTCAGCATCAAAGAAATCAGCTGTTTTTAAATGATCATCTAATGCTTTGACATTGGTATTTAAGCTCGATAATGGAATCGTCACATTCACAGACGAATTTGCAGGTTTTGCATTATCGACATTAATTGTCCCTTGAATATCACTAAAGTTTGCAGAAGGCGTTGAGAAACCAAAATGATTCCACGTAAATACTGTTGCTGTATGAGTAGGATCAATTTGATAGGCAACAGGTTTTGCCATAGAAATTGTTGTAACTGATGCTACCGCCAAACCGATTGTTAATGCTTTAAAGTTCATGTTTTTATCTCACTTTCGAATACCATTAAGTCTATAGATTTTTAGCCGTATTACAGCTTTAAAGATAAAACGTTTTGTTGCATGTTTAGAACGATAGTTTTGTAAAATCTGTAGCAGCATCCAAAACTACTCTCAATTATTAAATTTCCCATATATTTCAAATAATTAATTTAGGCTATGAGCTATTTATCCTAAATTTAGGAAACATCAACCCATCTGAGTCGTAGGTTTTCAATACAAATCCACTTAAGATTTTTAGACATCATAAAAATCTGAGTACCGAAAAATGACAGAACAATCGCTGGCTATTGAAAAAGCCTTAAACACTAAAACACCCAAAGATGTCGTTTTGGCATTTCTTATGAATACTTCAAAAGAACTCGTCGAAAATGCAACTCAACTGTTGGTTGCAGAAGACGCGGCGTATGTTTCCCTAAACTTCAGCAACCCAGAACTGAAACAAATTGAGCCGTGGGCTGGGTCTGGAACAGGCAGAGACATCTATATTTATACCTTTGCCAATGTAGGCACGTACTGGAATATCGACGACTTTCAAATCACCGATATGATCGCTGAAGATGAAACTGTAGCTGTATTTGGTCAATTCACCTACACCTCAGTCTATGCAAAAAATACTTTCACCTCACCTTTTTCAATTAAAGCCAAAGTTCAAAACGGTTTGATCAGCTTTTTCCAATTTATGGAAGATACCTATGCCTCAGCATCATCGTTCCGCGTAGGTGGAGAATGGATCATTCAGCAAGATGCAGACCCGACTAAAAACTTTAAAGTTTCAGCTTAGATTAGAGCCAGCAGCTCTTCACGCAAGAGCTGCTGTTGATTTGGAATAGCCTTTTAGGCTGCATTAGTGACAGCTGTATTGGATAAATCCGGTTTTTCTCGCGATTTGATCATACAGCTTTTGCGCAGTTTCATTGTCCTGATGCGTAAGCCAATACACACGGTCACACTGCCGCTGATCACAATACTCTTTCACTTTCGCGATCAGCGCCTTGCCAATACCCTGCCCGCGATATTCTTCAAGCGTATATAAATCTTGCAAATAGGCATAAGGCTGCAATGTCCTGCAGCTCTCATGTTCAATGACATGCACGATCCCAACCACTTGATGTTCAATTACGGCTGCAAAGCCATACATATGTTCGCACTCAGCAGCATGTAACCTTTGCCATGTTCGTTCGGTCACTGCATCCGCCACCTGACTTTTATAAAATTCTAAATACAGCTCCCAGAGCGGCTGCCATTGGCTTTTTGAAATTTCAGTTAAATTTTTAATTTGTATTTGCACATTCAATGTCTTTTTAAATGATCACTGGATTTTTATAACTGAAATAAAGCTTTTTGTGTTGAAAACACTGTATTTTATGCGCTCTTTTTAAACATGATGAGTCTTGAAAGAACGTTTTCTTATCTGTTTTATAAATACGATAGGCAAATAAAAAGCCCGAAGATTCGGACTTTTTAACCATTCAGCTTATAGCTTTTCAACCAAGATCCGATCTACCTGCTTTAAACCTGTATGCTTTTCATGGTTCTTACGGCGAATCTTAATCACTTTGTCTTCTTGCAAGTCTTGCAACATCAATTCTACCGCAACCATGGCTTCAAGCTCTAAGTCTGTGCCAATCCATTTCTGTTCACCAGCATCCATCAGTACAATTTCATCATTTATCTGATCGTAAAGGCTCATCGTTTCCTCACTTGGGGCAACATTGCACCCGTGGCTGAATACTGCATGAATGAATTAATTTTAAACCAATGCTTTAATTCATTCGTTACAAATCGTTATTTCACAATTAAAAAATATATTTAATCTCTGCAATAAAAAACGCCCCTTCTCTGGGGCGTCTTTTTTACTGTTAATCTTTATAGATTAAGCGGTAATTTCTTTCACAGCAGCAACAACAGCATCAACAGTAATACCGAAGTGTTGGTACAAGTCTTTTGCTGGAGCTGATTCACCGTAAGTCGTCATACCGATTACACGGCCATCAAGACCTACAAATTTCCACCAGTAGTCTACATGCGCAGCTTCAACAGCAACACGCGCACGGACCGCAGCAGGAAGAACCGCTTCACGGTAAGCAGCGTCTTGTTTTACGAATTCTTCAGCACATGGCATAGAAACAACACGTACGCCGTCAAGCTGTGCGTAAGCATCCATTGCCAATGAAACTTCTGAACCAGTCGCAATGATGATTGCTTTCAATTCGCCTTTTTCTTTTGCAAGTACATAACCGCCTTTCGCAACGTCAGCAATTTGATCTGCTGTACGAGTTTGGAATGGCAAGTTTTGACGAGAGAAGATTAATGCTGTAGGGCCTTCTGAACGAAGCAGCGCAGATTTCCAAGAAATAGACGCTTCTACAGTGTCACATGGACGCCAAGTGTTTAGGTTTGGTGTACCACGTAAAGATGCAATTTGCTCTACAGGTTGGTGTGTAGGACCATCTTCACCTAGACCAATTGAGTCATGGGTATACACATGGATCACACGTTGTTTCATCAATGCTGACATACGTACTGCATTACGTGCATATTCCATAAACATCAAGAATGTTGCTACATAAGGAACGAAACCGCCATGCAGCGCTACACCGTTCGCAATTGCAGTCATACCGAATTCACGTACACCGTAATGAACGTAGTTACCCGCTGGGTTAGATTCAACGCCTTCTGCGCCTTTCCATAAAGTCAGGTTAGAGCCTGCAAGGTCAGCAGAACCACCTAGAATTTCTGGAAGCTGTGGTGCAAATGCTTGAATGGCATTTTGGCTAGCTTTACGAGTAGCGATTGTTTCAGCTTTAGCATTTACTTCAGCAATATAAGCATCCGCTTTTGCTGCGAAGTCAGCAGGAAGGTCACCAGAAAGACGACGTTTTAGTTCAGCTGCTTCTGCTGGATATTTAGCAGCATAAGCAGCAAATGTGTCGTTCCAAGCAGATTCAGAAGCAGTACCTTTGGCTTTTGCATCCCAAGCTGCATAAACATCAGCAGGAATTTCAAATGGACCTTCTGTCCAGCCCAAAGCTTCACGAGTTAAAGCGATTTCATCATTACCAAGCGGCGCACCGTGGCAATCTTCTTTACCTTGTTTGTTTGGCGAACCTAAACCAATAATGGTTTTACAGATAATTAAGGTTGGTTTCGCAGTTTCAGCTTTTGCTTCAACAGTTGCCGCACGGATTGCGTCTGCATCATGGCCGTCAACTTTAAGTACTTGCCAGCCGTATGCAAGGAAACGCTGTTCTGTATCATCAGAGAACCAGCCTTCTACTTCACCGTCAATCGAGATGCCGTTGTCATCGTAGTAAACAACTAATTTACCTAGACCCAAAGTACCAGCCAATGAACATGCTTCGTGAGAAACACCTTCCATTAAACAGCCGTCACCTAAGAAACAGTAAGTGTTGTGATCTACAACTGTAATGTCTTCTTTATTGAATTGAGCCGCTAAAGTTTTTTCAGCTAGTGCAAAACCTACAGCGTTTGCAATACCTTGACCCAATGGACCTGTGGTTGTTTCGATACCCGGTGCATAACCCAATTCTGGGTGACCTGGCGTTTTAGAATGCAATTGACGGAATGATTTCAAATCTTCAATAGAAAGGTCATAACCTGTTAAGTGCAATAGCGCATATTGCAACATAGAGCCATGGCCGTTTGACAATACGAAACGGTCACGGTTTGCCCATTGTGGGTTTGCAGGGTTGTGGTTGAGGAATTCACGCCATACCACATCAGCAATATCTGCCATCCCCATTGGAGCACCTGGATGTCCTGAATTTGCTTTTTGCACAGCATCCATTGCCAATACACGAATTGCGTTTGCAATACGACGTTCGTTAAGCGGGGTTGTCATAGGTCAGAGTCCAAACAAATGGTTTAAAAGAGTAAGATGAATAAGAATTCAAAGATGCGCATATTGTCTTAAAAAAAGCGGAATGGGTAAAGCCTCAGGGGCAAATTTTCGCTAATTATTCCTGCACCACCTGTATTTTGGGTGCTTATTGCTCAATTTCAAGCCTATGCATGTCGTTTATTTTGTATACAGTGACGCTTTTATATGGCGAATCAATGACAGCGCAATGCATATTTAGAGTTTGGCAGAGAAAGCAACCGCTTCATAACTGATAAAAGTCCGCTACATCGAAAGGCAATTGCAAATAAAAGTAGTAGTCAAAGCTTGTCTAAATAAATGACCATTTGAAATATGAAATACTTTCAATAATTAAACCCACTATGGTTTGGGTAACTCAAACGTCGTAATCATCCCTGTAAAATCAGCACTTATCCAATATACTCACGGTTTCACATTCAATACTTTAGATCCCACGACATGTAGCAGGTAAATTTCGCTGCGAAATATCATCCGATTGACAATTCCAAGCACCATTTAAATCATCTGGAATATTAAAATAGATCTGCTTTGAGCGAAGAGCAAAATTGACATCTGTTGATTTAAACGTAAAAACCACTGAACACGTTCCTGCCACATCAGTAATGTCACTACTCGCAATATATTTGGTACTGATACTTTCATTCAGCGCTGTATTCAAATCTACACAGCTTTGTTCCTCTGAATAATTTTCCATCAATTTAATTTTATAGCGTGAAATCATTGTTAATACTTCAGCTACTTGCGCCCGAGCGACATAGCCATTGTAAGATACAGTAGCAATTGCAGCCAAAATGCCGATAATTGCCACCACGATCATGATTTCAATGAGTGTAAAACCAGACTGTTTCATTACGTTTCCCCATTCAACGTAATGACAAATAGGCAATTTGTGTACCAAGTCTCAAAAGCCCACACTTATTGTGTTTTATTTTTCAAATTAAACGAATAATTGTCGTTTACAGTCATATTCTGGCAGTTCATGACATTCATTATTGATAAATCTCAGGATATTGATTTGATTTTTTCTTATAATTGATTCACTTAAAATGCCACTTTAGGCATTTTAACGCCTAATCACATTGTTGCTTGTGCCAAAACAAAATATTTCAGTTTTATCTCATCATAAAAAATTAAATTGAGAAATCCATTGCTCATATCAATTTTTTAGATGCCTATATCAATTAAAAAGTCATTGAAATGAATTAATTTCATCCAATTTGGTCATGTTAAGCTAGTCCTAAACGCTTTCTCGATGTAACATATTGCGTCTTTAAATTTAACTGTGATAGGACTTATGCGCGAGTACGCTGTATTTACCTCGGAATCTGTAAGCGAAGGCCATCCGGATAAAATGGCTGACCAAATCAGTGATGCTATTTTGGATGCAATCTTAAAAGAAGACCCATATGCACGGGTTGCTTGTGAAACGCTTGTAAAAACGGGTGCGGTTGTACTTGCCGGTGAAATCACAACAACTGCAAATGTTGACTTTGAAGCGATTGTTCGTAATACCGTAAATGGTATCGGATATCATCATTCAGATCTTGGCTTTGATGGTTCAACTTGTGCCGTGATCAACATGATCGGTAAACAATCACCTGAAATTGCTCAAGGTGTAGACCGTCAAAAACCTGAAGATCAAGGTGCAGGCGACCAAGGTTTAATGTTTGGATATGCAAGCCGTGAAACTGATGTGCTTATGCCAGCACCTATTTCATATGCGCATCGCTTAATGGAAAAACAAGCTGAACTACGTAAACAAGGCAAACTTGCTTGGTTACGTCCTGATGCAAAAAGCCAAGTAACATTTGCTTATGAAAATGGCATGCCAGTTCGCTTAGACGCAGTTGTACTTTCAACTCAGCACGATCCAAAAATTACCCAAGCTCAATTGAAAGAAGCGGTAATTGAAGAAATCGTGAAAAAAGTGATTCCTGCTGAAATGTTCCATGCAGACACTAAATTCCACATCAACCCAACAGGTATGTTCGTCATTGGCGGCCCTGTAGGTGACTGTGGTTTAACAGGCCGTAAAATCATTGTAGATACTTATGGTGGTATGGCTCGTCACGGTGGTGGTGCATTCTCTGGTAAAGATCCATCAAAAGTTGACCGTTCTGCTGCTTATGCAGGCCGTTATGTTGCTAAAAACATTGTGGCTGCTGGTCTAGCTGACAAATGTGAAATTCAAGTGTCATATGCGATTGGTGTTGCAGAACCAACATCTATCTCGATCAACACATTCAATACTGCAAAAGTATCTGAAGATTTGATTATTGCACTTGTACGTGAACACTTTGACTTACGTCCATACGGTATTACTCGTATGTTGAACTTGATCCAACCGATGTACCAACAAACTGCTGCGTATGGTCACTTTGGTCGTGAAGGTTCTGATACCGCATTTACATGGGAAAAAACTGACAAAGTGGAAGCGCTTAAAGCATCTGCTGGTCTTTAATCTTAGTAGATTAATTTCTCAAAAAAGCCTGCATTGATTGCAGGCTTTTTTATGGCCCATATGTCCATAACTAAAACATCTAGGATAAAAATAACGAGTGTAAAAAAATATTGACTAAAATTTACGCCTAGCTTATTCATAAATCACCAAAATAATTTAAGAACAACATCATGCCCTTTCCATTAGACTTAAAATTTATTACTGCAACTGAAGAACAATTAGGATTTAAGTTTCCAGAAAAATATAAAGCCAAAATGCAAATTGAAAATGGTGGCGAATTCGGCATTAGCTTTTCTAGCACGGATGAATTTAAAGATGGTGATGACATCGAAGCATGGTGGCTTTTTCCCTTCCAAGACACCAGCGATGTGAAAAGAATAAAGCGTACAATGAATCATCTAGCCGCAGAACATCAATCCATCAGTGAAATTGAAGACTTCCCTGAAAACAGCATTGCTATTGCACATAACGGCGATGGCGATTATTTATTGCTGCGTACGGTAGACGATACACAATTGGGGGAAGAAATATATTTATGGCGCCATGAAGACAGTGAATTTATCTATCTACTTGTTAACTCAATTGAAGAATTATTTAGTCAAAACCCTTAACGTTATAAGCAGATATAAAGCCTTTCAAACTACAAAATAAGCTAGATAAAATTACACTAAATCAACAATTTTTGATCAAATATCGAATATTTTTTCAGCTAATATAAATTCAGCCCATGCTACGGGCATAACAAAAAAAGGAAAGATCAAAATGAATAAATTACTTGTTGCTTTAGGTTTGGCTGCAACTGTTGCACTTGTTGGCTGTAATAAAGACAAAGCGCCAGAAACAGGTGCAACAACTGGTGAACACTTAGAAAACGCTGCTGACCAAGCAGGCCATGACATCGCTGATGCAACTTCAGATGCGGCAACTGCGACAGCTACTGCTGTTGATAATGCTGCAACTGCAACTGCGACAGCAGCCGAAAATGCTGCAGAAAATGCTGAAGCTGCTGCACACAATGCAAAAGAAGCAGCTAAAGACGCGACTGCTGCAACAGCAGGTGCTGTTGAACAAGGTGCAGCAAATGTGAAAGAAAAAGCTCAACAATAAGCATTTTATAAAAAAAGCACCTTCGGGTGCTTTTTTTACATCTGTATTTTATTCAACTTACTGTTTCAATCTATTTTTAACTTGAAATTTAACCTATGTCAGGTCAATCTTATGAGGTCATATAAATAACAAATTTAGAGAAAATAATGTCTTACTCACATCATGCCGAAAAACATTTTATGGAACGTACGGGTTGGCTACGTGCATCTGTACTCGGTGCAAATGATGGCATTATCTCCGTCACTAGTTTAATTATGGGCATGGCTGCAAGTGGTGCTTCTAGCCATACCTTACTCATTACATGCATTGCAGGACTCATCTCTGGTGCAACCTCTATGGCGGCGGGCGAATATATCTCTGTGAAATCTCAAGAAGACGTCGAAAAAGCAGATCTTCACATGGAGCATAAAGAACTACAAAAGAACCCTGAGCTAGAACTTAAAGAACTTACCCAAATTTATATTCAACGTGGTTTAGAACCACAACTGGCCCATGAAGTCGCAGTCCAATTGACGGCCCATGATGCACTAGAGGCCCATGCACGAGATGAAATTGGAATCCATGACAATACCGCAGCAAAACCCGTTCAAGCAGCGCTATCATCGGCTTTAGCCTTTTCAATTGGTGCACTATTTCCGATGGTTGCGATCTTGATCAGTGCTGACATGCATATTGAAAAAACCGTTATGGCCGTTGGCGTGATTTCTCTAGCACTCCTCGGTGCTTTAGCCAGTTATGCAGCAGGTACTTCTATGTTGAAAGGCAGTCTACGTGTTGCACTCTGGGGCATTGCAGCCATGCTATTTTCAAGTTGGATTGGTTCTTTATTTAATGTAAATCCAGTTTAATGTTTCTTTTATCAGTTTTACAAATATTGAAAATCAATTATTCACAGCAATGATTGTGTGAATTCTAAACAATATTAATTTTTACAATATATAAAAACCGTAAAATAGAAATACATTTTTTAAGCTTTTTTCTCCATGTCTGTTATTGCTGCGCCAGCCAATCGATCCAATGTATCGATTTGGGTGGCTTTTGTTTTATTAATTTTAGGCACCATTGGTGCTTATCTGGTTGTAGGCGTTAACCAAGCATTGCTATTTTTAATTGGCGGTGCTTTGGGTATGACGCTTTATCATGCGTCTTTTGGTTTCACCTCGAGTTGGCGTGTCTTTATTAAAGAGCGTCGTGGTCGTGGCTTGCGTGCACAAATGATCATGTTGGCTTTGGCTGTATTGCTCTTCTTCCCTGCTTTAGGTGCGGGTGAATTATTTGGCAACCCAGTCAAAGGTAACGTTAATCCTGTTTCAATGTCCGTGATGATCGGTGCCTTTATTTTTGGTATTGGTATGCAACTTGGCGGCGGCTGTGCATCAGGGACCCTGTACACTGTGGGCGCAGGTAGCGCACGTATGATTGTAACGCTGATCTTCTTCTGTACAGGTTCATTGATTGCAACTTCGCATATTCAATGGTGGTTTGACCTTCCCCACTTTGAGCCGATTTCTTTAGTCAAAAGCTTTGGTGTAGTTCCTGCACTGTTTTTAAACTTTGTGCTCTTTGCATTGATTGCCACAGCAACGGTATACTTTGAAAAGAAACGCCATGGTCAGCTTGAAGTTGAGCCGCAAGCTAACCAACACGGCTGGAAACGCTTTCTACGTGGTCCATGGCCATTGGTTTGGGGCGGAATTATCCTGACTTTACTAAACTTTGCCACACTCGCACTTGCAGGCCGTCCTTGGGGCGTTACCTCTGCCTTAGCTGTTTGGGCCGCAAAATCAGCAAGTATCATGGGGATCGATGTTGCATCTTGGGCATATTGGCAGCAACCTGCAAATGCCAAAGCACTCACCGAATCATTATGGTTTGATATCACGTCGATGATGAATTTCGGCATCATGCTCGGTGCATTACTTGCAGCGAGCCTAGCTGGTAAATTTGCACCAAACTTTAATATCCCAAAACGTTCACTGCTAGCGGCTGTGATCGGTGGTTTGATGTTGGGTTACGGCGCACGTTTAGCATACGGCTGTAACATTGGTGCGTATTTCAGCGGTATTGCTTCAGGGAGTTTGCATGGCTGGTTATGGTTAGTATTTGCCTTCATTGGGAACGGTATCGGCGTCAAACTACGTCCAATCTTCTTCCCTGGCGAACGTCCACAACCGGAAAAACTAACAGGCTGCTAATTTCAGTAAACAAAAAGCCCCTCAAATGAGGGGCTTTTTTAATCTGTCAGAGCTGCTTTTAGATTACAACCATATTGCATAGTTTCTTGTGCCTGTTTGTATGTGGTATAGCGGTTGATAATAAAATCATAAAATTGGTCTGCATTCGCAAATACCTGACTCAAATCTTCGTTTGCGGCATTTGGCAGTTTAACGTCTTTCACCAAGGCTAAGTTCACATGTCCAAGATGATACATTTCAGAAAAATAATGATTCATTACTTCGCAATAGGCAATTTTTGAGCTTTTTAAAGCGGTGTTGGCAACAAAATGCTGATTTAAAGTTTTTAAGTTATGAACATCTAAAGCGGATTGGTCTGAAAAAGCCATACTTTCTACTTTTTTTAGTTGGCTAAAATCAGCTGCTAGAGTTTGATTTAATTGTTCAAAGCGTTGTTGTAATCCCGCTGTATCGGCAACTTGATAACTTTGCGGATTGAATGTTTTCTTTTCTTGTTCATTTGCAGAACACGCCGTGAGCGTCATTGCCGTCAGAACGGTTGTAACAAGAAATAATTTCATCAAAGTCTCACTTAAACAATCAAAAGCTCGATCATTATGCCCGAAAACAACTAGATGATTCACACTTAAATTGCTTTCTCATTCATATAACGCCAATAACGACGTGGCACATACTGCACATGTAATTTCATATTACGTCGGGCTTCAATATTGACACTTCTAAAATAATCTTTCCAAAGCTGATCATACAAAACCTCATCATCATCCAGTTCAATATTAAAGGATTGACTATGGCCTGATTGTATTTGCCTATCTATGGTTGTGGCATCCATATCCACTTGATGCACCTGTTTTAAATCATAATAAATGCCATAATTGCGTTTTTCATCGTAAATCAGCCAACGTTGATCTTGATAGCGTGATTTGAAATGCCGTTCGATCAAAGGCAATACATTAAAGTCAGGTGAGACTAAACTGATAAACAAGCCATCCTGACATTTTTTAAAACGCACAAAAGCTTCCATTCGGTGCTTTTCACGCCCCACTTGCTTCGCCCACTGGCTCATCCCTAATACATCAGCATGACCATAGTTTTTAAACACATCACGCTGTTGCTGGAACACATAAATCGCAAAATTAAAACAATGTTGAAAAGCCTGCTGCTGCTCGGATAAAAACGCATAATAAAACTGCTTTAAAGCACTTTCAGATGCTTTAAGCTTTAATCCTTGCCATACCCGCTGTGCTTGTTCATCGTGACTAGCCACATCAATGACTTCGGCGAAAAGACCTGCCTGCACTTGCCCATCTGTACAAATCTGAATGTCAAATTGCTTAAATTGAAAGGCCCGAAAAACACAACTTAACAATCCTGTCATCGTGCCATCAAAGACATAAATACTCACGACTGTGTCCTAAAAACCGAAGTTCAATTGTGGAGAAATTTGCCGCGTATATTTCGACTGACCACTTTGCAAAATCTGCTGTCTTATTTGATGAGGCTGTTGTTCACGAATAAATTTAGGTGAATCTTCACAGCGTATAAAATGTTGTGCTCTGTTGTAGGAAATACCCATACGTTTTAATTGGTCGATATGAATTTTACCAAAACGTCGCGCTTGAACAATTTTTTTAGCAGAACGCACACCGATTCCCGGCACTCTCAAGATCATCTGATATTCTGCACGGTTGATATCCACGGGAAATAGCTCTGGATGACGCAGTGCCCATGCTAATTTAGGGTCAATATCCAATTCTAAATTTGGATGTTCTTCATCGACCAATTCCGTCGCTTCAAACCCATAAAAACGCATCAACCAGTCACTTTGATACAACCGATTTTCTCGTAATAACGGTGGCGCAGAACCCACAGCTGGCAGCGCACGCTCCTCTTCATTTATTGGAATATAACCCGAGTAATACACACGCTTGAGCTTAAACTCTTTGTAATGACGGTCTGCCATCAGTATGACATCACGGTCAGACTCTTGATGTGCGCCCACCACCATTTGCGTCGTTTGTCCTGCGGGTACAAATTTAGGTACTGTGCGTATAATTTTTCGTTCATCTTTAAATTGAATCAAACGGTCTCGGACGATACCTAAGTCTTTTTGGACTTCGGCATGACTTTTTTCAGGTGCAAATTTTTTTAAACCATCTTCTGTCGGCATTTCCAAATTAATGCTCATACGGTCGACATATAAACCTGCTTCGGTAATGATTTCCTGAGATGCCCCCGGAATGGTCTTCAGATGAATATAACCATTAAAATTTTCTTCTAAACGCAGTTTTTTTACCACCTGCAACATACGTTCCATGGTGTAATCCGCCGATTTAAAAATCCCCGAACTTAAAAATAGCCCCTCAATATAGTTCCGACGATAAAAATTCATAGTCAAATCGACCACTTCCTGTACCGTAAATGCTGCGCGCTTTACGTCGTTACTTCGACGGGACACACAATATGCGCAGTCAAAAATACAGACATTGGAAAATAGAATTTTTAATAACGAAACGCAGCGACCATCTTCGGTATAGCTATGGCAAATACCGTTTCCAGTATTACCCAGACCTTTGTCTTTATTTTGGCGCTTACTACCACTCGAAGAACATGAGACATCATATTTGGCAGCATCGGCTAAAATTTGCAGTTTTTCACGGATACGTTCAGACATGGAAGAATTATAAAATTTAAAGTGAACACAGCATTATTTTAAAAGGATCCACCTCAAAAGTCGGGTCATACATCATTACTACGACACGAGGTGTCGCTTAATTTCAAGTACAACTTTCGTGTAAGCATAAGACCATTTTGATATGAAATAACGAATATTATTTGCTTAATTTCACTCGCTTGGGCAAAGTATTTAGAGTGATTGGAGTATGCACATGACTTTATTAGAAAAACTTGGCATCAAACACCCTATATTTCTTGCCCCAATGGCAGGTGTTTCTACACCTGAACTTGCTGCAGAAGTGTCAAATCAAGGTGGACTTGGTTCACTGGGTTTAGGTGCAAGCAGTGTTGAGAATGCACGTCAACAAATATTACAAACTCAAGAACTCACTGAACAACCTTTTCAGGTCAATTTTTTTTGTCATGACACAGTAGAACTCGATGAACAAGTTGCTGCCAAATGGATCATGCAATTTAAATCACGCTTTGCTCAATATAATGCAGAAGCTCCTGAAGCACTGAACTGTATTTATCCAAGCTTTAAAGACAATGACCATTTTCTAAACCTCTTACTGGAAACGCGCCCTAAAGCGGTAAGCTTCCATTTTGGTATTCCACATCCACATCAAATCCAAGCCTTGAAACAAGCGGGTATTTTGACTCTAGTTTCTGCAACCAACTTAGCAGAAGCTAAACTGATCGAAGCTGCAGGCATTGATATCGTGATTGCTCAAGGTATTGAAGCTGGTGGTCACCGCGGCATTTTCAATGAAAACTTTGATAGCAGCGTTAAGACTCGTGATTTGGTTCAGCTCTTGAAACGCCATATTCAATGCCCCGTTGTTGCTGCTGGCGGCATTATGAATGGACATCAGGCCTATCAAATTATGGAGTTGGGTGCAGATGCTGTTCAATTGGGCACTGCTTTTGTGCAATGCAAAACATCAAATGCCAATGAAGCTTATCGCAAAGCATTATTTGATGCACCCATCACGCAGATTACATCAAGTATTTCAGGCCGCCCTGCTCGTGGCATTATCAATAACTGGCACACAGATATTGACACACCGACTCGCCCGACCGTCCCGGCTTACCCATATAGCTATGATTTAGGCAAACAATTACATGCCGCTGCTAGCAAGCATGGTGTACATGAATATGGTGCTTTTTGGGCGGGAACCAATGTCTCTCAAATACGTGAATTGGAAGCACCTGACTTGATCAATCAATTGATTTTAGAAATGCGCTTTAACTAAGACCTCGCTCAACGCGACATTCAAACATAAATGCCTACAAAAAAGCCCTCAACATTGAGGGCTTTTTATATGTAATTTAAGTCATCATCGATGCACAATTCAAGAATTGTTTCAGATCATGTGAATCAAATTAGTTAAATCTATTTCAAATCAATCTAACTAACTTAAAGCAGCCTACTTTGTATCGAATAATGCAGATCTACTTCGTTTGGTTTTCAGTTATTTGGTTTCAAGCAAATTGACATGATCAACCTGAACATCACTCATGATCTGACCATGATCGAGTAGGTGATTGAAATAGTCCTCGACGACTTTATATTGATCTGCTGTAGATTCAACTTTATACATATTTTGGCGGAACTCATTACTAGAACGTAAACCTTTGGTGTACCAAGCAATATGTTTGCGTGAAATTCGACAACCTGAATATTCACCATAAAAACCATATAACTCAGATAAATGTCCGAGTAATACGTCACGGACTTCCATAATACTTGGCGCCGCCATATGCTCACCCGTCGTCAGGTAATGTCCTATTTCACGGAATATCCATGGGCGACCTTGAGCTGCACGGCCAATCATGACTGCATCGGCACCAGTATAATCCAGTACATATTTGGCTTTTTCAGGTGTATCAATATCACCATTGGCAATCACAGGAATATTGATCAACGATTTCACATCTTTAATTAAGCTATAACGCGCCGTATTCAGATACATATCTTCACGTGTACGACCATGAAGTGCCAATGCAGCAATGCCAGCTTCTTCGGCACGTTTCGCAACGCGCATAATGTTTTCATGGCCATTGAGATAGCCCAAGCGGGTTTTTAAAGTCACGGGTACATCAACTGCATCAACCACAGCATCTAAAATGCGAGCCACCAAGTCTTCATCTTTGAGCAGCGCGGAACCTGCCAATTTATTACAGACTTTCTTCGCCGGACATCCCATATTAATGTCGACAATTTGTGCACCATTTGCCACTTGATAGCGAGCGGCTTCAGCCAGTTCAGCTGGATCTGATCCTGCAATTTGAGCTGAGATAGGTGCTATTTCACCATCAAAATTCGCACGATAAAGACTCTTTTTACTCATGCGTAAGGTCTTATCAGCCGTCATCATTTCACTGACAGCATGACCTGCGCCAAAGTATTTGCAAAGTGTACGAAATGGGCGATCTGTAACCCCTGCCATGGGAGCGACCCACAGTTTTCTCTCGATGGGACGATCGAATAATTCTTGAATGACAGGATGTTGACTCAATGTTTTAACCTCTAGCTATATTTAGCAAATGATGCCCGAACCACATTCGAAATCTTCCAAGCCACTTTTACAATGCTAAATTCAAATGTATGTTCGCAAAATCTGTTGAGCGTAAAAACGTTTCATGGCAATGATTATGCAATTGAATGATGACAATGAATATCAACATTGCTCAACGATTGAATTGAGGAATTTGAAGCTTCGGAATTGGACGGCAAATTTGCAATGCGATAGTTTAGTAATTCCAAACAAAAATTTCTACGCTTTTGCTTAAGAGTCGTTGAAACTTATGCATCAGCCATGTAGTTAACACACTATCGATTCAACATCAGACTTTCAGCAGATCTGCCTGTACAGGTGTTACTATAGAGGGATACTGCTAAAATCATTGAAAACTTAAATCTATAAATTCACATCAGTGAGTTGAACTTTATGAAAAAATTGAAAATTCTCTCTTTTATATTTTTCGCTACCATTCTTACTGCCTGCCAACAACCGAATGACGAGGTAGCTGCAGCTGAAAGTCAAAACGCTGATTTAACAACGGAACAAGCGACTCAACAATTTGAGCAGTCAGATGCGCAAATCAGTCAATACCTTGATGTTTTAGATGCCCCAAGCACATCTATTAAGGAAAAAACACAAGTCTTATGTCATGACTACCCTCATGAATATAAAACTAATTACATGCCTGCCATGCTCAAACTCGCAGCCCAAGACTATACTCAAGATAAAATGTTGAACGATTTGAAGATCGCACAGGACTATTACAAAGAAAAACTCAAAATTGAATGCCCTGCTCAATAATCTCCTTTTCATCATGGCGTCATATTTCAGCGATAAATTGTTATTAAGCGAAAAGTGGGGAAGTTTCGCTGTAATAACAACGTAAAATATACTTCCCGATTTATTCGGGTTTTTCTTTTTAAAGCTTTCAAATAATAAACGGCAATTGAATGGCAAATTTTATTTTGTGATAGACTTCAAAATACTGATTTATTTTAATAATTTTTTCGTTGAAATTCACAATTTGGACACAGAACAATCTATTTTAATTACACGTTTCTCATGATTAATACATTAAGTTGTTTTTTCCAAAAATAGACTGAAGATTGAATCATGAAAACTTTAAATAAAGCACTTTTTGCTGCACTTATCTCTACGGCGGCTGCAACTACATTTGCTGCTGAAGAACAAAAAGTTGAAGCTGCTGCATCTGAAGTTCAAACAACGGAAGTTGCTCAGGACGCGACTGAAGTAGCCTCTGCTTCTGAAGCCGTTGCAAAATAATTCAGTAAACATTTAAAAACCCACAGTTCGTGGGTTTTTAAATTCACAGACATCTTATGTTTGTCACAATATACAATCACTTTGACATCTATTATTTAAAATATAAACGTTGAATTTGTCGTGCCCGCCGGTTTAAACCCAATATTTCTTTTCTTTGCAAAATATCTTCTTCACAAAATCCCAAGCGCTGGATTAACTCAGGCATTGCTAAGTCTGCATGTTCGATCAACTCGGCATCTTGTTCAGTTGACCAAATAACTTTTGAAGCTGTTAATTTTTGCTGACGTTTTGACCTTCTCATTTGCATAGTATAAAAGACTTTTGGCTAATTCACAAAAAAGCCCACCCGATGTGAGCTTTTTGCAAAGACTGTGTATTCATCATCTATTGGATTGAAAAATAGATTTACTGAACGATGATGTTAAAGATTTTCATCCTTCGTGATCATCACTGAGGTTAAAATTGGAACGGCAAAACAAGGTAGTAAGAGTAAGATCCAATATTCCACCATCGGTTTAGCCACAACAAGGTTAATAACGATTGCCCCCAATACCATAACTAACGCAATCAAACCCAAGAAACGACTGAAAAATTTAGCTGGCATAATAATCCCCTTAAAAAATTATGGATTTCAGCTAGTATATACCTTCATTTTTTATAATCTGTTGAAAATGATATTGGAATATTCATCTATTTA
The DNA here is from genome assembly GCF_013419525.1 of Acinetobacter sp. YH12076. Taxonomy (NCBI): domain Bacteria; kingdom Pseudomonadati; phylum Pseudomonadota; class Gammaproteobacteria; order Moraxellales; family Moraxellaceae; genus Acinetobacter; species Acinetobacter sp. YH12076. The sequence goes on along the minus strand of NZ_VOZY01000008.1, from coordinate 172,331 downwards.
GCTCAAAAAGCATTCTTTTTCCAATCATCATGACAGAACTGCTTGTTTTTACACGCGTAGATCTCCATAAATAGATTGACAGTCCCCTATGAGGCATATACATATTTATTCATTACTTATGTATTTTGCATAGTATACTGCTCCTGCTTTGTCGCCCCCATATGGCTGAGTTTATTGGAAAATATGAACAAAACTTTTTCGACCACATTATGCTTTAAATCCCTTTCTGTACTGGCTTTATCCATTGGCTTGGCTGCTTGTGGTAATGGTTCATGGTGGAGCAAAGATGAACCCACTATGGAAGCAGAACAGATTAAAAAAGCCATTCCACCTCGCGTGAATGAACGTCTGTCATGGGCCAATGATATCTACGACATTAGTGATCAGCTCGGTATTCCGACCACGAAAGAAAATGTCTGTACGATTGTTGCTGTGGTCGATCAAGAGTCCAATTTTGTTGCTGACCCACATGTGCCGGGACTCGGTGAAAAAGCCGTCAAAGAAGTTCAAGATCGTCTTGAAGAAAAGTTTAAAGATAAATTGGGTGATGGCATCGGTGGTACAGTCGCTGGCTATTTCCAAGATGTGTTAAAAAATCAACCGAGTCCAGAAGATAACTATCTCAGCCAAATGCGCCGTGTTCAAACTGAACGTGAGCTAGACGAGCTATATCGTGAAATTTTTGACTATATGTCTAAACACTATCACGTGAGTGCGTTAACAGGCGCGGCGAAATTGGTTGGACAAGATATTGGTGAAAAGCTCAACCCCATTACCACTTTAGGTTCGATGCAGGTCCATATAGGCTATGCTAAAGACCATAAGCGCCAAGGTGGAAATATTGCGGCACTACGTACAGATATGTATAGCCAATATGGCGGTTTGTATTATGGCATTCACCGTTTAATGATGTACCCGGCTGAATATGACAAACCGATTTATCGTTTTGCAGATTATAACTCTGGTCGTTATTCGAGTCGTAATGCAGCATTCCAGAGCATGTTGAATGACTTAACCCCTGCTGAGCTCGGCTTAGATGGTGACCTCTTACTTTATAATAAAGATGGTTCTCCACGTTCAGTAAAAAGTCAGTCTGAAACCGCGCTGATTGCAGTTTTTGCAGAAAACAATGTGATCGCGACGCCACGTCAAATTCGTTCAGATCTTAAAAAAGAAAAAGATCAGGACTTTGAAGATACTTTGACGTATAAAGCGGTCAAAAAGTTGTACCAAGAAAAGACCGGAAAAGAACCATTTTATGCCATGATGCCTGAAGTCGTAATTTCTGGGCCGAAATTAAGCCGTGATTACAATACCAATTGGTTTGCCACACGAGTCGATGGACGTTATCAAACATGCATGCGCCGCATCAAAAACCTAAAACTCTAGCCTTATTTGATTTTGACGGAACCCTGTGTAACAAAGACAGTTTTACAGGGTTCATCTTCTATTCCCTGCCTAAAAGGCATATCGTGCGCCAAGGGATTAAAATTCTCCCTTGGATTCAAGGCTATTATCTCAAGCTATATCCTGCACATGCAATGCGTCCTCGCCTATATGCCGCAATGTTTAGCCAAGCCAATCATGAGCAGGTTTTAAATCAAGCAGCGCAATATGCTGAACATTTGATGGCAGAACTCAATCCTTCACTGTATGAACAATTACAGCAACACCAAAAACGCGGTCATGAAGTCGTATTGGTTTCTGCATCCGTCGATTTATATCTTAAACCTGTGGCCAAAAAGCTTGGGGTCAAACTGATTTGTACCGAAACAGCAGCCAATGACCAAATACTAACTGGTTTGTATCAAACCTTAGACTGTAGTGGCGAGCAAAAGAAAATTCGCGTTTTGGAGCAATTTAACCTTCAAGACTATGAGCATGTTTATGCCTATGGAAATAGCGATGAAGACCTCGCTATGTTTGAATTGGCCACCCACCATTTCATGAATGGAAAGGATAAACGCCTACCTGAACTCGACTAAAGTCGAGTGATTTAGTTTGGTTTATTAATCAAAGTTAACAATCACAAACTTAAATTTAAGTCGCTCTAATATATGATTAAATTTTGAAAATTCTGCTTTTATTTTGACTTTATAGTGTGCTATTTTTCTCATTAATTAGAAATAATGCGGTCAAATATTAAAAGCGGGAAAAGAATATGAATCAATTCAATCCACCGAAATATGTCAAAGGCCTCCATATTAAATTTGGCGAAAATCCATTTGTACTCCTTGCTCAATTTGCCTTCTCAGCCACTCGCCAGATGTGGACGAAAGAAGAAATTGAATTGGTCATTCGTATGGCTAAAAAAGGAAATTATATGAATTTGATTAAGATCCTCAAATTACATATCAAAAATTGAAATAAATATTTTCCCCAAAGTTAATATAAAAAAGCCATGCAATTGCATGGCTTTTTTTCCCGTAAATTTAGTGTAGCGTTTATTACTTTTTAAATGGAAACGCATATTTCACAATACGTTTTAGTACACTGCCGTACTGTTTCACTAAACTTGCGTTGTTATAGTTCAAACCATATTTTTCACAGACCGCCTGCACTTTTGGCGCCATTTTACGATAACGACGTGCAGGAACGTCAGGGTATAAATGGTGTTCGATCTGATGGCTTAAATGCCCTGTCAAAATGTGAAATGCTTCTGAACCAGTAAGGTTTGAAGAACCACGAATTTGACGCATGTACCAATGTCCACGGCTTTCATTTTCAAGTACTTTTTTCGGGAAAACTTCAACATCTTTGGTGAAGTGACCACAGAAAATAATGCTAAACGTCCAAATATTACGAAGACCATTCGCAACGAGGTTCCCTGTGAGCACAGGTAATGCTGCAGGCCCTGCAATAAGCGGGAAAAACACATAGTCTTTAAATAATTGCTTGCCGATTTTGGCTTGCATTGGCTTCCATTCTTCTTTGGTCTGCTGTTTTGTTTTGCGACCTTTAAAGTATTTACCCAATTCAAGGTTTTGAATGGCAACACCCCATTGGAACAATAAGCAAAATGGAATGCTATAAATCGGTTGTAATAGATAGCCCGGCTTCCAACGCTGTTCTGGGAATAAACGAACGAGACCATAACCAATATCATCATCCATACCTTTAATGTTGGTATAGGTATGATGTTTAAAATTGTGAGTTTGGCGCCAGTTATCTGCAGTACCCACGATATCCCATTCATAAGTCTGACCATTGAATTTAGGATCATTCATCCAGTCATATTGACCATGCATGACATTATGACCTAATTCCATGTTTTCCATGATTTTGGCAAAACCTAAAAGACCTGTGCCTAAAATCCACGCTGGCGGAAACCAACCTGCAAACAATAATGCACGACCTGCCATAGATGAATATCGAATAGTCGAATACACACGACGAATGTATTTCGCATCCTTTTCACCTAAGTCATCTAAAACTTCTTGCTTAATCGCGTCAAGCTCACGCGCAAGTTCATCTAATTGCGATTGGGTTAACTCACGGTTTTTAGGATTTTTAAAATATTCAATTTTTACAGGCATGTTCATATTTTTTCTACCTTATAAATCAATAACGAGATCTGACTGTGCTGAGTTCACACAAATTTTGAGTAAATTACCCGGTTCTGTATTTTGGCTACCATTGACCATATTTTTAGTCGTACCTTCAACTTTGTTGCAGGCACATTTATTACAAATGCCCATACGGCAACCGTGATTTGGTTTGATATTTTGCTGTTCAAGACTGGCTAAAATTGATTGGCCTTTTGGAATACTGACGGTTTTATTGGATTGCGTAAGCGTGACATTCACAAAGCCAATGTCATCCGTTGCAATTGGACTCATGCTAAATGCTTCACTCATAAAGCATTGTGCATGATCAAATAACGCTTCGGCCTGAGTGACGAAACCCGATGGACCACATGCAAACACAGTACTGTGCTCAATGTCGTCAATTTGAGCAGCGTGAGCGGCATTTAATCGTGGATCAGCAACTTCTTCTTGGGTAAAGAAAATTTGAAATTTAAAGTTTGGATATTCATTTGCCAAAGCTTCGAAGCGTAATTTGAATGCGGCGTCATCGTGATACTTAACCCAATACATTAACTGAATTGGTTGCTCCGCAATTTGCTTGGTTTTGCTCATCGCTTTCAACAAACTCAACATTGGCGTAATACCACTACCCGCAGCCAATAGTAGCAACGGCGCAGAATTTGACACCAAAGTCATATCACCAAAAGGCTGACCAAATTCTAAGATGTCACCCACTTGCGCTTGTTCTACGAGCCAAGTACTCACGATACCCGTATTCACTTTTTTTACGCTAAGTAATACGTGTTGATCATCCAACTGAGTCAAACTATAAGTACGTTCGTAACGGATACCATTTACGCAAGCAAAAACAGGATGATGCTGACCAGCTTCGCCAATTTTAAATAAACGGTTCACCTGTATGGTTAGGCTGACCATCTCATTTGCTGCATTTTCTTTTTGTACAATTTTGCCGAGAGCCTGATTACCAGACCATAACGGATTAAATTTCTGCAACCAGAAATTCACCGCATTGACTTCTACAACACTGTCTTTGAGTGCGTTTAAAGGCTTTTTCGCTTTTTCGAGTACATGCATAATCAAATACAACTCATGGGAGGTTTTTAATTATTATACACATGTATATATATTTGTATATACGATTGTACATTTAATCGACATTTTCACAAAAGCTATTAGCAGACGCTATAATATGTTAATGTTTTTAATCTATTAAAAAATATGACTCAGTCTGCACAGACGAATATGGTTAACATGTACCAGGAAGAATTACATTCTGAAGCTGAAACTCCACTTGCAGTTCGCACTGTAGGTCGTAAAGCAACGATTACCAAGGAAGAACTGTTTCAGGCAGCGCTTAATTTAATTGGTCCACAAAAAAGTATTTCATCACTGAGTTTGCGTGAAGTTGCACGTGAAGCTGGCATTGCTCCAAATAGTTTTTATCGTCACTTCAAAGATATTGATGAATTAGCCATTGAGTTGATTGATCGAGCTGGCGGTGTGTTACGTCAAATTCTGCATGAAGCACGCCTTCAGGCATCACGCCAAAGCAGTATTATTCGTAGTTCAGTTGAAGTATTTATTCAGCAGCTAGATGCCGATGAAGGCAACTTAAGCCTTTTACTTCGTGAAGGCTATACTGGTTCGCATTCCTATAAAAATGCAGTTGAGCGTCAACTTAACTATTTCCAACAAGAATTAAGAGAAGATTTAATCGTGCTTGAACGTTTAAATCAAAGTAAATTGGCTCATCCTGACATCGTGGCACGTGGTATTACCCAATTGGTGTTTAACATGGGTGCGAAAGTCATTGATCTACCGACAGAACAACGCAAAGAAGTTGCCGAACAAACCATGATTATGATTCGCATGATTTTGGAAGGTGCTCGCCATTTAGACGAAGCCCAGATTCGCTAAAAGTTAACGGTCAAAAAAAAGGAGACGTTCAGGTCTCCTTTTTTATGAGCAAAATTTATTTTTCTAATGCTGTAAGTACTGCATGACGTGTAGCGCTGTCTGTTTCGGCTGCTCAAGTGGAAACATGTGCCCACCTTCAACTACACTATAATCTATACCATAGGTTTTCTTCATTCCGTCAGGCAAACCTTGTTTATAAAAATGGCTGTTATCTGCGGTGATAAGGTGTACAGGCATTTGAGGGGCTTTTCGTGGAGTACGCCACCACCATGCAGGTACTGTACGGAAAATTTGCGCTTCCACGGCTTTTGGAATGCTGAGGGTCACGCCACCGCGTTTTTCATCAGTGCGAACACCTTGTGCAAAATAATCCTCAAAACATTGCGGATCAAAACTTTTAAATAAACGATTATTCCGTAGTGCCGTATAGGCTTCATCCAAATTTGGCCAATGGTCATTACGCTTCAATGTAATTGCCGCTGGGGTAATTTTATCGACAGCTTTGAGCTTTAATTTTTGCATACCTTCAAAAATGGCAGACTTAGGACCGATTACGAAAGGTGGATCCATAATAATCAGTTGTGAAAACAAATCTGGACGTTTATAAGCCGCCATAAGAGTGACTAAAGAGCCAAAAGAATGCCCAAGCCCAATCACTTGTTGTTTTGGAAATTGGTGCTCGATATCTGCTATGACTTGATCGACCAAATATCGCCAATCTTTGGTGATCGGATAGCGCTCATCCATACCAATAAGCGGAATCGCCTTCACATCAAATTGCGGTGTAAAGTAAGATAAAAACTTTCGATAACTTGCAGCAGGAATACCATTGGCATGGGTAAAATGGATCGCGCTTTTCATCTAAAACTCATCTAATCAGCTGATGATGACCCATCATAAAGAGATCTATACGATTTAAACAGGACTCAATGAGTTTATCTATATGACCCCAAAGTCAGTTTGCAGATTATTTTTGTGAACCGACCATTGATTGATTCGGTAAAAATGTTGCGCCACAAGTGGTTTTATCTCCAGCAACCACAACACCTCGCCCCTTTACCGTTGTACTTTGATCTGCCGCGATCGCAGCCACAGTCGAATTACATTTCGGACAATAATGTTTCATGCCGTTTAAATGCACCGCAATACCATTAATCACAAATGAAGGTTCACATTCTGAAACCACACCACCGTGTGACGTTTTACTACCTAAGGTAATTAAGGATTTCATATTTTTATTTTCTTCTAACGAACTGCTGAAATTTGAAGCATTTTAACGGAACTACCCACAACTCGCTAGCATCGACGTATAAATTTAACCAAGCCAAAACTTTACTTAACTAAAGCATTAAAACACGACCTTAAGGCAGTTCGTGAACAATCATTTGATTATGATGCTATCGCTATATGTCCGAATACATTTAATCATTTCACTTTCATAATTCAATCGACATCAATAACGACAACTTATGTCGCGATGCCGATTCTTTTATTAATCAAATCTTGTATATTGGGTATAGCAATGAGCATGAAGCGTAGCGCCCTATATTAACAATTTCAGTATTTAACTGAACTTCGAATCAGAACAAGGTGTGTTTCTACGACATGATTAACCTTAGAACGTTCTTAGACTAAACACATTATTCAAAACCATTTTTAGTAAATATTTAGACTCAATACGTAGCACAACTTCATATAAATAGCGCAGATAAATAAAGCATAACCATTCTATTTTCAGGAGGTTTTATGATTTTAATAAATGACTTTGATTTAACCCAACCGCAAAAAGTCATCGTGTTAGACCATACACTTGATGACTCAACCCTATTAACAGAAATACTGGCCTTGTGTAAGACTGCAGACCTAGAGCTCATCGTGGCGGAAAACAAAGAGGCTGATTTAGTCTTACGTTTATTACCTGAAATACATGCTTATTGTGGTGCCATTGCCTTAAAACAGCCGCTATGCATTGGCATTAACTTTGATTTACTTACAGCTCATTATGCAACACGCAGCCAAGCAGAACGAAGTACGATCCAAATTCAGTTAGCAAAAAATCATCCTGACTATACAAAGCTTGATGGCATATTTTATATGTTGGATGAAAATGAAGATTTTAATCAAGCTGTAGAATTGCTGAAGAATAGTTACTTTTTTTATGCCGATTTCGACAATTTAGATTAAAAATAAACAATACAAAACTTTGATTTAGCGTAAATCTGTCGTGATTAATTTTACAGTTATAATTTTAGCCATAAAAAAAAGCACCCTAAGGTGCTTTTTTAAGATTCTTAACTTATGGCTTAACCACTACCATAATTTGAATCGCTTCTGGTGTAACCGCTAGACCATCAAGCAGTGTTAAACCTTCTTTTTGCAGTTTTTGTAAACGTGCAATTTCGTCTTCACGAATACTTGGGTTGAACTGCTTCAAATAAGTTAAACGGTCAATTTCATATTGCCATTTGCTACCGTAGATTTCTTTGGCTTGTTGTTTAAAGCCCGGTAATGCACCACGAGCAATTTCAAGCGCTTGCGTATAACGCTGTTCAATGACATCACGACGCGCCTTAACCACTTGGCGGCAACTGTTGCCATCAAGATGATGTAAATAAGGACGTAAAATTTCAGGTGCAATTTTTTGCGATAAATCCTGACCTTTTTCGCTCAGTAATACACGAACCAACTGTTGTGGCAAACTTGACGGCAAATTCAATGCTTTCGGTGCAACGACATCGACTTTAAACCACACTTCCATTAACACAGAACCTTGCGGTAAAGCGGCCGATTTCAATACAGCAACGTTGGTACTACCAAAGCCTTGCGTATTAATCATTTCCATCACACTTTCAGTGAATGGATGCTCAAGTGTTAAATATTGAGCATCTTCACGGATCTGTGCTTGGTCACGATAGAACGTCGCCGTCATACCTTCTTCGTCCAAAGTCAGACCTTGAACTTGCATTTGATCCGTTGGCTTGATGATCACGGTACCATTACTTTGCTCATCAAAATCAATGTTTGTAGACGCCATGAAGCGCTTCATGAACATTGGTAACGTAGTATTGTCGTCGTAGTCTTCAAGTGCAGTCACAATTTCTTGTGCCACGATTGGACGGCAAGAGTTGTATTCAAGTAAACGGTCACGACCTTCTTGAAGTTCAGCTTCAAGTGCTTCACGTTGTACACTCACCGCTTCGAGCAAATCTTCAAACTCTTGGCCTTTATCTGCCAACAAACAATCTTTCAGATTGACGATAAAGTTTTCTTGTAAGGTTTGCGCAGTCGGCGAGATATTACAGAAAATATTTAATGCTTCGTTATACCAACGGAACATACGCTCTTGAGCAGTACCAACCAGATAAGGCACATGAATTTGAATACGATTTTCTTGACCAATACGGTCTAAACGACCAATACGTTGTTCAAGTACATCTGGGTTGGCTGGTAAGTCGAATAACACTAGGTCAGATGCAAACTGGAAGTTACGACCTTCAGAACCAATTTCTGAACATAGTAAAATTTGCGCACCGTATGACTCTTCAGCAAAGTAAGCTGCTGCTTGATCACGCTCTAATAAGCTCATGCCTTCATGGAACATCGCTGTACGAATACCCGCATGCAAACGAAGTACATTTTCTAAAGACTCAACCACTGGACCACTACGTGCAATCAATAACACTTTTTTGTGTTTCAGGTCTGTACGCAGACGTTCCATCAACCACATCACACGTGGGTCTGTTTCCATCCACGAGCCATCAAGCTGCGCTTCTTCAGGCCACATTTGTTCACGTAGCTTGCCATCTTTAGACCAGTTTTCTGGTGCAGGTAATGGCGCAGGCTGACAGTCACGCCCCGGGAAGCCTTGAATCGCTTCACGAGTATTACGGAATAAAATACGACCAGTACCATGACGGTCTAGTAACTCATGAATAGCACGGAAGCGTTGTTCTGGCTCGTCAGTAATTCGATGACCTAATAGGCTTTCAATCGCTGCCAAATGCCCTTCTTCGAGTGGCAGATCAGACATCAACACTTCAGCAATTTTAGCTGTTTGGTGATACTGCTCTTCTTCATCCAAGAAACGATCAAGCGAACTAAAACGTTGTGGATCGAGCAGACGTAAACGTGCAAAGTGACTTTCCACACCTAATTGTTCAGGCGTTGCGGTTAATAACAAGACACCCGGCGTTTTTTCAGCAAGTTCTTCAACAAGGTCATAACGGTCATTGCCGCCTTCTTCTTCTGACCACATTAAATGATGGGCTTCATCGACTACGAGCAAATCAAAACCAGCTTCAAGGGCTTGTTCACGCAAGTCATCATGGTCGATCATCAAATCGACACTCGCAATGATGCATTGTTCTGTTAAGAATGGGTTTAGATCTGGATCGTGTTCTTTAATTGATGCTGTACGTGTCAGATCAAATAATGAGAACTCAAGATTGAAACGACGACGCATTTCAATCATCCATTGATATTGCAATGAATCAGGTACTAAGACCAAGATACGTTCTGAACGACCCGTTTTGAGTTGCTGATGAATAATCAGACCTGCTTCGATGGTTTTACCTAGACCCACTTCATCAGCAAGTAATACACGTGGAGCAAAACGTTTACCCACTTCATGCGCAATATACAGTTGGTGTGGAATGAGACCCACACGTGAACCTACCAAGCCACGTAGAGGGCTAGACTTCATATTGGCTTGAAGAAGCAGTGCTTCGATACGCAGGTCATACCATTCTTTATAGTCCACTTGGCTTGCAAGCAAACGATCTAATGGTTTTGCTAACTGAATACTTGCACCAATACGTGTTTCATTCAGTGCTTTACGCTCTTCTGTGCCATCGGCAAGTTTACGTACCGCGTTATAACGAACCACACCACCACGGTCTTCAAGAGATTCAACAATCCAAATTTGACCTTCTTGATCTTGGACTTCGTCATTTACATTGAAAACAATACGAGATAAAGGTGCATTGTGACGGGCATAGACACGAGTTTCATCACTTTTAGGGAATAAAATGCTGACCGATCGCTCATCAACATCAATAAGAACACCTAAACCCAGTTCCGTTTCTGTATCTGATAACCAACGTTGACCAATAGCAAACTGCTGCAATTTTTCCACCTTTTTCTCAAGTTCGGTCTGAAAATATTATGCTCAAACTGTGAATGTTATTTGAGCAAAAATCTAGACCATAAAGCAATACATTTTGACATAAAGCCCACTAAATAGTGAGCAGAATTCTTAGGGATTTAAATGATTTTCCTAAAATGGTACAGGACAGTGAAATTCCACTGTTTGCTCAGTTTCAGGATTGTTAAAACTCAAGCGCTCAGCATGTAAACATAAGCGCGGCATCAGCTGCTGTTGCTCAGGTGTTGCATACAAAGTATCACCAACAATAGGATGACCTAAATATTGCATATGAACACGAAGCTGATGTGATCGACCAGTAATAGGAGTTAATACTACGCGTGTTACGGATTGACCCTGAATCTCAAAATGTTCAGTGGCTTTCCAATGCGTAAGTGCAGGCTTATTATGTGCAGGATCGGCAATATGCAGTGGCGGATGTTTTGGGTCATACACGACGGGTACATCGACAGTACCTTCACCTTCAAGCGTACCCGCAACCAATGCCTGATATGTTTTTGAAGTTTGACGTTCTTGGAACTGGCGTGAAATTCGATTTTGCCCTTGACGAGTTAATGCAAAAACCAAAATACCTGAGGTATCACGATCCAAACGATGAATGAGCAAAGTATTCGGCTCAATTTGTAATAATCGATTGATAACACAGTCTTGTAAATCTGCTGTTTTTCCCGGAACTGTGAGTAAACCTGCTGGTTTATGGATCACCATAAAGTCAGTGTCACGATGTATCAGGTGTTCGGTTAGAAAATTACTCAAAGTTCAATCCAGTTCTGATCTCGAAAAACAAGGCGGCAATAATAAAAAGCTTAGCCAACAATTACAATGCACAAAGCCATATTTCCCGACGTATTTTCCGATTTAGAACAAAAATAATTCCAATTGGCTTTGTTTAGTCTGTACTGAGCAATTTTTCTAGCAATGCTTTTAAACTTGCATCATCTAAAAAGTCTTCATAACGGATGTTTGCACCATTGGCACGCCACAAACCAATTAAGCTGACCATGGCAACGGAATCAAGCCCATAACTGCGTAAATCGGTTAAGGGATCTATTTCCAATGCCTCCATATCTAGCTGCTCTGCAATAGCCAATAAAATACCTTTGGTTGACAAAACGAATTCCGTTGGTGCTGACAGATTCCAAAGCCGCATCAAATTATAACTACTCATATGATGTATACCTTGGCCTGACATGGAGTCCACCCACTGAATATGCTGTTCCTGATTACTCAGCACAATTGCGTCATCAACGATACAGATTTGCTCTGTTACACTATATAGATGCGGCAAGATCTGTTTCAGCATAGGCGTGATTTGCCCTGCAAAGATCAGCTGCGGGTGTGTTGTTGCATATTCACCAAGTTGCTGCATGCCTTGAAGTAAATCATCACCATATAAATCGACAATTGGAATCTCTAAAGCTTTGGCTTTATTGGTCAGTTGGATCAAATTTTCCATCAACTGCGTATCTTGTATACCCTGCTGCATGCGTAAATTTTGTAAGCCAACCAGTACCAATACTGACTGTGTTGATGACAGCTGCCATTTTGCTTGAGATGGTGCAAATTGGATTTTTTTAGGCATGGGATAAAGCATACAGACTCAGTACATAACTCAAGTTGGAACAATTGATATGCTAACGCAGAATCATATCTGAAAGTGACTTTCGGCTACTGATAATTTACTTTTTGGTCAACTTTAAACTTATAGATTTTTTTAATTCTATTAAGTTTATTAGATAAACCTAAGTTTTGGTTTTATTCAAATTCGGATAAAAAATAATCTTGTAAATATTCAAGTGATTTACCCTCATACAGCAAAGAAAAATCACCATCGTGCTCTTCTAAACTTGAGCTGCCATCAATAACACCTAATACATTACTAATTGAATCAATCATTACTTGTCGTAAGATTGAGAAAAAAATTCTCTTATGTTCGTCTGGCAAAGTATTAAAAAAACTTATTGCTTCAATAAAATAAGGATCTTTTATTTCTGATGGTGAGCAGTCTGTGAACAATCCTTTATAAATTTCTAGGTTTTCGTTAATAATTCCTTTTTTGAGCAGATGAGCTAATTCTTTTGAGTCCATACCTTCCCCTTTATTTTAATTTGTATAACGTCCATTCTTTTTTAAATGAGCATAAAAAATTTTCAAATATAGATATTTTTCTTCAAATATCATTTTTTTATTTTATGATAATTTCTTTAATATTCTTTTCATCCCCAAACAATATTCGAGATACATCAATACTCATAATTGTAAAATATATGTATCGCTGCAGCTCATCCCTAATATACGCATCAAGAATTACATTATTTAATGTAATTCCTAAATCAGTATATTACATAGCATATAAAACTAGCACTGATAGTACCCTAATAAACCCTGATACTTCAAACGACAAGATTTGCTGGACAAGTTTCTTAAATGTTAATGCTGACAAGAGCAGTACTCCTGTCAGCTTATCGTGTTTATTTCTGAGGTTCGACATTCAGTGCAGTCAAAGGTGGTGACATCGGATGTACCGAAGGTTCACCGCCTGCAACACGAGACAGAGGCAGCCACTGTGCAAGTATTGGATTGGTTCGATCAAATAGTGGAGTTAACTTTAATTCAGAAGGTAACAATTCACTCAAAGAGCTCATGCTTTCAAGTTTAGCCAAAGCCTTGATGCTATCTTCAGCCGCATTACCTGTATCCACTTTGGCAGCCACAGTCACAATACTGACTTGCTTTTCATCTTGATTAAACATCAGCCAAGCACTGGACAAACCTAGCGCCTGCGCTTGCTCTCGCAAAGTCGGCCAAACCTCTTTTAGTAGCTGATCTAACTGATCATGCTGTGTAGAAAACCGTTCAAAACGCACAACATGATGTGATGTTGCTAAGGGTTTAAAATCATGAGCACCAGCAACACGCCAAATATATCGCTGTACATTCAAGAAAAATGGACGGCTCCAAAACTTTACATTCGGCTCAAATTCCAATTCTTCACTGGTGAAACGCTCATAATCTTTTACATTTTCCCAAGTATCAAATAAGTAGCGTCCACCAGTCCAAAGCGCACCACTAAAACGGTCAAAACCAAGTGGCATATATTTGTGGCGCATGCCCGGACGCACATCCATGCTGCGACGTTCAATTTCCTGCATATTCACTAAATCATGCATCTTGATTTCACTTGCAACCGGGAAGTCTGAAGTAAACGCTGCTTCTGCCTGAATCGGGCCTGTTTCGTAGTTGAGAATCGCCATGTGTATCTCCTATATTCGTTGTGGAGTTGTATAAATAATTGCTCTCAGCAAGTGCTGAATCAGCTGTTAAACCCACTTTATCGAAAATAAATTCTTGAAAAAGATCTTCAAATTTAATTTACTTATTACATCATGTAATTAATAAGCAGAAATATTATGTTGCGTCACTATGATGATCTGCAAATCGGCAGTCTTGAATTATTCTGTTTAACCGTGGAAAAGAAAAGTTTCTCTGCTGCAGCAATTGCAGCAGGCATTTCTCCTGCCGCAGTCAGTAGAGCGATATCACGTTTAGAAGCAAAATTTGGGGTAAAGCTATTTGTCCGCACTACACGCCAACTTAAAATTACCGATGCTGGGCAGCATTATTATTATTTTTGTAAACAAGCCCTTAACAGCCTACTCGAAGGTGAAATGCAAATCAGCGGTGAACAGGAACACCCCATCGGCTTACTGAAAATTAGCGTGCCCACAGCTTATGCACATTATCGTCTGCTGCCTAAAATGGCTAAGTTTACCGAACTGTTTCCACATATTAAGCTCGAGATTCATGTCAGCAACCATAATGTAAATTTAGTGACTGATGATTATGACATTGCGATTCGCGGTAATGAGTTAACCGACTCTGGCTTAATTGCACGTAAACTTGAAGATGCTGCATTATGCATTGTTGCTACACCTGAATATTTGAAAAGGCACCCTGCACCTATAAACATCGAAGACTTACAGCATCACGAATGTATTTTGTTTGAATTGCCGAGTTCAGGTAAGTCTGGACCGTGGTCACTCATGGATGCAGGCAAAAAAATTATGGTTGATGTGCAAGGAAAAATTACCTGTAAAGATGATTATCTCTCGACCTTAATCTTAGCTAAATCAGGTGCGGGACTGATGCAGGTCTACCGCTTTTCAGTGGAGCAAGAATTACAAAGCGGCGCGTTGGTGGAAGTTCTCAAATCTTATAGCCAAACAACTCGGCCTTTTTATTTACTCTATCCAAAGTCTAACTATCAGTCTTCTAAACTCAAAGCATTTATCAATTTCATGCTAAATGCTTCGGCTCAATCTTAGAAAATTTCGATTTAATGCTATGGGCGAAGTTCCTAGACATTTAAATCAAAATAAAAAAAAGCCCAACATATCGATTGGGCTGAATTATCTATTTCACTCAAGATCATGCTTAGTTTTGCTGCGCGAAAAACTTCTCAATCGCCACTTGTGCAATTTCTGCATCTTGAAATGACTTTACCCCAGACACGCCCATTGCACCCACCAATTGCCCTTCATACAAAATCGGCTCACCACCTTCCAGCATGCCATTAAACGTCTGCATGGTTAAGAAACCCATCTGCCCACCTTTTATCAAATCTTCAAACAATTTAGATGGGCGCTTACTGATGGCTGAACATTTGGCTTTTTCTAAGCATAGATTTGCTGTCATTGGCGCTGCACCATCCATTCGTTTCATCGCCAATAAATTGCCTGTATCATCCATTACCGCAATGCTGACATTAAAACCTTGTTCAACGGCATAAGCATGTGCTGTGTTTAGTAAAAATTCTGCATCTGCCAAAGTTAAATAATGCTTGGTTTTCATTTAAAAATCCTTTTCTTAAAAAGCCGAATTTAAAACAACAAAAAAGCCCACAGCAGGCTGCGGGCTTTATTCTAAAGCAGAATTTACCGATTTAAATGACAATTACTTCATTTCGGCAAAAACTTCTTTCGCCATTTCAATGGTAAATGCAATATCTTCATCGCTATGCGCGCTTGAGAAGAAACCGGCTTCAAATGCTGAAGGCGCTAAGTTTACACCGCGCTGTAACATGCCGTGGAAGAAGGTACGGAAAGCATCTACATCACATTTCAAAATTGAATCAAAACCTGTGATTTCAGTTTGATCTGTAAAGTAAATACCAAACATACCACCTACTTGCTGAGTAAAGAACGGAATGCCCGCTTCGTCTGCAGCAGCTTGTAAGCCTGCAAGCAAACCTGATAATTTTTCAGTCAAAGTTTCATAGAAGCCTGGCTGACGCAAATGTTTAAACATCTCAATACCGGCACGCATAGCCAATGGGTTACCAGACAATGTACCTGCTTGATAAACTTTGCCAAGAGGTGCAATGCATTCCATCACTTCACGCTTGCCGCCAAATGCACCCACAGGCAGGCCAGCACCAATGATCTTGCCTAAAGTAGTCAAGTCAGGCGTTACGCCATAATGCGCTTGCGCACCGCCAAGACCGACACGGAAACCTGTCATTACTTCGTCAATGATGAAGACAGAACCATGTTCATCACATACATCGCGAATGGCTTGCAAGAAACCGTCAATTGGTTTCACCAAATTCATGTTGCCTGCAACTGGCTCGACAATTACACCAGCAATTTCTGAACCGAACTTTGCAAAGCATTCTTTCAGCATGGGAATATCGTTATATGGCAGGGTTAAAGTGTGTTTGGCAAAATCAGCAGGTACACCGGCCGAAGTTGCTTCGCCTTCACCTTTAGTTAAAAGACCAGAACCTGCTTTCACTAAAAGTGAGTCTGAGTGACCATGGTAGCAGCCTTCAAATTTTACAATCTTGTCACGGCCGGTGTAGCCACGAGCAAGACGAATGGCGGTCATGGTTGCTTCAGTCCCTGAGTTGGTCATACGAACCAATTCAATAGACGGCATAATTTCGCAAATGATGTCCGCCAAAGTGGTTTCATGTACAGTTGGCGCACCAAAACTTAAACCATCTACAGCTGCTTCTTGAACTGCTTTAATAATATCTGGCTGAGCATGGCCTAAAATCATTGGCCCCCAAGAACCGACATAGTCGACATAGCGCTTGCCGTCTACGTCATAGAGATATGCGCCTTGCGCTTTTTCAATAAATACCGGAGTTCCACCTACACCATTAAATGCACGTACAGGAGAGTTTACGCCGCCAGGAATATGCTTGCTGGCTTGTTTAAATAATTGTTCTTGCTTAGCAGATAAGCTCATAAAAATTCTCTACTTATTCAATCTAAAAAATAAAATTAAGCTTGTTCAGCAAAAAGCTCAGACCATTCATAAACACGACTGCTGACAGCAGACATTGAACGACCTAATACATCACTAATAACAGCACAAAGATCAGCACCTGCTTCAATGACTTCTGCTGAATTTTCTACAGTTAAACCACCAATTGCACAAATAGGTACATTTAGTTTCGCTTTGGCTTGTTTTAGCGTTTCTAAGCCAATATTGCCTGCTTCAGGCTTAGTTTCAGTTGCAAAAATGGCACCAAAAGCCACATAGTTTGCACCGTCTGCAATTGCCTGCTCAGCCAGTTCTAAAGAGTTATTGCAGCTTCGACCGATCAAAACATTTTTAGGTAAGCGTGCTACAGCTTCAGCAATTGAACCGTCATCTTGCCCTAAATGGACACCCACACCATATTGAACTGCAGTTTCGAGATCATCATTAATGACAAAAGGCACTTTGTACTGATTACACATATTTTTCATGTATTCAATTTCATAAGCCTGATCTTCCTTTGCCACTTTTTTACGACGATATTGCAAAACAGCAACTTCATAAGTTGCCATCGCGCCTTCAAGCTTGGCTAAAAGCAATTCGATAGGATCATCATTGGTAATGAGGTATAAACCACGCATAGTTCAATCACAACTTAAAACTTTTGAATATTATAACGATTAGGTCTGTGAAATGTTGCTTGGGACATAAAATTTTAATGCTTTGCTGCTGAGAAAGTTATATTCCTTTTCACAGGACTACTTATATAAATGTTTAATTAAATTTTCTGTAGAAAATGGCAAAAAATACCTATTTTCAGGTATAGAACAAAACTGATACAAATTATTTAATAGTGCACCAGAAGAACTCAAAACGCAGCGCATAAAAACACAACACTTTTATAAAAATAAAAATTTGTAACCTATTAGACTTTTTGGTGCTTGGTAAGAAACGTTTTGGGGAGCGTTCAGAGCATCAAAAAGTCTAGCCTATTTTATAAAAGTTTTTATTGTTATATATTTCAAACAATAGACTTTTCTAAGGCCATAAAAAAAGCCTAGAGAAGGTCACTCTAGGCTCGGAAAACTGGGGTTTATCGACTATTCATGTTTTAGATAAGAATTAAATAAACAATATGAACATTATTAGACTAATCACTCTAATTTTGCAAGTCATTTACTCAAAAAAATCACACCCATATCCATAAAAATTAAGCGTTTGATTAATAAACAATTAACTATCAATCTTATCTAAATTGCGGTCTTTTAAGCTTAAGTTCCCCTTCACAATATCAGACAGCATGCGCCAATCGGAAATAAAACTGTACAAAGGTTGCTTGAAACTAGCTGGCTTATTTTTTTCAAAGAAAAAATGTCCGACCCATGCACAGGCATAGCCTGAAACCAGGCCATAAGCAAAATACTTCGGTTGTCTTTTTAAAATTGCTTTTGCAAAGAAATAGAGTCCAATACTGCTGCCTGTGGCATGTAAACGTCGGCTCATGATATTTCGATGTTCAGTCAAATAAAATCGATAAAATTGCGAGTAGTCACGAATAGGTAACTGAAATTCGGGCTTTAAATCTCGATTAAACTCGGGTTGTACTTGTGAATTCATTTTGTGCTCATCCTGAACTTATTTTTAATCAACATAGCTCAAAACTCGCCCACTTTAAAGGCGTAAAATTTTATTTTGTCCCAATGTAACTCAAGCAATAGTGAATTATACAATTGATGGAATATCCATCTTTTAAAACTTTTCTTAGTCCAAAAGCAGAGTTTTCAAATCCGTCAAGTCTTACTTCTCAACTGTTTTTCGCTACAATCGACACGCGTTTAGCTGATAGAAAATTTACGCACATTTTAGTTTTTCATTTTTATAAAAATTTAAAGATCGCTTTATGCCAGATCATGAAGTTGTAACATCAGGACAGAAAACCATGGTTGAAGTTGAATTAAAGTTCCAGATTCCAGAAGCACGTCGAACTGCATTATTAAAGGTACTCGATCCAAAAAAATCGGAACAAATTCAACTTAAAGCTAAATATTTTGATACCCCAGATCGAAAAATGGCACAGCAGCATGCAGCTTTGCGTCAACGTTTAGAAGGAACGCGCTGGATTCAAACCCTGAAAGCTGCAGGTAAAAGTCACATTGAACGGTTTGAACATAACTTAGATTTGGGCGAGCATGAACAAGCCCCTGCCCTAGATTTATCGGTCTATGCCAATGAAGCTGAAGTTCAGTCAGTTTTAAAAACCACTTTAGGCGATCAGCAGGATTCGTTACAACTTCAGTTTGAAACAGATATTCTCAGAACTTATCGCGTCATAGAGTTTGAAGATGCCAAGATCGAAGTTTGCTTAGATGTCGGCTGTATCCGCAGCAACAGCACAGAAACAGAAGTTCATGAAGTTGAATTTGAGCTTAAAAGTGGCTCTATTCAATCACTCCTTGCCTTTAGTTTCGAATGGGTTAAAAAGTATCATTTATGGTTAGATGTTCGCAGTAAAGCGGAAATCGGGAATTTGCTGGCGTTTAATCAAACTGTGAGTCCAGCAGTTGAGGCTAAAGAATTTCAACTCAGTAAAAAAGATACTGCCGCAAAAAACTTACGACTTTTAATTGCACAGGAAATGCAGCACCTTCTGCCTAATATTGCCGCAATTTCTGCAGGCGTTGCTCAGGCAGAGCACATTATACAAGCTCAGAAAGCACTCCATCATCTACAATTAACCATTTCGCTGTTTAAAGATTGGAACAGTGATATCGTTGAAAAATGGGCATTGCAATTAGGCGCATTTAAACAGCAGTTTGAACAATTACATCATTTTGAGCACATGCAAAATACTTTGGGAGGCTTTTTACAAAACCCAACGACTTCAGAAAATTTAACTAAAGATATTTTGTATTGCAAAGAGAAGTTAGGCAATTTGGTTAAATCGACTCAAAATGTACATCATTATCTTGAGCTTTTAATGTTTAGTTTGAAAGTCGATGATGCGCCGCAGCAACATGATTTTAAATGGTATGCTCAAACAACCCTGCAAAACCAATATAAAGCCCTTCAAGAGGCTTTAAATGATGCCGACATTAACAATTTTGAAAGCTTAGATGTGCTTTCTCAGCGCATACAAGAGCTTAAATTTAGCTTCCCAATTTTGACGTCTATTTATGATGTAAAAAACTTGCAGAAATATAGTAAAGCGCTCAATGATGCACAAGTCGCGGCTCAGGAATATCAAGTCCTTTCCTCTTCTGCACAATATATTCAGCAAACAGAGCTGGAAGCTAGTGATTGGTTTGTTCTCGGTTGGTTGACGGCAAAACTAGAGGTTTATGCAGATAAACTTTTAGAAGCGACAGAACAATTCCTTGTCAGCCGAAAACTCATTAAGTAAAATCAAAAAGGGAGATTCAATGAGTCTCCCTTTTTATTTGCATCCCACATTGTCATATAGATATTCATTTGTTGAACATTCAGATTCAAAGTCGGCTAATTTCAATTCATCATTTCTTTAGTTTGACTCAGTTACATTGAAATATTTTGAGAAGCTATTATTTTTGTTTTCTGGATAAAAACTTTTAAAATAAGCTATCTGAAAAATTAGATTCAGGGTGGTTTTATGTTTAATAGTCACATACCTGTAATTCATCCCCTATTTTCATTTTCACTTATATTTATCATTTTCCCATTACTGAGTGCTTGTAGTGAACAACATAAGCCTGTGCAAAGCACCGAATTAAGGCGCACGGCATCCTTACAAGTAGAAAAGCCGCTTTCTCCAACTCAAAATTTTGATCAGATACGACGAACCTTTAAAGTCCTGCGCAATAATAATGAGGACTATGGTGATGAGTCTTACCAAATCAAAACCGATGCTGGCATACTAAGTATTTACAGTATGAACTTGAATCCGCAACAAGGTCAGTTACTATCCAGCGTCAAGTCTGGAGAATGTCTAACTCTATCGAGTCAAAGTGACAATTTAATTGCGGTTGATGGTTATATCAGTGTGATGGAATTGGGTGACATTAAAATTCATCCCTGCAAATAAACATCAAAATAGTATTTGCATAACAGTCATTCAAAAAAACTAAGAAAAGTACGTTAAGACTACGCTGCTATTGGGAGTTTAATTCATGATCCATACTGATTGGACCTTGTGCTAACACCCCCCATGATTTCATCGCATTACTCACCATGCGCTGTAATTGCATCAAGGCCATACCATCACGTGCTTGTATGGTCATCCCTTGTAATAAGGTCATATAAAAATCCGTCAATTGCTCTGCATGAGCCAAACTTTCAATTTCCGCATTGTGTACACCTATAGCGAGCCGATCCATAATTTTAGTTTTGGTATAGGCACGACGTTGTTTGAGCTGTTCTTGTACGGTTTGGTTTTGCTGTGAACAATTCATTGTTGCCACCACCACCATGCAACCTTTAGGTTTATTGGCTTGTACCAAATGCTGAATACTGTCATATAGGTACAATTCCATCGCAATTTTAGCCGTTTGACCTGCTTGTAGAATTTTTTCTGCTGGCTGAACTTCGTGTTCACTATAGTATTCAATACATTTTTCAAAAAGCGCGGCTTTATCGCCAAACGTGCCGTATAGGCTAGGTGCGGTGATATTCAAAGCTTGAGTCAAATCACTGATCGACGTTCCTTCATAGCCAAATTGCCAAAACAACATCATCGCCTTTTCCAAAGCTTGCTGTTCATTAAAACATTTAGGTCGTCCACGCTTCTTGACCAAATCGGCTGAATTAGCATGCTGATTTTCTTGCTTTGAATCATTCATCATAAGCTAACATTTATATTTTATAACATTCACTAATAAAATAATTGACGCTCACAATTTAATCAAATAGTTTATTTTTATAACAGTCACTATTAAATTAAATAATTAAGGTGTAACGCTATGAATACGCATGCTACAGCTTTAAAACCAGATAAACAGTTGACGCAGCAGCCTGATGAATCTTCGCCCAATCAAGGGAATTGGTTTGCAATCCTCACGGTTGCCATTACAGCTTTCGCGCTAGTCACCAGTGAGTTTTTACCCATTGGCGTGTTAAATGCCATTGCTCAAGATTTAAAGATTAGTGTAGGTACCGCAGGTTGGGTGATTACCCTCCCCGGCATTATGGGTGCGATCGCAGCGCCCCTGCTTTCTGTTGCTGTGAAGCAACTTGACCGTCGTATCTTACTGATTGCCTTAACCGTGATTATGGTCATTGCTAATTTTATAACTGGCTTCGCAGAAAGCTTTGTACTGTTGTTGTTTAGCCGTTTTCTACTGGGTATTGCTATCGGTGGATTTTGGGCAACAGCCATAGCCTTAAGTGGACGTGTCGCACCAAGTCATGTCGCCATAGCCAAAGCCACTGCGATCGTCATGGCAGGTGTTACCCTAGCGACGGTATTAGGTGTTCCACTAGGTACATGGCTAAGTGACTGGTTAGGTTGGCGTAGTGCATTTCAAATCATTGCAGCAATCGGAATCATCATCTTAGTTTTAGAAATCAAATTTCTCCCAAAACTTCCACCGACATCGGCTATTCGATTTAGTGATTTACCTGCACTGATTCAACATGATAAAGCACGTAAAGGACTGATTATTATTTTATTAATTGGTTTTGCTCATTTTTCGTCTTATAGCTATCTCGCCCCATTTTTTAAGAATCATGCAGGCTTTGATGCGACCACCATCAGTTCATTATTATTGATCTACGGCATCGCAGGTTTCTTTGGTAATTTATTTGCAGGTTATGGCAGCAACATCAATGTCCGCTATACCCTTGCTTTTGTTGCATTCAGTTTTATCGTGGTATTTTTTAGCTTTCCACACTTTGCAGTTCACCTATTCGGTGCATATCTTTTAACCGCATTATGGGGTTTCGCTTTTGGGGCATTTCCTACAACGGCCAATATCTGGATGTTTGTACATGCCCCTGAAGCAGTTGAAAAAGGCATGCCGCTGTTTATTGGTATTTTCCAACTCATGATCGCGTGTGGCTCTCTGTTTGGCGGCTATATTGTCGATCATTTTAATGCCAATACCTTATTGTATTCGGTGATGATCTTTGTCGCCTTCGCCATAGTGGCTATTTTCACATTAGGGCGTGGATTAAATAATCCAAAGCTTCCTTGTGCAGCGAACTAAGTCCACGCTCTAACTAATGTCGTCAAAACATTTGATTAACGATATTTCCCAAAGATTTTCCACGTATTGTTATCTGCTAAAGGGTCACTATAGCTATCACTACGGGCTTTACGTGGTTTGTCACGGGCATCCACCAATTTAAAGTCGTTTTCGACACTGAGTACAATGCCATTCACATAAAAACGGGTACGGGTATAATCACTTTGCCCATGTTGAAATACATAGGTTCTGAGGTCAATAAATTCACGGTGTGCGACCAAAGCTGCCGTATCATCGCTGTCTAGCCATAGCCGCATCGCTTGAATTTGATCTGCTTCAAATTGCCCACATTTTTCAACTAAGCTGGCAATACTACGAAAGGTTTTAGATTCTTTCGCACGTGTTTTGTTGATTCGAATACGATCCACGTGAAAATAAAAAAGCGGCAGATTCAAATGACTTGGCAAATGAATTGCATCAAGGACTTCATCTTCCATAAAGGGCTGAAATAAGTCTTGAGCACGTTCGATTAAGCCTGTCCACTGCGCATAATATTCAGCCACTTCAGACTGTGTACCATAATAAATGGGCAGCCCTTCTACATTGGCTAAGGTTGAGGGCGGCCAAATATTTTGTCGAAGTAAGGCAATATCACTTTTCAGACTTTGCACTGCGATTGCATCTTGCATGGAGCATTCCATTCTACTTAGGCTATTTTTAGATTAAGTCAAAGGTTTAGTTTCTGCAAGGCTTTGCCTATAATACTGCATTAGATTTTTATGCTAGGACACATTCATGGTTCAAAAGATTGAAGCTACTGATGTAACCGAAGAAGAAGCGTTGAATGCAGCTTTCTTTGAACGTGCGGATGAATTTATTAAACAAGCCAATGAATTTTGTCGTGTTGAAAAAGGTTCTCAAGTCAAACCTGCAGAAATGCGCGGTCAAGTGAGTGCTGCCATGTTATTTGGTACTGCTCGCTTTAATACTTGGGTTGCTGCAAATGGCTTCAAAGATGGCAAAGAAATGCGTGATGCCAAAGATCAAGTGATGTCTTATATTCTTCAACAATTTCAAATGATGCTTGAAGATAATTATGATGAATATTGCGAACAGTTTGAAAACTATCTTCGCTTCCGTCATAACGAAGAATTCCATGCAAATAAGCATGATCACGACCACGATCATCAGCATTAATCAAAAGCCCTTCGGGGCTTTTTTTATACAACTTCTCTTTCACAAAGCTTTGATTTAATATTTAGTCATAACGTTGTATTTTCATCATTCATGCTATTTTCAGTGCCTCGCGTATTCGAAAATACAATGAAATACGCAAGAAATGGACATGGTTTTAAGGACAAGGATAGCAATGCAGACGCTCGATTTTGCCATCGTGGATTCACATATACATCAATGGGATCCATACAATACCCCACATGCCGCTTCACTTGCCGTGAAATTATTGGGTAAACATCCCTACTTGCTCGACAAAATGATGCGCTTAGTTAAGCCGCAAGAATTAATTGACACGGTTGGCTTAACCAAACATGTGACGACACCGTATTTGCCTAAAAATTATAAGCAAGATGCAGGACATTATCAGGTCGATCAAATGGTACATGTAGAAGCGAGCTGGCATGACCATAAAGGCAAAGGGGTGGTTGGTGAAACCAAGTTTATTGAATCCTTAGATTTTAACGCTCAAAAAATTAAACTTGGCGCCATAGTCGGCACTGCAGACCCATGTGACAGTAGTTTTAAGAAAATTCTTAAAATGCATAAACAAGCTTCCCCACATTTTCGTGGCATACGAAAAATGGCAGCTGTACATGAAGACCCAAAAGTTCATGCATGGACCAATGAGCCCCATCTCTATACCAATAAAAAATTTATGAAAGGTTTTGAAGCCCTTGCTCAAATGAATTTAAGTTTTGATGCATGGGTTTATTCAGACCAAATTCGTGATATAACCGCTTTAGCACGTGCTTTCCCTGAAACATCTATCGTTCTGGATCATTTTGGGACACCTGTCGGTGCCTTTGGACCTGTCGGCTCACATACAGGCTTAACCCAAACTTCACGTGACAATATCATGTTTCGTTGGAAAGATGATTTAGCTGAACTGGCAAGTTGCCCAAATGTTTATACCAAAATGTCTGGTTTATTCATGCCTGTGCTGGGTCATCAGTTTCATAAAGAACAACGCCTTGCATCTAAACAAGAGATTTTCGATTGTGCCTTCCCGCTTATTTCGCATGCTCTACAATCCTTTGGGAAATACCGTGTGATGTTTGGCTCAAACTTCCCGATGGATAGTGTGAGTGCATCTTTGGTGAATATTATTGACGCATTTTCAGATGCGGTGGCGAGTTATGATCCTGATGCACTGACTTTAGTCTTCCAACAAAATGCCCGTCAGTTCTACCGCCTATAAGTTCGTTAAGAAAATCTCGCTATCAAGTTATCCATTGTAGCTCAAAAAAATCCTCCATCTGGAGGATTTTTTTATTAAGTTTATTTTTGAGTAGATTTTGCGGCTTGACCATATTGGTCAGCCATCACCTCAACCAAACGCTCAGGTTGAATATATTTTTTGATGACAGCATTAACATCCGCTTTGGTCAAACTAGCAATGCGTTGATCACGCTTTTCACGATAGTTTAAATCACGACCTTTTTCTAACTGTGGAATCAACATACTATGAATGCGACGGTCATCTTCAAGTGCAGTTAAACGCTTTTTCAAAATACTGGCTTTGGCTGCTTCTACTTCCTGTTCCGTCACACCATTTTTCAATAAGTTTTGCAACACTTTATGAACAGACTGAGAAACTTGTGCTGATTTACCCGCAGTGTAGTTTGCATCAATACTCAGTACACCTGAATTCACCCATTCATCAAAATTAATGTCTGCACTAAAACCATAAACCAGTGCATTCTTTTCACGTAACTCTTGAGCTAGACGTGAAGACAACTGTGAATCACCGAGTATGTGGCGTAATACTTGTAACGCAGGAGAATCGGTATGCTCTACACCTACAGGTAGAGTCATAATGGCTTGGTAACTACCAAACTCACGCTGTTCAGACAATGCATGCACTTTCTGTGCAGGATATGCCGTAAACGTAGACTCTAAGCGTTGATAAGGTTCGCTGGTTTTCCAATCTGCAAATTCTTTTTTCAGAATTTTTTCTATTTGCTTGGTATCAAAATCACCTGTTACCGCAATTTGTGCATGCTGTGTTTTAAAGAATTTTTGATGTAACTGCTGCACTTGATCACGTGTAGCTGACTCAATTTGTTTTTTCGCAAGTTCAGGTTCGAAGTGATAACGAATATCCCCCGGCTGATAGATCTCGACAATACGCGACAAAGTCATTGCTGCAACGGTATCTGGCTCTGTATAAGGTCGATCCAAGCTCGACAAACTTTGCGCTTTGATTAAATCAAATTGTGATTGTTCAAATGCTGGCGCTTTAATAACATCAATGACATATTGCAAAAATTCAGCAAATTTTTCTTTACGAGCAACCACTTGAATCATGAGGCCATTATCATTTGCACTGACCGTTGCGCCGCCACCGACATCAATAATTTTATCGGCAATTTGCTGCAAGCTTTGATCTTTAGATGCACGGAACATAAGGTAAGCTGTTAAATCTAGCAACTCCCCTTTATTCATTAAGCTTTGTGCTGTACCAAAATCCAATGCAATTGTTGCATAGGTCTTGTCATCACGAGTTTTGGTTGGGAACAATGCATACTGAATGCCGTTTTTAAATTTAGCCCGCTGAATCTGCTTTTCTTTCTGATTTAAATATTGCTTAGACTCTGCAACATATTGCTTCACTTCAGCACGATAAACACTCGCATCTTTCAACGGCTCTTCTGCAGGCGCTTGCTGATCTAAAGTTTCAGCAGGTTTCGACGCAGCCTGTTGCTGTGCTTTCTTCTGGTCTTCAGGTGTTGGTAGAATATTTCCTGTGACAAGGTATTCAGGCTTTAGAAAATCCTTATACACTTGATTCACGTCGCTTACACTCAGCTTTTGTACTTTATCTAAGTCTCTGAAATATTGAGACCAGTCCCCGTTATAAGCCACAGTATAAGAACTAAGACGCTCGCCAAGTGCTGTTGCGCTATTTTTGACATTGTCAGCCATATTTCGAGTCAAGCTTTTAACACGGTTTAGCTCAACATCATTAAAGGCTTTATTCTGCTCTACACCTTGTGCCAGACTGGTTGCCACTTTGTTTGCATCATGACTTGGGCCATATATCGCCCCCATAAACACCAAATTAAAATCTTTATCTAACCATGTGGTCGATTGAACTGCGGTTGCTGTCCCTGTTTCCACCATGCTTTGATACAAATGCCCACTTGGCTGTAAGGTATACAAAGTTGGAGATACCGCCAAAGCAGTTTTAATCGGTTCGACTGCACCATTTAAATAAATATTAAATTTGCCAAAGTCACTACCCTTATGAACAGTAAATTCGCGTTGCTTTAATTTCGTTCCATCTAATTTAGGGACTTTGGCCTGTTCAGGAATTTGACGTGCGGCAATTGGGCTAAATTGTTGATCAATTTGTTTTAATACAGCCGCTTTATCAAACTTACCAGAAATCACCATCACTGCATTATTTGGCGCATACCAACGGCGATAGAACTGGTTTAATTCGTTCATATTGATCGATTGAAGTTCTTTCAAATCACCAATCGGTAAGCGGCCTAAAGATTGATTGCCATAGGCTTCTTTTAAAACTTGGTCGATTAACACTGAAAATGGCTGATCTAAACGAATTTCACGTTCACGCTTAACGATATCAATTTCTGTCGGTACAAATTTTTCCTGAAGTACCAATTTATCCATCCGTTCTGCTTCCAAATGCAAAACTTGATCGATTGAACTTTGTTCAGGACGAATCACATTGGTGTATTTCGTTGAATAATAATCCGTACTGGCATTGGTCATCAGCGTGAATTGGTCTAAGCGACGCTGAAATTCATCACCTTTGACATTTTCAGTGCCTTTAAAAGCCAAATGTTCAAGCAAATGCGCTAAACCACCTTTGCCCTCAGGGTCATTTAATGAACCCGTGAAATACACCGTATTCATAAACACTTTGCTTTCTTTATCGTTTTGCGCCAAAACCACACGAAAACCGTTGTCTAATTTATATTCTTCAATGGCTTGTTCAGTTTTAACCAATACAGGTTGAGCAAAGAGGCTTGTACTTAAACCTGCAAAAAAAAGTGAAAGCGTTAAATGTTTAATACGCATGTAATTCAAGTGTCCTTTATATTTAGCATCGATCAGCGCAGTGCTGTCGATCAGATTGGTTTTGATTTTATGCTGAGCTTTTCTGGATTAATAGTTACTTTTTATTAAATACATGCTGCAGAATGAGACAGCATGTATTTGATTTATGTTCAGATATAAATGTCAGACTGCATATACAAACACGCATAGCCTGAGATTTCTATACGGTCATTTTCAAGCATTTGACAGTGTAACTCACCACCACGACTCGATGCTTGATACGCCAAGATTTGACGTTTTTCTAGACGTTCTGCCCAAATAGGCACGATTCCAGTATGAATAGAACCTGTAACAGGATCTTCATTGATGCCATTGCCCGGTGCAAAATAGCGTGAAATGCAGTCATATTGCTGGGCTGCCGCAGTGATTGCAACATCAGTGATCGTACCCGGCGCTGTGATGGCGGTGCGGATTTTGCCAAGACGTTTTAAAATTTCAAAATTCGGTTGTTCGTCCAAAACTTGTTGAGCCGTTTCGTATTCCACGATATACGCCTGCGTATTCAGATAAACCTGCTTAAAAGGTTGACTCAACCCTAGACGTAGCTCTTCAGGATATTCACTCACGACCTGTGCCCGACGCACAGGGAAATTCATCAGAATTTTTCCATCTTCAGCTTTATTTACGCTAAAAATACCGAGATTTTTGACATGAAATTGGATATTTTTTTCAGCCGTATAAAACTCAAAAAGCACATAACTACTGGC
The DNA here is from genome assembly GCF_013419525.1 of Acinetobacter sp. YH12076. Classification (NCBI taxonomy): domain Bacteria; kingdom Pseudomonadati; phylum Pseudomonadota; class Gammaproteobacteria; order Moraxellales; family Moraxellaceae; genus Acinetobacter; species Acinetobacter sp. YH12076. Next base: position 143,251 of record NZ_VOZY01000008.1, on the reverse strand, counting down.
CAATGTCGCATGTCCACAAAAGTCCACTTCAGTGGTCGGTGTAAACCAACGAATTTCATAATTACTGCTGTCAATTTTTTTCACAAATGCAGTTTCAGACAGATTATTTTCCAAAGCAATCTGTTGCATCAAGTGTTCATCTAACCATTCATCCAACACCAAAACCGCCGCTGGGTTGCCTTTAAATAACACTTGGGTAAATGCGTCTACTTGATACATTTTCATTGATTGAACTCCTGATTTAGTGATTTATATTAAAGGCTTTTGAAAATATTTCATGCGTTATATGCTATGTAGCAACACTTTTTAATAAAACATCTAAGTTTTAGATGAACTTAAATATAGGCACAATTTTGAAAACGCATATTCACCCTGTTCCTTTAGAAAAATCATACCGACTTTTAAATCATGGGCCGACTGTGCTCGTCTCTGCTAAAGACCAAACCCATACTGGTGTCATGACTGCAGCATGGGCATGCGCCTTAGAGTTCAATCCTGCAAAAGTGACAGTAGTACTGGATAAATCAACTAAAACCCGTGAGATTATTGAGAATTCAGGCTATTTCGCCTTACAAGTTCCGACACTAAAACAACTCAAACTGGTCTATGCACTTGGCATGATGAGCCAACGTGATGCGCCAGAAAAATTACGCCAATGTGGCGTGGAATTATTTCAATTTAATGCCTCAGATATTCCTGTAGTTGAAGGTTGTGCTGCTTGGCTACTGTGCAAACTTATTCCTGAGCCGCACAATCAACAAGCGCACGATCTGTTTATTGGCGAAGTCATTGCTGCCTATGCTGATGACCGCGTCTTCCGTAACGGACATTGGTATTATCATGAAGTAGAAGATGAATGGAAAAGCCTACACCATGTTGCTGGCGGGCACTTTTATACCATTGGTAATCCTGTATCTGTAGACGAGGCATCAGACTAAAATAGCGCTGTGAGATATGTCGTTTATCTAGGGCTAAAAATGGATAATCATCCGTTTTGAGCATTTTCATGCTAACTTTAACTTAATTTTAAATATTGAATGAATGGATATGGCGTTTAAAATACATACATTGGATGTCAAAAATTCACTGCAAAATTATATTTGGCTGCTTGAACACACCGAAAGCCATGATGTCATTGTGGTAGATCCTACTGAAGCTGCCTTAGTCGAGCGCTATTGTCAGGAACATCAACTCAATCTTACACAAATTTGGTTAACGCATTGGCATAAAGATCACGTCGGTGGCGTACCGGAACTTATTCAGGATAAAAACATTGCCGTTTACGGTCCCCGTGCAGAATTAAGCCGTATTCCATGGGTGAATTATCCTCTCGATCATAATGACCGTTTTGAATTTCATGGGCTTGAAGTTGAAATAACAGCAACGCCCGGCCACACCCTCGGTCATATCGTATATTTTATCGATGACATTCATACGCTTTTCTGTGGCGATGTATTATTTGCTATGGGCTGTGGACGTGTTTTTGAAGGCACCTTTCAACAAATGTACGATTCATTGAACCGTATAGCCGCATTCCCTGCTGAAACTCAAGTGTATTGTACTCACGAATACACCCTATCGAATGCGCAGTTTGCGCGGCATGTTGAACCTGACAACCTTGCCATACAACAGCGGTTTGATGAGGTTGAATCCCTACGCATGCTCGGACAATGTACTTTGCCAAGCAGCATTGAATTAGAACTAGAAACCAATCCATTTTTACGCGCAGAAAGTGTTGAAGCATTTCAACGCTTAAGAGAACTCAAAGACAATTTTTAATTGGATTGCGAGTTATAAGCATTTTAGATTTCATCACGAATATACTGTTTTATTTGTGATGAATATTTCGGGACGATTTATCATTCTATATTTATAAAATTTGATTAGTTGCAGCAAACTCATCCAATTCAGCTTGAGTCACAACTCGAACGGCTTGCATTTCATCGATACGTACCATCAATAAACCACCTAATGCAGGCTGATAACGTCTTACACTACCAAATGGTGTATATGCCACTTTAGATTGCTCCGAAAAGACCAACCAATCTTCATGTCCAAGCATCACCGCAACAGGCGTCTGTCCCACTTGTTGCATCTGTTAAATTTTTGCTTTTACAGCGTGCTCAATGTTCTGCATGCGTTCAATCTACTTATACCAATAGATCATAGTATAAAAGCTTTTCGATAAATCTTGATGAGAAATAGCATTGCAAGCTCACCTACCCAGCGAATTAGGCTTTGAACAAGCTGTTATTTGCAATCCACAACTGCATACCCAAACAGCTGTGCATTCTAAACCAAGCAATCGTTTATTTTGCGCACAGCTTCTCTATGTACATAGGATATATTTTAATCCAACTGCCAAAAACCTAATTTTTAAATACGTTATATTTACTTACATTAAGTTTAGCTTTTTATAAAACAGCAAGTTAAATGAGTTTATACCGTTTACAAGCCGATAATCTGTTTATTTATCCATCAAAATTTCATATTTTAAATAAAAGTTTTCCATTTCCCCTTTAAAAAATATTTTGACACCCCTATTTAATATTTTAATGATTGATAAGGAGTTCGCTCGTGAAAAAAGTGGTTAAAGCAAAAAATTTAGTTGCCTTCCGTCTTTGGTTAGAAAAGTTAGGATATTCTGTTCGTACACTGGCAGATAATCGTGGATTTACATTCAGTTTTAAAAAAGAATATGGTCTAGTGACTGTAGACTTGTCTGGTAATGCTTTGGCCATGCAGCTCGGTGAAGAGTTTGAAGATCATTTAAAGGCATAATCTTCTTTATAATTTATTCGAACGATTAGAAATAAATGATTTAATTCGATTGATTCGAATCCGCATTTCTAAATTTGCCCGTATATGCGGGCTTTTTTTCACCTTTGTTTTACTGACTCATTTTAACGAGATAAATTTCAGACAATAAAAAAGCAAGATAAGACATCTTGATGTATCTCTTCGTTCATCATTCTTTCATTAGATTTTTTTATTAGAATTAGTCTTCAAAAAAGACCATGTTTAAGACACTTATTTTTTCGCATTTCAAAAACAAAAAAGCAAGGTATAAAACCTTGCTTAATCTAATGGTGGGGACGGAGAGACTCGAACTCTCACACCTCGCGGCGCTGGAACCTAAATCCAGTGCGTCTACCAATTTCGCCACGTCCCCAACTCGGGTGCTGACAATGTCAGACTTAAATTTGTTTTAAAAACCTGTTTATTTGGCAACTTAATAAATTAAGTGGTGGGGACGGAGAGACTCGAACTCTCACACCTCGCGGCGCTGGAACCTAAATCCAGTGCGTCTACCAATTTCGCCACGTCCCCAACAGGGTTGCTGACAATGTCAGACTATTTTTAAAACTTGGCAGAGGATCAAGGATTCGAACCTTGACGAACGGTTTTGGAGACCGTCATGCTACCATTACACCAATCCTCTGTGACCTTCACTACTAAACTCATGTTTAGTAATTCAGTGGTGGGGACGGAGAGACTCGAACTCTCACACCTCGCGGCGCTGGAACCTAAATCCAGTGCGTCTACCAATTTCGCCACGTCCCCGATGGCTGTGTATATTATAGAGATCACCCCTACATGACAAGCCTTTTTTATAAAAAAGCATCTTGTTTGTTTAAATAAAAAACAATAGTGCCTTTTTTGTATTTTTCTTAAGCAAATTCAGCAACTAAGTCGCTTTTTAAGCGATAAAAATCCACCAATCTGTCATTTTTTTGCTTCATCAACATGTGTTGCAATAGCTGATTAAACCCTTGATATTGTATCGGCAGATCAAGCTTTAAGCGTTGGCAATGTAAATAGGCCCAATCTTGATAGTTTTTCGCCTCTAAACGCTGTGATGTCAGCCATTCCAAGAAAATTATCCCCAATGCGTAGATATCACTGTGCAAAGATTTTGCTTGTCCATGGAAAAGTTCTGGAGCCATATAACGTGGTGTCGCAGTTAAGGCATTTTGCTGATCAAAATCTAATGGTAGCGCTTGCTCAAAGTCGATGAGTCTGCACTGCCCTTGCCAATTCACAAAATGCTCTCGTTTTAAATCTGCATGTATCCAACCGTGCAAGCTTAATCGTTCAACAACATCGAGTGCTTGCCATAGCACTTGCCTCACCTGCTCAATGCTCAAATTCGATACAGGCTGTAAGAACCAAGGCTCAGCATTCGGCAGTATTAATAGGCGATCAATAGGCTCTTGCTGAATACTGAGATGCGTCTCTTTTATCACTTGAAAAGGTAGCGTGATGCTGTCTTGTGTAGATGCATGACTAAATAGATGGTACAGCTCAATTTCATGACCAAAACTGGCTGCATGTTCAGGGCTGCTGTCTCTAACTTGCGCCTTGAGCCAATAATGTTGTTGGTTGAATTGAAATTGATATGAACGACGGCCAAAAACCAAACTTTTGGATTTGGTTTTTGGCTCATAAATGATTTGCGTTAAATCCGCGGACTTAAACTGCAATAAACTCTGCATGTCGTTGACTGGGTTCATTTTGATAATTTAATAATTCCAAACAATGCTGAATGGTCTTACCGATGCGGGCTTGCGTTTCGATTAATGAAATCTTCGGCCAAGTAGCTCTTTCACCTTCACGCTGCAATACCTTAAACAGATAAGGTCGTGGATTTTGCAACATATAACTATAGTGTCTTAAGCCATATTTCCCCACAATATTGACATCACCATAGTAACGCTGATCCACCACGCCATAACCATGATCAAGCAAACGTCTAACAGGTGGAATACTTCCTGCACGCTCACGGGCAAAATCCATCACCCCTTTACTAATCACCTTACCTTGACGACGAACGATCCGCTCAGGCCAACTCAACATACTTTTACGAAAGCGTGATGCATCATCCTGCATAAACGGCACAATATGCGGATTGACCTGACTGGCGATACTATAATTAATATTATATAGACGTGCCATTTTCTCCTGTGGGAAATCACTGCGCACACTACCATCCACCCAACGTGTAGCCGACATATATGGCGTAAATTGCCCGTCATAACGCTTACTGGTCAGTCGTACCGGTGGAAATAGAATGGGCACTGCACATGATGCCAATACTGCACTCCACACCAACAAATCGGGTGATGTATAGGCATTCATAATTCGTGCATCTTGTGATGCATCATAAGGCGCAACTGCCACATTGATATGCAGACCTGATTGCTTATATGCTTCGGCAAAAGTTAAGTCACCTAAGTTTTCAACCAAAAACTTTTTCAGATATTTTACATCTGCCAAACCACCATTGCCCTGCACTAACTCAGTCAATTTACGAAAGTGAAATGCCTCACTAAAGAAATTTTGTCCGTTTAATAAATTGGTAAATTCTGACGGTTTAGATACACCCAACATCCCGGTCATAATTGCGCCAGCACTGGAACCAGACAGAACTTTTGGCATCAAATCTTGTTCCATCAGTGCTTTACACACACCGGTATGAAACAAACCTAAAGTTGAACCGCCTGAAAACATCAAAACAGGTTGACCATAGGCTTTTTGGCTTTGTTCAAAGAATTCAATTTTTTGTGCAGCATCAAGACAAACGCATTCTTCAGATGCGATAAATGCCAAACTTTTACTCACCTCATCAACATAGTCTTCAATAATTTTTTTGGTGCCGACGTAGGCTTCTGTAAACAGTAAAGGATGAGCAATATTGCCAACATCATAAGTTAAACCTTCACTTAAAATGTACATCAAATCTCGAGTACGTTTCTGAGCACGATATCGTCTCAGTAACCCTAAACGATGAGTAATAATTTCTGCATCAAAATACGGTGAACTATTATCGAATTTCCATTCTTGCGCACCCGATTCTTCATCTATTTTAAGTGCGATATCTTTCCATTCTTCATAACATTCAGCACGGTCGAGCTGACGCTTTAATTTTTTTATCCGATATGCCTGATGTGGATTAATACTTTTTGAAAACCCTGTAAACAACATGACTATCCCTCAGCACACTTTAAACTGTTCACTCAGCTAGATTTATAACAACTTTTTGGTTATTCGAATAGCGCTGATCTCCTAGAACAATCATTTAACTTTGACATATTGAGGCAATTATAACTGCATTATTGATGTACACTGCTGTCATATACCAACCAACAACAAGACACGACAAGCTGACTTATCATGGCTACAATTGATTTACCTGACAACATCCTTCAATCGCTATCTACTGTACTCTTACAACTACAGCACAGTTTGCCTGAGCTTAAACAAGCACCCGATTTTTCGAGTATCGCTTTCAAATGGCAAGATAAGCAGCTTAAGGCCATTAAACAGCCCAAAGTCATGTATTTAGAAGACTTAAAAGGAATTGAACGTCAAAAAGAAAAAGTGATTCAAAACACTTTACAGTTTTTAAATGGCTTACCTGCCAATGATGTTTTACTCACTGGCTCTCGTGGTACAGGTAAATCATCCATCGTCCGTGCTCTGCTCACCCATTATGCAGACCAAGGTTTACGTTTAATTGAAATTGAGCGTGATGATTTATCTGATTTGCCAGAAATCCAAAAGTTGATTGAACATCGTCCTGAAAAATTTATCGTGTATTGTGATGATTTGGCATTCAATGCTGAAGATGAAAACTATCGCAGTTTAAAAAGTGTTTTAGATGGTTCATTACAATCAGGTTCGAGTAATTTTATTATTTATGCTACCAGTAACCGTCGTCATTTATTGCCTGAATTCATGCATGAAAACACACCTGTAACCAAGGTAGATGTGCCTCAATATACCGAACTTCACCCTCAAGAAGCGATTGAAGAAAAAATATCTCTTTCTGACCGCTTTGGGATGTGGCTGTCTTTTTATCCAATGGATCAAAATTTATATTTAGAAATTGTTGAACATTATTTGGCTAAAGCCGAGATGCCATGGACAGATGAAGCGCGTGCTGAGGCACTACGTTGGTGTCAAGGTCGTGGGCAACGTTCAGGGCGTGCTGCTTATCAATTTTCAAAGCATTGGATTGGGTCAGAACAACTTAAACAAGCCTAGAGCCAAAAAAACTAAATAAAAAAAGAACCGCTATAGCGGTTCTTTATTATTGAATATGACAAATGATTCTTTAATTCTGACAAATAGGTGGAAGCACAGAACGAATACCTAAACCATTGGCAATTTTCTGCACTGTGTTTACCACATTAACATCATTGGCTTGATATGAAACCAATTGAATACCCATCGGCAGTCCACTTTCACTTTGAGTCATTGGAAAAGCATAACTTGGTGCATCTAAATAGTTAAATGGACGCGTGTATTCACCCACATGACTAAACTCGGTATCCGTTGAGCTTGACACAGCTGCAAGGAATGGGCTCACTGGAAACAGCAAACATTGACCATTTAAAGAAGCTTTAAATGTCTGCTGAAACTCAGTTCGCTCTGCAATCAATGACTCGTATTTTTCCTGTGAAATACTCTTACCGCGTAGCACACGCTGACGAACTAATTCCCACATCTGTGTTTCAGCATTTTCAGCTGTATCACCATGATATAAATAACTTTCATAAGCAATAATGTCAGACGTCCGGTCCGATAAATCATGAAAATCGAAATGTGCAGGTGGTTGCCAGTTTTTAATTTCGATTCCCAATGATTCAATGCGTTTTAGCCCTTCGCGCCAAAGGGTTAATACATCAGGCTCAAGCGGATATGGAAATGCAGATTCATCTAAAGCATAAATTACATTTTGACTTGATGCCGCTCCAACATCTACATCCATCAATACATTGACTAAAGCGCTAATATCATCTGCAAATCGTGCAAAAGGCCCTAGAGTATCTAAAGTTTTGGATAAAGGTACTGCACCCGTGTCGGCAATTTTATGGGCTGAAGGTTTAAAACCAAATATGCCATTTAATGCTGCTGGTGTACGAATCGAACCACCTGTATCACCGCCAAAGGCCATAGGACTAAGACCACTAGCCACAGCAACCGCTGAACCTGAAGATGATCCACCCGGTGCAAATTGCTGCTCTGCCCACGGGTTTTTAGGTGTGCCTTGCATTGGATTTTGACCAGACAAACCAAAAGCCAACTCGGTCATTTTAGTTTTACCTAAAATCACAAAACCTAAATCTTGCAATTGATCAACCAGTTTGCAGTTCGCTTGCGCTTTTTGATCTAAATAAACCGTACCTGCATAGGTGATATGACCCGCTACATCCAGATTATCCTTTAGTAAAATTGGCACACCATGAAATGGACTCAATTGAGTGCCTTGCTGAAGCAACTCATCTAAATGTTGTGCCTGTTGCAAAGCCTCGATTTCGAATAATTCCGAAATACAATCTAGATGTTTAAATGTTTGGTTTCGATCAATATAAAATTGAACTGTCTCTACTGAAGTTATCTTTTTGCAGGCAATCTGGCGACCAAGCTCAAGTGCAGATAAATTCACAATATTCATTTTATATCTTCCAAACCTTTTCCTGCCGTTTCAGGCATTTTCATAAACGTGATTAATGTTAATAATGCGCCAACCAATACCATAAAGTAGAAATAATCTTGTTTACCAATACTTTGTAGCCAAGTTAGCACATACGGTGTTGTGCCGCCGAGTAAAGCCACCATCAAGTTGTAGGGTGCGCCAATGCCAACTGCACGAACTTCTGTCGGAAACTGTTCAGACATGACAGCTGGGCCAATGGCGGTATATAAAGCATATAAAACCAAGCCGAAAAGCTCGACCAATAAAATTGATGCAAACGTGCCATCCATCCATTTAATGATTGGATAAAAGAACACTAAATATCCCACAGCAAATACGATCAACTGTGGTTTACGCCCAATTTTGTCTGATAGCCAGCCAAATACAGGCTGACACAACATAAAGATAATTAAGCCAACAGTATTTGCAGCAAAGGCTGTTTGTGGCTCTGCGCCTAAAACTTTAATGGCATAGGTCGGGACATAGACCACAAAAATATAGAATGCAAATGTTGTTAAGATAGAAATACCCACAATACGAAGCGTTTCTTTCGGATGACGTTTAATCAGTACAACCAAAGGATTTTTTACTGATTCTTTTTTATGGGTCATTTCGCTATCAGGTACTGATTTACGAATCCACATACCCACCAAGCCGCCAATCGCACCCAAAATAAACGGAATACGCCATCCGTATTCGCTCATTTGGGTTTCAGTTAAAGTACTTGTTAAAGCCCAAGCAAGACCTGAGGCCATCAAAATACCAATCGCTGAACTGAAAAACATAAAGCTTGAATAGAATCCGCGTTTATTTTTCGGTGCCATCTCTGAAAGATAAGTTGCCGCTGAAGCGAACTCACCACCCAAAGATAAACCCTGAAGTAATCGCGCTAATACCAAAATAATCGGCGCAAAAATACCAATTGATTCATAGGTTGGTGAAAGACCTATCATCAAAGAACCACCTGCCATCATTATGATGGTTGCGGCCAAAGCTGCTTTTCGACCATAGCGGTCAGAAAAGATACCCAATACGATTCCACCTAGTGGGCGCATGAAGAAACCTACAGCAAAAATTGCGAAGGTCGCAAGCAAGGATGCAGTTGGATCATCTGAAGGGAAAAATTGTTTCGCGAAAAATACTGCAAAAGTTGCATAAATCGTCCAATCGAACCATTCAATAGCATTTCCTACAGTTCCTGCAAGAATAACTTTCTTTTGTGATACATTTCCTTGTGTGGAAATTGAGTTTTGCATTTTTGACTCATCCATAAGCGTCTCATTTAATATTTAGACATAAATACAGGTTGTATTTTATTTTCTAGACTTAAATTTAGATTATAATTAGTTTTTAGACAAGTCAATCATCATGAGTGAATCTTTTAGTTTCGACGAAATCGATACTGCATGCATCAAAGCTCTTATCTCCAATCCGAGAGGATCATGGCGAGAACTGAGCCAGATTAGTGATGTCCCTGAAAAAAAGTTGTCTCGACGTCTAGGTAAGTTGCTAGATGACCAAGTTATACGAACTGCAATTGAATTGAATCCTGTGGTTGCTAATAAGGGTTACACCGTTCATGTCTGGATCAGTGTGAAATTTGGGAAGGAAAAAGAAGTTGCGCAATTTTTTGCAAACCGTCCAGAAGTGCGCATTGTCTTTCTAACTACAGGACTTGCAGATATTTTCCTTGAAATTGGATTAGAAAAGGCCGCCGATCTTTCTGTGTGGATGCACGACTTTGTTACTCAAATTCCGGATATTAAAACCGTAGAAACCCAAGCCGTATTAAAACCATTTACTTGGGCCAGCAAACCCAAAGCTTTAGAAGGTACAAGCGATAAAAACATCAATTTTAGAAGTTTGACTGAAATAGAGTTAAAACTGATTCGTGCTCTGTCTATTGATGGGCGTTCATCTATTAAAAGTTTGGCAGAGCAAATCGAACTCAGTGAACATAAAACTCAGAAATTATTGAATGATTTATTGGAAGAAGGCATTTTCAACATTCGTGTCGATGTAGAACCCAGTTTGATGGGCTATAAGTCCGAAGCGATTATCTTGATTAAAGCTCGTCCAGATGCAGCAAATCAAATTGCCAAAACCTTGACTGAACTTAAAAACACACGCTGCCTATTTGGCATTAGTGGAGATTCACAATTTTTCTGGCATGTCCTATGTAATGATTTAAGTGATTTATGGAAACTCATTACAGAAGATCTTGGTAATTTTGAAGGCATTCAATCTTGCAATACCAACATGGTGACATTGGCATTAAAACGTGCAGGATTTATGCGAAAAATCAGCAGCGCGCAGTTATTTTCAAATTTAGATTAAAAAAAGAACCGCAAATGCGGTTCTTTTTTTAACGATTTTTACGCTTCGTTTGGATTACTTAATTCCGTCATCGGCCAACGCGGTGTAGTTGTAACAGACAAACCATCATGCTGACCCGCTTTAAGACGCTGATAACCTGCAAACGCAATCATTGCACCATTATCTGTACACAGCGCAGGTTCTGCATAAAACACATTTGCACGGATTTTTGCCAAGTCAGCTTCTAAGCGCTCACGTAAACGCTTGTTTGCACTTACACCACCGGCAATAACTAAACGTTTTAAACCAGTTTGTTTTAAGGCCTTCACTGATTTTTTCACCAATGTATCAACCAACGCTTCTTGGAATGATGCAGCGATATCCGCCTCACGACCTTCGCCTTCAACTTTTTTCAATTGAACTGAAACGGCAGTTTTTAAACCACTAAATGAAAAATCTAAACCTTGGTGTAGCATTGGACGTGGAAATTCAAAGGCATTGATGTCGCCATTGATCGCCAATTTTGAAATATTTGGACCACCTGGGTATGGTAGACCCATCATTTTAGCGACTTTATCGAATGCCTCACCTGCTGCATCATCAATCGACTCACCCAATAATTCATATTGACCAATTCCATAAGCAGCCATCAATTGAGTATGTCCGCCAGAGACTAAAAGTGCCACAAATGGAAATTCTGGTGGAGTTTTAGACAACAAAGGCGCCAACATATGACCTTCCATATGATGTACACCAATTGCAGGTTTATTCAGTGCAAATGCCAACGTACGACCAAACAATGCGCCTGTCATTAATGCACCCATCAAGCCCGGCCCGCGAGTATATGCGATGGCATCAATTTCAGATTTATCAACTTTACTTTCTTCAAGCAATTGTTTTAATAACGGAATTAACTTACGCACATGGTCACGTGAAGCTAATTCAGGTACCACACCACCATATTCTGCATGCAGTTTGATTTGGCTATACAATACTTGTCCGCGTAATCCTTGCTCACTATCGTAGAGTGCGAGTCCTGTTTCATCACACGAAGTTTCCAAGCCTAAAACGATCATTAAACTGCCTTTTGCCCATTTCAAAATATTGCGAAACCTATTATAGACTTGTGATATGAGATGTAAATGAGTAAAATACTGACCTTCACTTGTGATCAAGGGTAATTCGACCCGAGATCTTATCCATAACTTAATGAGGATTCTTCATGCCACAAGTTAAATTGAAAGAAGGCGAACCAGTAGACGTAGCTATCCGTCGTTTCAAACGTTCATGCGAAAAAGCGGGTGTTCTTGCTGACGTTCGTAAACGTGAATTCTACGAAAAACCAACTCAAGAACGTAAACGTAAAAAAGCTGCTGCTGTTAAACGCTACCAAAAGAAATTGGCTCGCGAATCAGTACGTACTACTCGCCTTTACTAAGATTAATTTGTGATTGATTGACTAACCTGGACAAGATAAATGACTACTTTAAAAAACCAAATAACTGAAGTTTTAAAAGCCGCTATGCGTGCTAAAGAAATGGACAAGTTAACGGTAATACGTAGTCTTCAGGCAGCAATCAAGCAAATCGAAGTCGATGAGCGCATAGAGCTTGACGATAAGCAAGTTCTTGCGGTCATTGAAAAGCAAATCAAACAACGCAAAGAATCGGTTAAAGCCTTTTTAGGTGCAAATCGAGATGATTTAGCTAGTAAGGAACAAGCCGAGATTGAGGTGTTATCTCAATTTCTACCAGAAGCTATGACTGAGGAAGAACTTGATTCCATCATTGCGCAAACAATTACTGCGCAAGAAGCTACTAGCATGAAAGATATGGGTAAGGTGATGAACTCTCTACGTCCGCTCATAGCCGGACGTGCCGATCCTGCACAAGTTTCAGCTAAAATTAAAGCGAAACTCTCTTAATCTTTCATCTATATTGTTTGATTTGGTCTATTTAAGTACGCTGATGACTTAAATAGCCAAATTATCCAAATTCAAAAATAATTCAAATTCATTCATCATTTATAATTATCTTTCTTATTTAACGATTTCATACTTACAAATATCTCGCCAACTTCCGTCTACTGGATTTTGAATTGCAGCTTGTTCGATTTCAATCAATTTAAAATTTGCTCGTTCACATAGACGTCGCGCTCGCTTGTTTTCCACATCTACAAAAGCGTTTAATTGCTGAAATCCTAGACCATTTAATAATTGATCCACAAATAACTGCAAAGCTTCTATCATCAAACCCTGCCCTTTAAATTCAACATTTCCCCAAAATCCAACGTTAGCTTGGTTTTCCATCCAATTGATTTGATGAATATCCATGACACCTAAAAAGTTATGCGACTGTTGCTCACGAATCACATAAACAAAATTTTCCTGATTTAACGCAGCCAACACTCTCGAATCACAAAATGCCAATGAAGCATCTAAATTAGGTTCTTGTAAGGACCAAGCCAAACTTGCAGGAAACATTCGTAAGGTTTCTATACTTTGACAAATCGCCTCATAAAGTGCTTTTGCATCGTGACGCTGAATCAACTGAAGCGTGATTCTGCCATGACTCATACCAAAATCATCGAGTTTCATTTTTATTCAGTTTCTCGTGATGATTTAAAATGCTTATAAATTTATTTTTAATTTAGGGCACATTGCACATTATATTTTTTTAATAATTGCATCTCTTTTGATGCGATCACCTGCTGAATCACATCCTGCTTATTCATATTACGGTACTCACGATCTAAAAATGCACGATTTTCGTCTGCAGCACGATATAGATCATTTACATAAGTCTGAACAATACCGCAGTATTTCACTTGCTGGTCTGCTTTAAATCCCTGTTGCTGTGGGTCTAACTGACTAAAAAATTGGCGTACATCAGTTTTATATTTTTCGTTAATATCATTCACAGCAATCACATATTGTTCTGCGCTCGCTGCTGCAATATTCGTTGCTAAGCCCAACAGACAGGCCGCCAAAATCATATTTTTCATTTGTCAGTTCTTAATCATAAAAATTTTACATCCAGCTAGTTTACACTGATTTATCTAAGCCACTAAAACTACAATTTGCACTTTATAATCGACATAGATAAGTGCATCACAGTTGAAATCTTTATATTTTTAATTTCCGTTCATTTTGCATTTCGTCTACACGCTGCTTAATTTTTGCAGCAAGACTTTTCGAGTCTTTGGCGATGCGCTGCGCCTGTAGCAAAGATTTAATCGCCCGTTCTTCATCCCCGCCCCAATACTCTACTTCAGCTCGATATCGCAGCACATTGACCGAACGGAAGCTTGCATCTTTGTCTGCATCAGCCATTTGCAACATCAGTCGCCAACCACTCAAGTCGCGTGGATTTGCTTGTAAAAATCGCTGTAGAATCAGTTGTGCTTGCGCATATTCTTTGTTTCGAATCAAAGCCTCTGCATATTTATAATTTAATGCACGATTTTCAGGCATGATGATTGCCGAACTTTTTACAGCGTTCACGGCTTCAGCCGCTTTATTTTGGCCCAACAGCACATCTGTCTGTAAAATAGTAAAAAGTGCATGCGATGCATTTTGTTTTGCTGCTTCATTTAATAACTTTTGAGCAGCAGTAAAGTCACCTTGCTTAATATGCAAGCTCACCAAAGCCAACTCAGCTGCGAAGTTCTTTTGTGCCACCATCGCATTTAATTGCAATTCAGTCGCCTGACCTGACAATACCCGACTATACCAACGTAGAATTTCAAAATCTTGATCAACCAAACTGGTTTTAACTTGAGGTAACTGATTGGCACGTAAGCGCGCTTCGCTCATACGCTCCGTGGTTAAAGGATGCGTCAACCAAAAATCAGGCAGAAAGCTCACTCGACTCGTAGAGCGATGCATCACTTCAAAGAAGTCAGCCATGCTCTGCGGATTGTATCCAGCACGGTACATATACTGCATCCCAATACGGTCTGCTTCACGTTCTTGGTTTCGGCTATAGGTTAGTTGCTTATCCATCAAAGCGGCTTGTGAACCCATCATTACAGCCGCACCCACATCACCATCTGCCTGTGAGGCCACCAAGGCTCCGACCAAGATACCGGCTAGGGACAATAAACCTTGCCCTTTAAAAGCTTCTTGTGAACGACTGTAATGACGTTGTGAGACATGTGCAATTTCATGCGCCATCACCCCTGCCACTTCATCCATGTTGCGAGCTGAATTAATTAATCCAGCATTTAATGCAAATAAACCACCAGGCACAGCAAAAGCGTTAATTTGTGGATCATTAATTAATAACAAACCGACCGGTTGATTAAGTTGAGTTTGGCTCAAAATATGCGTAAAGACAGATAAAAGACGATCTTCCATCCACGGATTTTCAGTCACAGGAAGTTGACGATGCACCTCACGATACACTTTCTCACCAATGGCACGTTCTTTTTGTTGATCCAACAAGCCGACGCCACTACCTATTTCAGGCACAGAAAATTGTGGGGATGAACTAAAATCTACGGACTGCGTCTGCGCCAATGTCGAACAAAGCCCGAGACCACATGCCAGTAAAATCTTTTTCAAAGTCTATTCTCTAAATTTCATATTCGTACTTCATCGAATATAGCATTGAATTTTGGTGAATTATGGAGAAAACTGTTGTGATTGTTTATTCAAATTTTGGATTGACCACATAGCGTGGCGCGCGCTCATGTACCAAAACATCCACTAGATTTTGATAAGCCAATTCCGCCATACGTTTACGAGTTGCCGCTGTAGCTGAACCCACATGGGGTAATGTCACGACATTGGCTAATGTAAATAATGGCGATTCTTGAAGTGGCTCTTGCTCATACACATCTAAGCCTGCTGCAAAAATTTGACCATGACTTAATGCATCGATTAAAGCGGCTTCATCAATTACTGAACCGCGTGAAATATTCACCAATACCGCATGCGATTGCATCAAGGCCAACTCACGTTCACCAATTAAAGCTTTCGATTCTGCATTTAAATCCACTGCAACGACCACAAAGTCAGCACGTTGCAACAAATCATCCAAATCGCAATATTGCGCTGATAACGATTCAGCCAATTCAATTTTTTCTCGGCGATTATGATAGAGTACATTCATATTAAAGCCGTAGCGAGCACGACGCCCAATGGCTGCGCCAATATGTCCTAAGCCAATAATACCAATAGTTTTAGCAAAGACATCCATGCCAAATTGCTCAGGGCCCACTGTACGCTTCCACTGCCCTTGTTTGGTCCATTGATCCAATACAGGCACTTTACGTGCTGCACTCATCAATAAGGTAAATGCTAAATCTGCTGTAGTTTCCGTCAATACATGCGGAGTATGGCTCAACCAGATATTTTTTTGATTTAAAAATGCTAAATCATAGTTGTCATAACCGACACTTACACTTGAGATGACTTTTAATTGTGATGCATGCGCTAAATTTGAGGCATTCAACAAACGTCCCGCACCAATCATGGCGTCAGCATCTTTTGAATGCTCAAGAATTTGCTGATTCACATCGCCCAATTTAGGACTAATTTGGAAAACTTTAAATTGCTGTTCTAAACGTTGGATTATTTCTTGATCTATTTGACTAAAAACCACTACTTTTTTTTGCATAAATTTTCCATTTACGTAATTTAAGTATTTTGTCCTGCCTTATTTTGCATAAATTGCCATAGGCGTTTTTTCAATAAAGGCTGTTCAATCATTTGCTGTAAAGATGCCAATGGATACACCTTCGCATGCTCTAAATGCGGAATATCTCCTAGACAAATGACATTTTTATCCAAGCTCATCGCATCGATAAAACCCTGTACATAAGATGCTGCACCACGACCATCTTGCAAATTCACCCAGCCAAAAGGCCACTGTAAAGCAAAGAAATCGGCACTGACTGCGCGCTGAATATTGCTCCACAAAACTTGCTGCTCTGCCGTTAATTCTGTGGCATCAATGACAATGACACAGTGCATTAAACAGATGGCTTCTAAGTTAAACGAAGGGATTTGAACAATTGGACGAACTTCAACAGGCTCAACAACCTTTGGTTCATCTTTAGGTGCTTCTACAGGTTGATTTACAACAATATCAACGTTTTTTTTAAGCTCAGTCTGTGATGGAACAGGCGTTGGCTGAGGCGCATTTTTGAGTAGGATTTCAGAGACTATTTCAGGAGCCGCCTGATCTCGCCAAATATTTGAGCTAAATTGCTGACACGGAGCCGCCTGAGGAATCCATATATCAATTCCCATTGCCGCCATTATGCTTCGCTGATGCCCAATCATGCTTTCATTTTCACCTATTCAAGGCTTGATATTCTAACGGGATTCACTCTGTTTTGCTGAACTTTTATAAATCAATTAGATCATACTATTTCTTTAAAGATTCTGTAGACTTGCTCAGACTAATTTTGACTTAAAATTAAACAATTTATTCATAAATCAAGCCGCTATAAATAATTATACGATCATCAAACTATTTTTCTTTTGCATCAGTTCAACTATCTCAGCTGATTCAAATCCAATACGCCAATATAGTAGCTGCAAAACATCCAACTCATCTTGCGTGATAATTCGATCATTCCATAAACATATTTCAGCAACCCCAAGAATGCTTAGACGCTCACGCAGCAGCAGCCCAGAAATATCATTTAGGATTTCAGCCAAATCAATTGGCTCATCAGATATATCGCGATAGAACTCTAGTTCTTCTTTCGTTAAGATTCGATTGAGGATTTTTTCACGCACTTCGAGTTGGTTATCACTGTTAATTTGTTGCACATGCAACAAGGCATCAATCAAACGCACAATACTCGGTTTTACATCTTCTAAAGACGTAGGTGTATGTGCAGGCAACAGATTTAACTCATATTTCACTGTTTCAAGTAGTAAGGCGTCGAGTAATCCAATTTCACCATCTTCTTGAATAATCTTGGCAAGCTTGGTTAAGAACTGCCGTGAAATCGTCGCAGGCATAGTGCCAATATTTTTACATGCCTCATGAAAAATGGAGATATGCACACGACCATCAAGATTCAATAAGGCATCCACAATCGCACGACTCACTTCAGCTTCAGTCGGAATAAACTCTCGATACTGACGAATCATTAAAATAGCAACCATCACCTCACGCGAACCCGTTGCTGTTTGCAAGGCACGTTGGATCAATTCAGGCCGCTGCCAATTTTCACGAATCTCGGGGTTCAACGGTTTAATTGCATCTCGTATCGCAAAACTAATCGGTGACAAGCGCAGTAAAGGTAATGGTTGTGGCGAGTTCCATGGTGTTGCAACATCTGGACTAGCTTCTTCTAGTGAACGGAATAAATAAAATAGCGGCTGGTTTCGCAGTTTTTTTAAATTTTCTAGTTGCAGGTCATGAATGAGCGCCGGATTTAATTCAAAAATACGCTGTTCAATACTTGGGTGAATATTCATCCAGTTTTGCGGACTGAGTGAGTTTGCAAAACACATATGAGAAATCGATTCCGCATATTCACTATGAATTTGCGAACCTGAATGATGCACATAAATCCTTAATAAGGTTTGAATATTGGCATCATTTTGAATCAGACGTTTGGTTTTCTGATCATTACGATAGGTTCGAGAACCCAAAGAGATATATTTAATAAAGCGGGAAATCAAAACACCTAAGCTTCCGATCAACCAAATGACCGCGCCAATCGCAACAAAAAGGGTTTCAAACTTATTGTCCCGTGCTTGTCCATTTTTATAGAAGCCACGTTTTGCAATTTTACTGCCCCACTGACTAAAGGTCGTCAACCCGCTATATAAGATTTTCAAACGGGTATTTTCCGCAGCTTCCCCCGACAAGATTTTATTAAATTCATGGCTCAGCAAACCATACATTTCCATCTCATCTAGGGTTTGTAAGGCTCCCCAAGTTAAAATGATCGATGTATCTCGAGGGCTAAAACCAGCGGTGAGCGCATTCACACCCACTTCATCAGGTAGGACATAAAGTGCGGGAGTATCGATTAAAAAGGTATCTGCCAGTTGCTCTGTCATACGCAGTGCAACACTTTCTTCAGGAATACTTTCAATCAGACTCAGACGTCGCGCACCTAACTGTTTGGCAAGTGAATAACCACCTAAACGAAAGGTGTAAAAATCATAGAGAACAGAAACCAACATAATCAGCAGCACAGCCGCCACTAAAAATGGGCTAAGGACATGCCAATAGATAGACTGTGTGGAATCATAATAATCCACAATTAAACCGACAATTACATTAATAATTGCGACGGTCAAAAACACTGCCGCCATACACATGGTGACAGGCCAAAACATATTTTTGTTTTTTATAAAATCATAACCCACACGTCTCAATGTAATACCCTTAAGCTACATTGTCTTTTGTTTGCTCATCATAAATGAAAAAAGCGGGAAATTCCCGCTTTTTCAGTATGTTTTCAGCAGATTATTCTTCGCGAACACCTGTTAAATCCACAGAAGCTGCATCAATATTAACATCGATATAAGCTGGCTTTTCATTTTTTGCAGAGTCATTACGCTTACGCTCTAATGCTGCTAAATATTCAGCATCAATACCACCTGCCACATATTTACCATCAAATACCGAGCAATCAAAGTCTTGTAACTCAGGGACTTTCTTGGTGCGTACTGCAGATTTCAGATCTTCCAAGTCTTGGAAAATTAGGCGATCAGCACCAATAATTTCACGAATTTCTTCAACGCTACGTTCAGACGCAATCAGTTCAGATTTGGCTGGCATGTCAATACCGTACACGTTTGGATATTTCACCATCGGTGCAGCAGATGCAAAGAATACTTTTTTCGCACCCGCATCACGCGCCATTTGAATGATTTCATTACAAGTCGTACCACGTACAATCGAGTCATCGACCAAAAGTACGTTTTTGCCTTGGAACTCTAGCTCTACAGGGTTAAGCTTTTGACGCACAGATTTCTTACGAAGTTGCTGACCCGGCATAATGAAGGTACGACCGATATAACGGTTCTTCATGAAGCCTTCACGGAATTTCACACCTAAAGTATTTGCAAGCTCTAGCGCTGAAGTACGTGAAGTATCAGGAATTGGGATCACGACATCGATATCGTGCTCATCACCCCATTCACGTAGAATTTTCTGAGCAAGTTTTTCGCCCATTTTCAAACGTGCTTTGTAAACTGAAATACCGTCAATGGTTGCGTCTGGACGCGCAAAATATACGTATTCAAAGATACAAGGACGATATTCAGGGGCTACTGCACACTGCTTGGTCGACATCACGCCATCAGCAGTAATATAAATTGCTTCACCCGGTGCAATATCACGCTCAACCTTAAAGCCGAGCGCTGTAATTGCGACAGATTCAGACGCAATGATATATTCCATACCATTTTCAGTCTCACGCGAACCGTAGATCAATGGGCGAATACCATTTGGATCACGGAAACCCACAAGGCCCTGACCGGTGATCATAGCAACAACCGCATAACCACCTTTGCAACGTTCATGCACACGTGAAACCACGTGGAATACATCTTCAGCGCTTGGTGTAAGTTTTGCGCGTTTTTGCAATTCGTGAGCAAATACGTTTAATAATACTTCTGAGTCTGAATCGGTGTTCATATGACGTAAGTCAGTCTTGAACAAGTCATCATGAATTTCAGCAGCATTAGTTAAGTTACCATTATGTGCAAGCGTGATGCCATAAGGTGAGTTTACATAGAATGGCTGAGCTTCAGCACTGCTTGAAGAACCAGCAGTTGGGTAACGAACATGGCCAATACCATAATTACCCTGTAATGCACGCATATGACGTGTGTGGAACACATCACGCACCATACCCGTATCTTTACGCAGGAATAAACGACCATCCTGACAAGTTACGATCCCGGCTGCATCCTGTCCACGATGTTGTAACATCGTTAACGCATCAAACAACATTTGGTTAACAGGTGATTTACCAGCTATACCAACTACTCCACACATAGCAACCTCGCAGACAAGCTAGGGTTAATAAAAAGGATTATTTGTTGACTCACCCGATCCAGAACGTCCGTGCTTGTTCTGCGACTCAGATGGTAGGTCTGAAGATTTCTGAGCATCTTCAGACTGAATATGATGAAGTGCTTGATTTGCAGCATCTTTGGACAATTCGGTTGCCCAAGGCGCATATGGCAATAATGACTGAACCATTTTAGATTGTTTCCAATGTGGTGAACTTTCTACCCAAGGACCTAGTCCCTGCATAGTGATCAGCACCACCAACAATCCTTTCAAGCTTCCGAAAACACCACCTGCCAGTCGATTTAGAGGACCAAGCTTTAATGTTTTCAAAATACTGTTCAATAACCATGTTGCGACCCAAGTCATGACTACAATCAACAATACAATAAATGCGAACGCGGCAATCTTCTGTACCACTGGATCTGTACTTAAAGATGTCATCGAAGGTGCAAGGACGGTTGCATACTTTGCCGCAATGACAAGTGCAAGAATCCATCCAATGAAGTTCGCAAAGGCTTTTACAAATCCTTGACGCAAACCGTTAAGCCCTCCAATGAGCAAAATAATCAGTATAAAGATATCAATGGTATTCATGATATTTACAATGCGTCTACGCAGTCTTTTACAAGTGTCGGACCTGTATATATGAGGCCACTATACACTTGTACAAGGCTTGCTCCTGCTTTTTGTTTCGCAACAGCATCCGCGCCCGACAAAATACCACCTACACCGATCAATGGAATTTGACCGTTTAATACTTTAGCAAAAGCCGCCAAACATGCCGTACTTTTTTCAAAGACTGGTGCACCGGATAGACCACCAGCTTCATCACCAAATGGAAGGCCTTCAACACCTTCACGTGACAAAGTCGTATTGGTGACAATCAGACCATCAATTTTAAATTTTAACAATTGTTGTGCAATAAAATTAATGTCTTCAGGTTCTAGATCTGGTGCAACTTTAAGTACTAAGGGTACATAATGTTGATTTTCATCCGCCAACTCGAGTTGACGTTTCTTGAGTGTCTCTAACAGTTCAGTCAAAGCATCACCGCTTTGTAAGCTGCGAAGATTTTTTGTGTTAGGAGATGAAATATTAACCGTAATATAAGAAGCGTAGTTATAAACTTTTTCTAGACAAATCAGATAATCGTCAACTGCTTTTTCAACAGGTGTGACTGCATTTTTACCGATATTGATCCCAAGTACACCCTTAAATTTTGCAGCTTTGACATTTTCGATCAGCTGATCCACACCATCGTTGTTAAAACCCATACGGTTAATAATGGCTTTTGCTTTCGGTAAACGAAATAAACGAGGTTCAGGGTTACCTGATTGTGGAAGTGGTGTAATTGTACCAATTTCAATAAAGCCGAAGCCCTGGCTCGCCAGCGCATCGATATAAGCACCGTTTTTATCAAGACCGGCTGCTAAACCAACAGGATTAGGAAATTCGATTCCCATACATGTTACTGGTTTAGACGCCACGTTTTGACGCATCATTCCCATCTTGTGAGAAGATTTCAACAGCGATAATGTCAGCTCATGTGCACGCTCTGGTGCTAAAGTAAACAACAAAGGGCGGGCTAGAGAATACAACATATCTATAAAAGTCTACTGCTTTTTAAGTCGGCATATTATAGGCACAGCACAGATAAAACACCATGCTTAGCAGATCTTTATTTTTACCGATTATTGTACACTCGCTGTTAATTTAACCTGTCCTGCTTCAGAACTTAATTCCATCTTTTCAATACTTAAGCCCATTTGAACCAATTGAGTCAAAAAATTGGCCAGAATTGCATAATTTTCATGCATCACTGCAATCTGTATTTGCTCACCGACTTGTTGAGATGCCACGGATAAACCCTGTAGTTGCGATACACGCTGAACTTTTTCCAACGCGCTCAGTTGTGTATCACCTGCTGGTTTCATCGTGACGGCATTACTTTGCATCCAAACAACAGTATCCTTGAGTTCATTCACGCGCTTTTGTTGAAAATTTGCAGCTTTGTTCATATAAAACAGTGCCGAACCAATCGCTGCCACTACAACAAAAATCGTGGTAAAAATTACCATGACTCGTTCACGTGTTGACAGTTGGTCTAAATAATCAGTGATGCGCTCAATTTGCCCATCTATACGTTGCTGTAGGTTTTCCATTTTTATCATTATTGTATTTTCACCAATCCAATCGCGCCGTTGGCACTTGGTTGAATATTCCCTAATTCTACTTTAAAACCTTGTTGTTTTAATTGATTAGTTAGGGTTTGTAGTACTTCTGCCGAATTAGCTTTTAGCTCCATATTTAACATCGAGGCTTCATAGCTGACACGATTTGCAGAAATTTGGTTTTGCATTAAAACTGGCCCGACACGGCTCAGTAAAGACAAAGCCAGTGCATTGCCCGTTTGACTCTGACGCAATTGTGATTCGAACTGGCTTTTCAGCGTTTGTTCGGTCACAGGATAGCTTTGACCAAACCAATATTTAAACTGATCAATCGCTTGTGCCGCAGTGATGTTGGCCACTTTTTTGTATTGATACCAGCGAACTGCATCATAACTAAACTGAGTAATTAGAGCCGCAATCAAAACAGCTGCACATGCTTTCCAATAGCCACTCACACCCGTATTGGCTTTGGCTTTCGGCAAAACATTCAGTGGATGTTGTTTCGGTTTTTTTATATTGGGTAATTCATAATGAAAAGATTCAATGTGATCATGCGTTACGGCAGCTTCAAGACTATGCGTCTGATCTGAACTTAAATTTGAAATCTTATAGTTCGGCTGACCAATTTGATAATCTAAATACAAAGCCAAATCATCAACAGACTGACCGACATATTCACTATTTCGAACCAATAAATGACCGCTGACATTTGCCAAAACATGTTGCCCTGCTTCTGGACTTGGCAAGACCAAAAAGTCAGGTAATAACGAAATGACTTTTACAGGAATTAGCGTCAAAGCATGCTGCATCGTTTCAAGTGTACTATGCGCAATCCCCATGACCGTTAATTCATCCGGACTTTGAAAATGATGCAATACTTTCATTGCATCTAAAGGCAAAATGACATATTCCTCAAGTAAATATTTTACGCCGTCTGGGCCAAGTTTTTTATATTGGTTTTTTGGAAAATTTTGCTGAATGATTTGTACATCACGACTTGGAAAGAAAACAACCGCTTCCTTTCCCGCATGTGGCTGAATTTCCTGAATCAATTGTTCAAGTGTCGATGACTGCTTCCAGAAATCCCCTTCTGACCATTGCCAAACCCCATTGGCTTCGGGCATCCATAAATACAACATTAATTTTTCTGCCGTTTTAATTGGTTTTTATGTTGATGGTATAAACATTTTAATTTGTGTTGATAACCCTGGAGCAATGACCGCTTGTTCATAAATGCGCGCTTCTGCCAAAGCATAGGGATTAAAATATTCTGAGACCAAAACACTGGCCATATGTGCCACAACGTTCATATGGCATACCACTACAATAGACTCATACGGTAAATGTGACAACCATTCCACTGCAACTTTGGCATCATCTTCCGGTTTGATGGCATTACAAATAACCACAGGCACATGTGGAAAATGTTTTTGCAAAGATGAAAGTGTTTGCTGCGCCCGCAGTAGCGGACTCACCACAAAAACGTCTGGTTGAATTATATCTTTCAAATATGCTGCAGTTTCTGCCGCTTGAGTTTGTCCGCGCGCTGTTAAAGGACGCTTTTCATCATTCCCCATTACTGGCGGAGCAGCTTCGCCATGCCTAACCAATGTCAGTTGCATAAAATTTCCTTATTCTATTCCGCACATTATATACAGCCAGTATGACAAAGCTATGTGTATTGCATATTAATCAGCAAACTTAAACTTGCTGATGTGGCAAGACAAATTCAACATCACTGCGATGGCCATTTTTCATCAGTGACAATGCAATATTCAGTGCCGGTGCACCTTCAAAAATCACTTCGTACAAGGCACTGGTAATTGGCATATACACACCGAGCTCTTCAGAGCGTGCGCGTACTTGCACAATGGTATTAATCCCTTCCGCAGTTTGTCCCAGTTCTTTGGTGGCTTGTTCTAAGCTTTTACCACTACCGAGTGCAAAGCCGACTTGGTAATTGCGGCTGAGTGGACTACTACAAGTTGCAAATAAGTCACCGACACCAGATAAACCTAGGAATGTTAATGGGTTTGCGCCTAATTTCACTGCAAAGCGGCTCATTTCTGCCAAAGCACGTGTCAAAATCATACTCTTGGTATTTTCACCGACACCATAAGCCGCAGCTAGACCCATCGCGACTGCATAGATATTTTTCAGAGCACCGCCCAATTCCACGCCATGCACATCATCACTTGCAAATACACGAAACAAAGCACTGTGTAGCGCTTGTTGAACTGCATAACGAACCAGTTCAGATTGGCTTGCAATCACAGTCCCTGCAGGTTGTCCAGCAACAATTTCCTTCGCCAAGTTTGGCCCTGAAAGCACACCATAAGGGACTTCAGGAAGTTCTTCACGAATAATATCGCTCATAAAGCTAAAGGTATTGGCTTCAATACCTTTGGTTAAAGACACCACTGCTTGTGAGGTTATAAAAGGCTTGATCTGCTGTAAAACACTACGGAAAGAATGGCTCGGAATGGCTACCAAAATAATGTCACGATTACGTACTGCTTTTTCTAAATCTGAAACAGCAAGCAAACTTGCTTCTAATTGAAAATCTGGCAAGTAACGTTTATTAATATGTGTTGCATTAATGTCCGCAGCTACCGCCTCATCACGAATCCATATCATGGTGTCACAGCCATTACGTACTGCAGTATTGGCCATCGCAGTACCAAAACTCCCACCACCCAACACCGTAACACGTAGTGCAGTTTTTTGGTCAACTGACACAGGGCTAACAAGACTTGCAAAATCAAGTTCTGACATTGTTCTTTTATCCTAATTTCTTTACTGATCGAACTTCATCAATCGATCTATTTTTCACTTTTATTGCTTTGCTTTATGCCAATGGCTTACAAAGTCAGCAGACTGTATTTCAGCACGAGGTGGAATTGCTTTCACAGCTGTACCGATATAAATAATGCCTGAAATCAAATCGTTTTCCGTTAAGCCTAAGGCTTGTTTAAACAATTTAGATTCAACCACCGCCCCACTACGCCACATGGTTGAAAAGCCCTGTGCTTGTAAAGAGAGCAAAAAGTTTTGTACTGCTGCGCCTGAACTTAAAATTTGTTCGAAATGCGGAACTTTGGGATGATCTTGTAATTGAGTTAAAGCCAAAACCAATAGTGGCGCACGAAATGGATGGTGTTTCACACGTTCCAACTGCGCTTCTTCTGTTTGTCCAGTATCGGCTAAAGCATGTGAAAGCAACTCACCAAATGCTTCACGTTCAGTTTCAGGAATAATCACGAAACGCGTAGGCTTAAGACGATGATGATCTGGCGCCGTTAAAGCGGCTTGAAACGCATTTTCCAATTGCTCAGCATTCGGCGCAGGTTCAATTAAATGACCAATCGACTGACGCTGATGAATATTTTGATGAACTGTATCAACTGCTGATTTTAGAATTGACATCTATACACTGTACTTTAAAACGTTTGCTCAAGATTAGCATATTCTCAATAACTTACTCTAGAATGTTTACATCTGACTCGGTGCTTATTTGTTAAGTCAGCTTTATTCACAGATTTACTATAAAAAAACCGCATAACTTGTACAGCAGTTCCCTGTTCTATAAAAAATTTTATGTTCAAATAAATCAAATTATTTCTAACTCGGGGCACCGCATGAAAAAATTCAACAAAACTGTTGCCATTGTTAGCACGCTAAGCGCAACTGTGTTTTTAGCTGCATGTACATCTACACCAACAAAATCCTTAGCGATTCAAAAACCAAATAATCAATATGAAGTGACTGCCGTAGGTAAAACCAGTTTAGCGGCAAAAAATAATGCAATTGCAGCTGCAAATAGTACCTGTGGTAAAAATGCGACCCCTGTCGTCGTGGATGAAAAGCAAGAATACAACGGTGTGTTAAAAGGCGTGGTCGATGAAAAGACAGGTCAAATGATTCAGGCGGCGGCTGGCGTACTTGGCACCATTACTGGAAATAGCGGTAGCATCAGCAAAGATGATGATTACCAAAACGTACTAACCTTTAGTTGCCGTGCAAACTAAAACGCTAGTCTGTGATTTTGTTTTGTCATTAACTCAAAATGAAATAGTCGACATGAAATAAAAAAGCCTGCAAATCTGCAGGCTTTTTAGAAGCAAAATTAGCAATAACCGTCTAAACGGGTTAAAGGTAATTTTTGACCAATGGCTTTTTCAATTTCAGGCAGTGAAAAAGCATCATCTTCAGACAAGAAACTAATACTCACACCACGAGTACCTGCACGACCTGTACGACCGATACGGTGTACATAATCATCAGACTGTTCAGGAAGTGTGAAGTTCACTACATGAGAAACACCATCGACATGGATGCCACGACCCGCAACGTCTGTTGCAATCATGATATTATGTTGACCATTTTTGAACTGATCAAGCATTTTCAAACGTTTATCTTGAGCGATTTCACCTGACAACATCACCACTTTATAACCATCTTTTTTGAGGTGATCATAAAGTTTACGCACTTGATCACGACGGTTGGCAAAGATCATGACCTTTTCAATTGGTTCATCACGTAAGATGTCTTCCAATAATTTATATTTATCAGACTTCGCCACCATGTAGACACGTTGCTCTACATCTGCATTAGTTTTTTTCTCAGGTTCAATTTCAACAGTTACTGGTTCAAACAACCATTGCTGTGCCAAATTTAAAACGTCATAACTAAATGTTGCAGAGAACATCAAAGTTTGTCGTTGTTCTTTACGTGGTGAAAAGCGCACGATACGTTTTACAGAAGGGATAAAGCCCATATCTAATAAACGGTCAGCTTCATCAATCACTAAAAATTCTATTTGATCGAGCCAAACTTCTTTTTGTTCAACAAAGTCAATTAAGCGACCCGGTGTCGCCACCATAATGTCGACAAAATTACGATTTAATAGATTTTTTTGCTTATCAAAATCTACCCCACCGAGCAAAGTCATGACATTGAGATCAGTGTATTTCACTAATTCTTTTGCATCACTTTCAATTTGCAAAGCAAGTTCGCGCGTTGGTGCAAGAATCAATGCACGCGGTTCACCACGATAACGCTGTTCCTTAATTGGATTATTCAACAAGTCATTGATCACACTGACCAAGAAAGCCGCAGTCTTACCAGTACCAGTTTGAGCACGACCAATAGCGTCATGTCCAGCCAATGTAAATTTTAAAACCTTTTGCTGAATAGGCGTCATATCCTTAAAACCTAAAGCATCAATGGCTTTTTTAAGGTTCGGATGTAAATTTAAGGTTTCAAAACCTGATGACATATAGATGTGCCCTAATTGAATAATCACAAAATTGCTGAAGCATTATAAACAAAAAACGCCCCAATTTACATTGGAGCGTTTTTGAGTACATTCAGACGATTAGTCTAAAGGTTGTACTTCTTCAGCTTGGAAGCCTTTTTGACCTTTAACAACGCTGAATTCTACGCGTTGACCGTCACGAAGTGAACGGTGGCCTTCGCCCATAATTGCGCGGAAATGAACGAATACGTCGTCGCCGCCGTTACGTTGAATAAAGCCAAAGCCTTTAGTGTCGTTGAACCATTTAACAACGCCTTGTTCACGAGCTGTCATAAGTTAATCCTTATCGTATTTAAAAAAGAAGGACCACCCGGTGTTGCAAACAGCAGACCAAACAAGGTTAAAAAAAATATTTTTATTTCTAAGCTTGTAATCATTCTGTAAAACTATCAACAAAATCCCGGTTACATCCAAATATATCAAGAGTTAAGAGGCTTCACAGCCAACAAAAATCTTAACAACGCAACGAGCTTAACACGGGTTTACCGCAATTAATAGATTTTTTTGATCTATTTTCCTTTTGAATATTCTTATTTTTTCACATCGTTTGAGTTATAAATCACAAAGGATTTTTACCTATTTTAGGTTGGGATTTGGCACTGTATTTGCTAATATTTCCATTGAAATGTAAACATGTTGGATCTGCTTCGTGAATGACAGCCAAAATTCGCTTTTAACTGTAGATGCAATGGGTAAACCCTGCCCGATGCCACTATTGATGCTCAAAAAAGCTTTAAAGAAAAGTCCAGACCAATCTTTATTGTTAAAGTCATCCGATCCGCACAGCCAACAAGATGTATCACGATACTGTCAAATACATCAGTTAAACTGTGAAATGCGCAAAATTTCCGATTCTGAGTTTCATTACTTGATTGAATCTTAAAAAGATTCAGTTAAACTAAATTGCTTCATAATTGAATAAAAGTTTACATTTCTATACCCAATTTTCCATAATTTACGGAAATATTGGATTAAGATGAATCTTAGTTATTGGGCTTACCCATTTTAATTCTCAAGGAGAAAACATGAGTGACAGCAGCAATCAATTGATGCCCCTGTCATTATCGGCACCTGGGGTGAATCTTGGTGCTTATATTAGTACTGTTAATCAGATTCCAATTTTATCGGCCGAACAAGAAAAAGAGCTGGCTGAGCGTTATTATTATGACCAAGATTTAGACGCAGCTAAAATGCTAGTGATGTCGCATCTTCGTTTTGTTGTGCATATCGCACGTAGCTATGCAGGCTACGGTTTGCCACAAGGTGACCTGATTCAAGAAGGTAACTTGGGCTTAATGAAAGCGGTAAAACGTTTTGACCCAAACATGGGCGTACGTCTCGTATCTTTTGCTGTACATTGGATTAAAGCAGAAATTCATGAATATGTGATTCGTAACTGGCGTATTGTCAAAATTGCGACCACTAAAGCGCAGCGTAAATTATTCTTTAATTTACGTAGCTTAAAAAAGTCCTCTAAAAAATTATCTTTGGCTGAAGCACAGTCGATTGCCAATGACTTAAATGTAACACCTGAACAAGTCTTGGAAATGGAAGGCCGTTTAACTGCTTATGATGCTGCCTTTGAAGCTCAAGGTGATGACGACGATGAAGGTTCGACCCATGTCGCTCCTGCCCTTTATCTCGAAGATAACCGTTACGACCCTGCGCGTTTAGCGGAAGATGAAGATTACGAAGAACAAAGCACTTCAGCTTTACATGAAGCCATGGATCAGTTGGATGACCGTTCGCGTAACATCTTACAACGTCGCTGGTTAGATGACGAAAAGTCGACGCTGCATGAATTGGCGGCGGAATATAATGTATCTGCTGAACGTATTCGTCAGTTGGAAAAAAATGCGATGGAAAAAATTAAAGTCGCAATGTCCTCAAACTAAGTTGAAGGCTTTTCCAGTCATTCTTAAAAAGAGCACTTCGATGCTCTTTTTTATGTCTGAATAGTATTGAATGACAAGCTACAACACAAAAACTTTGGGCATTTTTGCTTTAACCCTGCGTGCTAAATATGCTATGGTTATGCGCAAATTTTGTTAAGGTGAATGCACATGTGGATTGCCATTTCCGCACTTAACTTAGCTTTTGCTGTAATGCTTGGTGCCTTTGGTGCACACGGATTAAAAGCTCGCGCGACTGAAGCCCAATTGGCTTGGTGGCAAACTGCAACGGACTATTTCTTTTATCATGCACTGGGCTTACTTGCCCTCGCGATCTTATCCAAAGTCATTCCCCAACTTCCAATAAAAGCCAGTTTCCTACTTATACAAATTGGTATTTTCTTCTTCTGTGGTTCTTTATATGTGATGGCTCTAGGTTTACCACGCGGTCTCGGTGCAATTACCCCGATTGGTGGAGCGCTGATGATTGCTGGATGGCTCATATTGGCATGGAATGCGTTTAAATACGCAAAATAATCAACAGCAGATATTGGTCTTACTCAACAGGTAAGGCAGCAAGAACGGAATCCGCAAATGCAAATCTATTTAAACGGCGAAGCTACACAAACCGAATGTGTCAACCTCTTGCAATTGGTTCAACAATTACAACTGGAAGGCAAACGCTTCGCTGTTGAAAAAAATGAAATGATCATCTCGAAAAGTAAATTGGAACAAACCCCAATTACTGAGCAAGATCATATTGAAATTATTCATGCCGTAGGTGGCGGCTAAAATGGAGCTCCCATGGAAGATACACCCCTAATCATTGGTTCACGTACATTTAATTCACGACTTTTAGTTGGTACAGGTAAGTACAAGGACTTAACGGAAACTGACCAGGCCATTCAAGCCAGTGGTGCTGAAATTGTGACCGTTGCCATTCGCCGTGTGAATATTGGTCAACATCCAGACCAGCCAAACTTGCTTTCAGTGGTTCCACCTGAGAAATATACGATTTTGCCAAATACAGCAGGTTGTTTCGATGCGAACAGTGCGGTCCGTACTTGCATGTTGGCGCGTGAACTCTTAGATGGTCACAATTTGGTTAAACTTGAGGTTTTAGGCGATGAGAAAACCCTATATCCAAATATTACCGAGACTTTAAAAGCTGCACGTACATTGATTGACGATGGCTTTGAAATCATGGTTTATACCTCAGATGACCCGATTGTGGCACAAGAACTGGAAAGCATGGGCTGTGTAGCGATTATGCCTTTAGGTAGTCTCATTGGCTCAGGTTTAGGCATTCTCAACCCACATACTATTTCGATCATTAAAGACAATGCCAAAGTGCCTGTCTTGGTCGATGCGGGTGTAGGTACAGCAAGTGATGCAGCGATAGCGATGGAATTGGGCTGTGATGGCGTATTAATGAATACAGCCATTGCAGCAGCTCAAAACCCTGTTCTAATGGCTTCAGCGATGAAAAAAGCAGTTGAAGCCGGTCGTGAAGCATTCCTAGCAGGACGTATGCCGCGTAAACGCATGGCAAATGCCAGTTCACCTGAAACCGGCTACTTCTTTAAATAAGAACTCATTCACGGTATAAAAGAGGACTCTATTGAGTCCTTTTTTTGATTTTGAAAACCTGATAACAATGAAAATATCCCATATATTTTGTACTTTGAGTCTTTGTGTCGCATCTAGTTGGCTGTCTGCCCAAGTGCCCAGCACAGCCAAATCACTCGCGCCTCAAGGTTGGGACATTTTGATGGCTACGACTGGCGACCTAAACAAAGATCAAATGCCAGATATTGCGATGATCGTGGAAAAACAAAAAGTCGATGTGGTGACCTATGATGACGATGGCAAAGTCGTTCATAACCATCCACGACAACTCATCGTATTTTTTAAAACCGCAAAGGGATATCAACGTATCGTAGAAAACAACAGTATCCCAGTCGCTCAGCAACCGAATTCATGCTTACTTGATCCACTTGCTGAAGCAGAAGACATCCAAATCAGTAAAGGCAATTTACTCGTTCATTTTAGTTATTTTATGGCTTGTGGTGGCTGGGAATGGCCCCGACATAGTTATACCTTCCGTTGGCAAAATCAACGCTTTGACCTGATTGGTTTTGACTACAGTAGCTTTCACCGAGCTTCTGGTGAAGAAACATCGAAAAGCTATAATTTTTCGACCTTAAAACGTAAGGAAATTGTAGGCGGCAATATGTTTGAAGATGCCAAAACTCATACCAAATGGTCAAGCTTCAAAGCACCACAACAGCTGACGCTTAAAAATATTAACTTTGATGATTTCTATACACAGTTCGAGTACTAAGTTGAACCTGAGCAATAAAAAACCGCCAATTTCGGCGGTATTTTATTATTCAATTTGAATACACAACTTAAGGAATCAATCCTTCATCACGCATCGCAATTTGAACTGATTGACGCTCTGCAACTTTGTTACGTAATGCAATGATATTTTTATATGGCGTTAAATCATGTCCGATGCCATTTGACCAATTTGTCAGTACAAAGAGATAGGCATCTGCTGGGCCAAAGTTATCATCGACCAAATAGTCGTTATCCGATTCATCAATCGCTTTATCGATATATGTCAATAAACGATCAATTTCTGCATAAGCTTTTTCTTTAGCGTCTGCATCTAGTGGTGCACCAAAGAATACGGCATAAGCATCATGTAATTCTGAGTTCAAATAGCCAAGCCATTCTAAAACTTTGGCACGACCTAAACCTGATGGCGGAATTAAGTCTTGTTTTGGATCATGCTGTGCAAGGAACGGTAAAATGGCCACATTCTCGGTCAAGATCAAACCTGGGTTAATTTCTAATGCAGGTACATAACCTTTTGGGTTGATCTCGTAATAATCTACCCCTTTTTCTGTTTTATGGTTTTTTAGGTCAACACGGACCAAATCAAAATCGACATTAATTTCATTTAAAATTATATGTGATGCTAATGAACATGCACCTGGAGAATAATAAAGCTTCATATCTGATCCTTGTTATGTACTATTCAATGTTTTAAATCTCTTCTGTCAAACTTTCAAGTGATCAAACCTGTAAATTGCAAAAAAGCGTAAATGCTGAAACATATATACTCATTGACTATTATCCATATTTAAGAAGATTTCAAGTCACTGTGTTATGCATTTTTATACTCAGTTGTTTTAACATAGCCGCGTTTAAGATTTGATGAAAAGTTACCGTGTTACAACTTAAAAAAGAACAATGGTTTTCCAATATTCGTACTGATGTACTCGCTGGCTTGGTGGTTGGACTTGCGTTGATTCCAGAATCCATCGCCTTTTCAGCCATCGCTGGGGTTGACCCTCAGGTTGGTTTGTACGCTTCGTTTTGTATTGCCGTCACCATTGCCTTTTTTGGTGGTCGTACAGCAATGATTTCAGCTGCTACGGGTGCGATGGCCTTACTTATGATCACGTTGGTCAAAGATCATGGTTTGCAATACCTTTTGGTTGCCACGATTTTAACTGGTGTGATTCAGTTCATTGCTGGCTATTTTAAAGTCGCAAAACTTATGCGCTTCGTCTCGCAGTCAGTGGTGTATGGTTTTTTAAATGCACTCGCGATTTTGATTTTTTTCGCACAGCTACCTGAAATGTCAAAGATGGATAGTTTGGGCTATGTCTTTATGCTTTTAGGGCTTGCAATTATTTATCTGTTTCCATATCTACCTAAAATTGGCAAAGCCATTCCATCACCGCTGATTTGCATTATTGTCCTCAGTGGTTTGGCATTATTTTTAGGTGCTGACCTGCGTACTGTGAGTGATTTGGGTAAGTTTCCAGAGACTTTACCTATTTTCTTGATTCCTGAAATTCCTTTTAATCTTGAAACCCTCACGATTATTTTTCCCTATTCCATTACCCTAGCAACAGTTGGCCTATTAGAAACCATGATGACCACGACAGTGATCAATGAAGTCACTGGAACTGAAGGTGATCGTCATCAGGAATGTCGTGGTCAAGGGATTGCCAATATAGTCAGTGGCTTTATGGGCGGCATGGCTGGATGTGCCATGATTGGGCAGTCGATTATTAATGTTAGTTCTGGCGGGCGAACTCGCCTTTCCACTTTGGTTGCAGGTGTATTTTTGTTGTGTTTGGTGGTGTTCTTAAAAGAATGGTTGGCTTATGTCCCAATGGCGGCCTTAGTCGCGATTATGGTCATGGTGTCATTCACTACTTTCCAGTGGAATTCCGTCAAGCAATTTTCAAAGCATCCAATGTCTTTTAATGTCGTGATGATTGCTGTGGTGATCGTGGTGCTTGCAACACATAACTTGGCGCTTGGCGTATTGGTTGGTGTGCTCCTCTCTGCGTTGTTTATTATCAATCAACTGGAAAGTTCGGTAAAAGTCACATCAGAACTTAAAGACAAAGTCCGTAGTTACACGGTCTATGGGCAAATTTTCTTTAGTAGCTCTGAGAGTTTTTATCAATTTTTTGATTTTCAGGAGAGGGTTAGTCATGTTCGAATTGATCTGAGTCATGCACATATTTGGGATATTACTTCCGTTAATATTTTGAAGAATGTCGTGCAAAAATTTGAATCAAGACAGATTCAAGTAGAGGTTTTTGGCTTAAATGAAGCAAGTAGCACTTTACTCGACCGTGTCAGTGACTAATGGATTTTTGAAATATTCACTTTGAATCCAATCAATTTTCAATAAAGTGTGACCTATTGAAACCCTATTCAGGATGTATATAGCAAAGGGTTTCAATAATCAAAGTCTCATTTGTAATGACATTACATAAAATACTAAGGCTATAAAAAAGAGAAAAATTCACCATTCATTCGATTTAACTGTATAATTCATCTCATAAAATTATAACTATCAAGAATAAAACAAAGATTTGATGTGACTTTCTATTTATTTTTTTAAATTGTGGATACACAAAATTGGGGGAATTTTGATGGTATGGTTTTGGTCACGACACTGCATTCAAGCAAATCAGCTGCTGGTCTTAGCGAGTCTATTTTGCCTGCTATGTTGTATTGCTATACCCACTTTTGCCAATTCCACCCCTCAGATCTCAAGCAGTCATTGTCCTGTTGAAATTACCCATATTGCCACAGCTAAAAGCGCTGTCGAGCAAGAGCGCCCACGTACAGGTTGGCAAAATCTGCAAAAGCTTCCAGACACATGGAATAAACGTTGGCCGGACTATCATGGTATCGCTTGGTACAAAATCCAATTTAAGTTGAACTGTAATTTCCATCAGTTAAATCAACCCATCGCTATCGCTATACAAGGCATCACCCAAAGTGGACGGGTTTACATCAACGATGCCCTACTTTGGCAAGATTATATTTCAACAGAACATTTTTCACGAAGCCAACATCAACCTAGACTATTGAACTTGCCTAGCTCGAGTTTAAAGCAAGGTGTAAATACCATTTGGGTGCAAGTGTATGGTTCAGTGACCCAAAAATCAGGACTCAGTTCAGTTCAAATTGGAGAATACCCGCAAGTCTATGACACCTTTAAAATTTGGTTACTCGAACAACGACAATTAGTCGAACTCAATACGATGATTAATTTCGTCGTGGCTGTGTTCTTTTTTTTAGCATGGCTCGCCAATCGTAATGAAAGAGCTTACTTATGGTTAACCATCACAGGCATGGCTTGGGTATTTTATAGCCTGTGTATTATTTTTAATGGGCCAATTGCATTTCTAACCACCGTTCAAGTCGACCGCCTACAAAATATAATTTTCTGCTTTTATACGGTTTTTGGCTGTATTGGTGCATGGTATTTTGCAAACCACCCATTCCCGAAAATTCAGAAAATGTTATTAAGCCTAGCCACCATCGCCGCGCTCTGTATAGGTTTTGCGCCAGAGGCTTATTTAAAGACCGTCATCCAAATTTGTTTTAGCTTCTTTGTTTTTGTCTTTGTGGCCAAATGTATTAGCTACCCCTATTTAGCGTATAAAGCCAAAATGGCTGAAACCTATTTGCTTGCAACGCTTTATCTGATTTATTTACCGATTGCGGTACATGATGCTCACTTTATGATGACCATGGAAGGTCATGCCCTCTCGCCCTATACCGGGCCAGTGACCACCCTCATCTTGGGCGGCGTACTGGCTTTACGTTTAGCCCGACACACCCGTCAAATTGAGCGCTTTAATAAGACCTTAACTGAAAATGTACAACGTGCAGAACTGAAACTCGCCACTTCACTTGGTCAACAACATCAACTCGCACTTGAAAATGCACGACTTCAAGAACGAATTCATTTATCTCATGACTTACATGATGGTTTAGGCGGATCAATTGTCCGTTCAATTTTACTGTTAGAACAAAATGACAAAATTGAAAAACCACAAATCATGTCGATGCTTAAACTGTTCCGAAATGATTTAAGACAAGTCATCGATTCAGGTTCGAGTATAGGAACGAAAGTTCCCGACACCCCGATCGAATGGGCGGCACCGATTCGCCATCGCTTTGTACAGCTCTTTGAGGAATTAGACATAAGCTCGAGCTGGAAAATTGCTGCCGAATGGATTCACTCACCTTCTGCGACCCAATGTCTCAATTTGACACGTGTCGCAGAAGAAACCCTCACCAATATTTTAAAACACAGTCAAGCAAGCAAAATTCATTTCAGTTTGTGCCAAATAGAAACTCAGTTGGTATTACGTATTGAAGATAACGGTATAGGCTTCAACCCTAACAATGTTGAACAAGGTCTACATGTTGGTCTACATAGTATGCAAACACGAATCCATCGTA
Source organism: Acinetobacter sp. YH12076 (assembly GCF_013419525.1). Taxonomy (NCBI): domain Bacteria; kingdom Pseudomonadati; phylum Pseudomonadota; class Gammaproteobacteria; order Moraxellales; family Moraxellaceae; genus Acinetobacter; species Acinetobacter sp. YH12076. The sequence goes on along the minus strand of NZ_VOZY01000008.1, from coordinate 106,274 downwards.
TCGGCGGTGAATTTATAATACAATCACAGCCGGGTTCTACCGTTCTTGAGGCCATTTTGCCATTTAAATCTGATGGTACTGATAGTGAAGATCTTGATGAAAAAACAGCCTAGATTAATGTTAATTCATGACTTTTGAGCTAAGTAATTCACTGTACATGGCAAATGCGAAGCACGGCTCCAATCGGTAAGATTGAGCAAAAAGCGGATTTATTCACGGTAAAAATTTGACTTGTGTATCTCAGGACTTAAAATACGGCATTCGAATTTTTTACATTTGCCAAAGTTATGTCGAACGATCAATTAGACCAGCACGCAGTAGATCTGGATAACCTGAACGAACACCGTGAAATCGTGACGTTTATGCGCCGCTCTGCGCCACTTAATACTTCGCAACGTACTGCGCTGGAACAATATGGTCATCTAATTTTGGAATATCCTGTTGGGGATTTGCGTCAGCATTTTGAACACCCTGAACGTCCATTAACTGTTGAGATCGGTTTTGGTATGGGGCGTTCTTTGGTACTAATGGCAAAAGCAAACCCTGAACGTAACTTTGTCGGTATTGAAGTACATGTTCCGGGTATCGCTCAATGTGTGTATGAAGCCGGTCTTGCAGGTTTAACTAACCTTCGAGTATTGGATGCTGATGCCATCCAAGTGCTACGTGAAATGCCAGACAACAGTATTAACACTGTGCAATTATACTTCCCAGATCCATGGCAGAAGAAACGTCATTTCAAACGTCGTTTTGTATCTCATGACCGTATGCCATTGGTTGAAGAAAAATTAGAAATCGGCGGTACATTCCATTCAGCAACTGACTGGGAACCGTATGCTGAATGGATGATCGAAGTGCTTGAAGAACGTCCACGTCTTGAAAACCTTGCAGGTAAAGGCAATAGCTACCCTCGTCCAGACTGGCGTCCGCAAACTAAGTTTGAACGTCGCGGAATTGAAGCAGGCCATAAAATTAATGACTTCATCTTCAAAAAAGTAAACTAACTTTGGAATAAAGCAAAAAACCACCGTTAGCGGTGGTTTTTTATTGCTGTTTTTGATCTAAGATTTATCTGTGTTGTATCAAATCATATAAAACGAATAACCACTAAGCTACTTGCGCTTGGAGCTGACTTTGTCGAATCATATCCACGGCTTTTTCAGCAATCATCACTGTCGGCGCGTTGGTATTGCCATTCACCACAGAAGGCATGATAGATGCATCGACGACACGAAGGTTTTGAATCCCGTAGACTTTCAATTCAGGGTCAACCACAGACATTTCATCTACGCCCATCTTACAACTACCGACAGGGTGATAAACCGTATCCACACGCTGACGTAAGATTGCACGTATGTCATCATCGGTTTTGACCAGTGAGGTAAACAAATCTTGCTGATAATGGTTCGATAGAGACGGTGACATCATCAATTGTTGCGTCAATTTAAAGCCTTGTACCAAATCTTCTAAATCCTGTTCATCCCCTAAAAAGTTTGGATCAATCAATAATGGATCATTGACACTAGAACCACTTAGTTTGATCGTGCCGCGGCTTCTTGGATTGAGCAGACACACATGACACGATAAACCATGGCTTGCATGAAATTTCCGTGCATGGTCATCTACTAACGCCACGACAAAGTGTAATTGCAAATTTGGAATGGCTAAATCGGGTGAAGACTTTAGAAAACCACCGCATTCTGCAAAATTTGAAGCAATCATACCCCGCCGTTTCTTACGATAGCGACTGATCTGCTTGAACATATCAATTGAGCCGGGTAAGGACACCCCAAATGTGCCCTGGTATTCTTTGACTTTATAACCAAAAATGAAATCGGGATGGTCGTGGAAGTTCTTTCCTACACCCGGTAAATGGTGTTTCACTTCAATGCCATGCGCTTGGAGTTCGCTCTGGTCGCCTACTCCAGACAACATTAAAATCTGCGGTGACTGCATCTCTCCGGCACTGAGTAAAACCTCCCGTCTGGCTTTTAAGTGTTTCATTTGCCCTGCATGTTGGACTTCAACACCTGTGGCCACTTTATCTTCTATAATGATTTTATGTGTTGTGGCTTTGGTCAATACCGTTAAATTTGGTCGGTTTAAATGCGGAAACAAATAAGCACGCGCCACACTACAACGCTCTCCATTGATATGTGTTACCTGATAAACCCCTAAGCCTTCTTGTTCTGCGCCATTAAAATCATCGAGAAATTTATGGCCTTGTGCACGAGCCGCTTCGGTATAGCGTTGATGGAAAATATTATCGCTTTGCACATCTGTCACGGAAAGAGGGCCGTCATTACCGTGAAATTCATTGTGTATTCGGTTGTTATTTTCCGAGCGAATAAAATAGGGCAAGACCTCGTCGTATGACCAGCCAGTATTTCCCTGTGCCGCCCATTGATCATAGTCATTTTTATGTCCACGAATATAAATCATGGCATTAATACTGGATGAACCGCCTAGGCATTTTCCACGCGGTTGATAGCCTTTACGACCATTCAAGCCAGCTTGAGGCACAGTTTCAAAGGCCCAATTATTGATCTTGGTCGGCAAGCTCACCACGCATGCAGCTGGAATATTGACCGTCCACTGATCACCTTGCCCGCCTACTTCTAGTAAGCACACAGATATATTCGGATCTTCGCTGAGTCGTGCAGCAAGTACGCACCCCGCACTTCCACCACCAATCACAATGTAATCAAATTCCATTTTTGACATTATTTTCATCCAATTGATTATTTTTATAAATGCACAATAATGGATTTAACGCTGACAGAAAAAGTTTCTTTCTTAAAATAATGAGCGCCATACCGAGCAAGAAAAATGAGACTATTGATCAAAATTTTGATGCAAGTTTCACTCATGCAACGTAGTAACTATATCGGTGAAAATGATCGATAAACTTAATACACTCAAACTTGGTCTTTATTCTTTTAATCCATAGCCTTTTTAAATGCACTGTAAGCTGCATAGCTAAAGATTTGACTGAAACAATAAATTTGATCAAAGCCTATTTCCGTCAGTAAGCTTTGATAGTGCTGCTGGCTAATCAGTTCAAAATCATCTTCTAAACGCTGCATCATTTTTGTCGCTTGCGCAGCAGATAAACCTTGCATTTGGCAAAATTCAGGCAGGACACGCTGCTCAAAATTCGAATGAGTTTGCATCAAGTCAAAACTTAAAAAAATGCCCTGCGGTTTAAGCAGTTCAAATGCTTTTGCTAAAAAATTCGTTTTCTCTGACAACGCAATGAAATGTGTCACCAAGATATTCAGCACCGCATCAAAACAACTTACTTCCTCAAAAGCAGTATGACTGCCCAAAACAAAATTGACGCGATGCAACTGTCCAGCGGCTTCAACGCGTTGCCGTGTTTGATTCAGCATATTTTCAGACAATTCTGTAACGGTAAATGACCATGTTGGATTCAAGTCCATGAGATAACCCAATTCATAGCCCGTCCCACATCCAATGATCAGTACATGGGCATCTTCAGCGACATGGCAATTCAACACCGCCTGAATCTGTTGATGGACAAGTTCATAGCCGGGAATTAATTTTCGTATATGTGCATCATAACTTTCGACCACTTGCGGACTATTAAAATCTTTTGCCATGTAAAATCCTGTTTGACATGTATGTCTAAGCTAATAAATATTCATTATTCTATATGGATTGTTTATTTCTGATGATGCCCAAGAATCTGCTGACTCAGCATTTCATAGACCGCTTTCAGATCGACTTGATCAGCTTGCTCAAGCATATGGGCGTGCATTTGCATGATATTTTGATCCCCACGCATGGCAGGACCTGTTTGCATGTTACGTGGTTCAGCCTGAGTAGCTTTATTGGCTGTCTCTAAAATCAAAGGATAAAGTAAGCTAAAATCGACGTGTTTTGCATCGACAATCTGCTTTGCCATGTCATAACAATAATTACTAAAATTACAGGCAAACACCGCAGCGAGATGCAAACTCAAGCGCTGTGCCGAATCATATTGATAAACCCTTTGGCTAATGCTGTTTGCTAAATCTGTAAGTGTCGTCAAATCTGTAGGATCTGCCGCTTCTACAAAGATCGGTGTCGACGTCCAGTCCACATCTCGATCTAAACTAAAAGTTTGTAAAGGATAAAACACCCCTGCTCGCGAATGCTGCTGGGTCAGTACTGTGATATTGGTGCTACCTGACGTATGCACAATCAGAACTTGTGGCAGATAGGCTTTGACTTGCTGAATAACGGTTGCAATCGACTGGTCGCTCACCGCTATGATCAATAGATCAATCTCAGCATTCAACTCACTTGGGCTATGAATGGCTTCTGCACCTACACTTGCTGCAAGTTTTTCTGCCTTTTCAAGATTTCGTGCATAAATTTGCACAATGTGATGTTGTGGATGAAGCACATTGAGCAAATGATGTGCAACACGACCTGCACCCACAATACTGATTCTCATATAAATTTAACTCATTTTGGATGGCTACAGCATGTCAGGAAAATATCGGACGTGCAAATCGAGTCGTATTGATAGAATGATTTATTTTCAATACTTCCCATCAATTTCGCTCAGATAAGCACAAAAAAGGGATGCACTTCATCCCTTTAGCTAGACGTCAATCTGAGTCTGATTCGTATCTTGCCCATTTCAATCTAGACAATATCCACGATATACACTTTAGCTTTTACGATTTACCAATGATTTGATTCAGAGTCTGTAGGTATTGTTCTGCATCGCGGCGCGCATTGAATTTCTTTTCAAATACACCTGTGTTTTGCACACTATTGGGCGTGTATTCTACCGACACAACAAAGGTATCAAGCAAATCTCTATTAATCCGAATTGCAATAATATGATGTGAGTTTAAATAAAAACCTTCATCAACCTTAACTAACATGACCCGCCTCAAAATCTTGCACAATGAAATAGATAAAAAATCTAAACATTCATGAACTTGGATGCCTTACCGCATACAGTCATTCATGTGTTAGACCTATTTTATTGTAGCGCCATTATGTGATTTATGTTGCAATTATTATGCAATTTAAATAAATACTCAGAGAAAATTTTTGAGTTTCAGCCATCTAAACATGATTGATTTTCAATTCTAGCTAAAGATTGGATAAAAAGACTGGATATAAAAAAAGCCTGCTGCCATAGCCATGGCAACAGGCTCATTTCAGTACGACTGATTTAACTCAAATCAATCGTACAGAGAGGTTGAATGATTAAACACTTAACATGCTATTTAAGGTTTCTGATACATTCTTCGATTTCACGACAGGTTTAAGCGCTTCAAGTTCGGCTTTAACTTCACTACGCTGCGGCTCTGCCAACGTGTACCAACGGGACAAAATTTGCAGTAACCGTGAACCGACAATTGGATTTTTCTCATCGAGGAATTTTGCTAATTCAACAATATGCTGCACACCAAAGCTCCAAGTGTTGACAGGATTGCTATTTAAGCCACCAGTAACCGCACGAATACGGTTCGGCACTTTCAAGTCATAATCAGGATGAGCAGTCAGTGCCTTAATGGTTTCCGCAGTTGCTTTCGGATGTGCCGCTTGCAACATAAACCATTGGTCCATCGACAAAGCTTCATTTTTAAAGCGTGTATAGAAGGTTTCTAAAGCTTGCTGTGCTTGTGGTGCATCATTCCAAACCAATACTTTTAAAGCACCAAGGCGTTCAGACATATTGCCTGTTGAGCTGAATTGTTCATAAGCCAATTCAAATACAGAGGCATCGCCTTGACGTGCCATCATGCTCAACATAATGTTTTTCAATGCACGAACACCCATAGCTTGTGAAAACTCTTTCTGCGCATCTGGGTCTAAAGTTGCATAAGTCTCTTTAAAGAATGAACCTAGCTCACGTGCCACACGACTTAACAGTGCTTCACGCTGTTCTTGCACTTGGGCAGGACTGTAGTCGGTATCAATACGGCTACCTAAATAACCCTCTGTCGGTACATCGAATAAACGTGAAGCAAGTAATGGATCACGCTCAACCAATGCTGGTAATGTATTTTGTATAGCTTGGACATAGATGTCAGCATCATGGCCATTTAACAAAATACGTTCTAACAAGGTTTGGCTGGCTTGCCATTGGTTAAAACCATTCGGCTCGTACTGCATCAGGAAAGCAAGCTCTTCATCTGAATAGTTAAATTCAAGATTAACAGGTGCAGAGAAATTACGCAGTAAAGACACAACAGGCTGGGTTTTTACACCGCTAAATGTAATGGTTGCAGTATCGGTATCAAATAAATACACGCCATCTTTGATGCCATTTTCAACCAATGCATCTGAGCTGAGAAGTAACTGTTCACCACTCGTCGCATCAAACAATGCCAAAGCCACAGGAATAGGCACTGCTTTTAAATTTGGATATTTCGGATGCGCTTTTAAGCTTTGTTTCAAGCTTAAAGTATAGGTTTGATTTGCAGCATCGTACTCACCTTTTGCTTCAAGTTTTGGTGTGCCCGGTTGGTTATACCAAATCAAGAAATTCGATAAATCTACACCTGATCCCGCTGTTAGTGCTGCTACCCAATCTTCAACAGTCACGGCTTGACCATCATGGCGTTTGAAATATTCGTCTGTACCTGCGCGGAATTTTTCTTTGCCTAGCAATGTCGCCATCATGCGGTTGATTTCCGCACCTTTTTCATACACTGTTGCGGTATAGAAGTTATTAATTTCAACAAAATGATCTGGACGCGGTGGATGTGAAAGCGGGCCTGAATCTTCTGGGAACTGATGTGCTTTTAACACTGCAACGTCATCGATACGTTGTACCGCAGCAGATTGTAAATCTTCTGAGAACGACTGATCACGGAATACTGTCAAACCTTCTTTTAAGCAGAGTTGGAACCAATCACGACAGGTAATACGGTTACCCGTCCAGTTATGGAAGTATTCATGTGCAATCACAGACTGAACGCGCATGATCGCAGCATCAGTGGTGTATTCTTCATCAGCAAGCACACAAGAGGTGTTGAAAATATTCAAGCCTTTGTTTTCCATTGCACCCATATTAAATGCACTGGTTGCCACGATCATATAATTGTCTAAATCATAAGGACGACCATAATGTTCTTCGTCCCAACGCATCGAATGTTTTAAAGCTTCCATGGCAATATGACATTTTGGAATGTCTTTTTCTTCTGCATAGATTTCTAAAGCAACATTACGACCTTCAGACGTCACATAAGTGTCTTTAAGTACTGCCAAATCACCAATCACACAAGCAAATAGATACGATGGTTTTTTGGTTGGATCTTGCCAAACGGTATAATGACGACCTTCACCGGTTTCACCCGCTTCAATCAAATTACCATTGGCAAGTAATACAGGGAATTTTTTATCCGCTTCGACACGTGTGGTAAATACCGATAGCACATCAGGACGGTCAGGATAATAGGTAATTTTACGGAAGCCTTCAGGCTCGTTTTGGGTAACGAATAAATCGCCTGCCGCTTGGTATAAACCTTCAAGTTGAGTATTGCTTTCAGGATGAATCACGACTTCGGTTTCAATGACAGCTTGGTCAGGTGCATTTGAAATTACCAGTTGTTCTGCATCTACAACATAGGCATCTGCTGGCAAAACTTGACCATTTAAGCGAATTGATTTGAGTTCCAAATCACGACCCAATAACACCAAATCCCCAGCCGTTTGACGCTGCATCACTAATTTTGCATTTACATTGGTATGCTTATCAAAGACTTGAATATCTAGATCGATACTTTCTACGACAAATGATGGTTTTTGATAATCTTTTAAATAAACAGTTTGGTCTGCTTCGACCACTGGATTTGCCGCAATATTCATATCTCGTCCTATTCCTTAGTTATTGCTTCATCAGCTTTTTGAACACATTGTGAATGACTTGATCATACGACAAGATGCATAAGCTGTCTTCGCATTTACAATGATTTATATATGGGCTCAGCGCATGTTGTTTTCAATCATCTTTATTGAATAATTTAAAGGCTGGCACATATTTTCGCCATGTTTCAGCAAAATAAATGCCTGAGTTGAGTACAGCTATAACAATGTGCAAATTTTTTATCTACCTAAAATAAATAAAGCGCCTATATACTAGAAAGAGAAAGTACAGGTGCTTAATCCATCTGTACGTTCAAATTATTGCGCTCAAACTTACCTGCTTAAGACTTAGAGGATTATTGATTTTCGAAAATTAAATCGAGCGCGCTGTCATAGTCTGCAGCAAAGTAAAATTGAAATACCGTGACTTTTGAGGTGAGGAATTGCTGAATTTCTTCCGTCGCACCCGCCACATAAATTTTAGATACTTGATGTTGCTGCGCCAGGCCCAATAACTCGATCGTCTTTTCTAAAGTTTGATCATGCCCAATAATCAGCGCACCAACCGTACCCTGTGGCTGCTTATATAATTGCATACGGGTGATATTGCTGTTTTTAAGTGCGTCTGACATATGTATTCCATACAAAGAAAGGATAAAAAAAGATCAAAACCTTTAGAAATCCAGCTGAATCATGCTGTGTATCAAGTTCAGTAGATTCCGCTTGGTTTCAATCCTAGAAGCCTAGATCATTAAAAATTATAAGCTCAATATATACAAATATACTTTTCAAATCCAATCGCTTAGGTGATTCCTTCCAAAAAGCACCTTAGTACGTAATTCATATCAATCTTCTAATTTGTATTTGATTGCATACTTCTGTTTAAACCATGCACCAAGATGTTTCTTTTTCAACAGTTTAAGCATTTTGAGAATTCATTAGACATAGCCATACACATCAATATTATTTTGTTACTTTTAAATTAATAATTTATTTTCAATATCTTAGTAAATAATTATAAAGTTTATCTGCTTTAAAATGTCTACTCAAAACATTTGAGCATGCGTTTTGCATCTACTTAATTGCCAAAAGCAAAATCATCAGGCTAAAACAAAAAGAGGTGCATTATGTTTATTAAAGAACACATCATCCGTATTGAAAATATGAAGACCCTGCAAGCGCTTGATGCTGCAAATATCGACCATCAAGTAATTGCAATGTTTATGACTTGCGAAGGGATTCCACTCAAAGCCTTTGAGGTCAGTTCATTACTTAACTCATATAGTGCATTAGGCACTAAAAAAGTCGCGTCTAAAAAAGTGCAAGCCTTAATACAAGCCAAACAAGTTGGAGAGGAGGACGAATCGATCCCATGCCCAGCCGCCTATTAATAATCCATTCTGACTAAAAGCTGCATCATCACTATGCAGTTTTTTTATTTGTCGACATATCGCCTGAGCTGCCGCAACTGAAATTGCAAACCCGTCTTTAAACAGAGATGTGTATAATCAATTTAACCTTTCAAGAAACGCTGGCAACATGTTCAATATTCTACGCAAACAAATGGATGAAAGTACGCAATGCCCGTTGTGTCGTGCATCTATGTATTGGGTAGATGCTGAAAAATTAGATGAGCAAGAATTTAATTTTTATCAGTGTAGCCACTGTCATCATCAAATATTTCCAGAACAGCAATACAACTGCCATTGTGAAAACTGTCAGGCCGCGCGAAAAAAACTACTGAAAGAAACCCGCTTACAAGAACAGCGTAAACTCAAAAATAAAGATATCGTTGAACGTGAATTAAGTGAACTGAGTTTTTTACAGAAACTCTTTTTGCTGGCTTTATTGGATAATCACGTCCAAGAACATATGGCACATCAAGAATTTATCGACTGGGACGCTATTAAATACCACAACATCAGCCCGAATTATTTCTTCCAACAATCACTCAAAAAGCATCTCGTGCATGAGCAAATTTTGATTGTGAAAGATGATGCGCTACAAGCTGAACAGTATTATGTCAATGTCCGTCTGGATGGCTATTCGGAGCCCAGTCTTTTTAGCGTAGCGCAGCAACTCCGTCATTGGTTTTATGAAAATTTAGCCTTGGGTGTTCCCTTTAAAAGTGCTGACGAAGTGAAAGAGTGTTTGTATCTCCTACTGTTTCAAGAAATTGTGCAATTCATGCAGTTTTATTGTAAGACATGGGGTATTCAAATTGCAGGAAATAAAAGCTTTCAAGTGTTCTGTTATCGCCTACTCGACCATCTAGCGGTTGGGCAGATTTACTATATGATTCAGTCAGCACTCGAATACCTACATAAACAAAAAGCCCTGCAAGTTCGTAATGAAAATTTCATTAACACCAATCTGTTGAAAAAGACCTTACAGCAATACCGTGAACGTGGCTTACAGGAAAAATGGGAAACCTTTACCCTCCCTCGTCCGCCACAACTCCCCTTTAGTAAAATGAGTGAAATTTTGCTCTTTAACTTTTTAGGACTCGATGAAAGTATCTTTGTGCAACCAATACGCCATGCTTGGAAAAAAATCGAACCTCGCTTAAATTTTTATTCCACAAAGCGTTGCATGTACTGTGGTTCACAAGAACTCTCTGTCGATTATGATGCCGCAGATTATGTGACCCTGTTCTGCCGTAATTGTAAACATCAAGACCATTACTTCACCCGCTAAGGGAGAAAACGATGAATCAATCTGAAAATTTTGAAACGACCATGAACAGTGAATTGACTGACTTAAATAGCCCGCTTTTACAAAGCGTCATCAATGCGTGGATTGAACTTCAATCCAAACAACCTTTGGTGCATATCATCACCAATGCAGTCGCGAGCAATTATGTGGCCAATGTCCTTTTAGCTGCGGGTGCTTCTCCTGCAATGATTGACAATCCCTTTGAAGCTGAAAGCTTTGCCTCGATTGCCAGTGCATTGAATATCAATTTAGGTACGCCAACGTCTGAACAAATGCAGGCCATGCAAATTGCTGCACAAACAGCACAAAATTTAAATAAACCTTGGGTGCTTGACCCTGTCGGTTATGGCCCCGTTTTGCCATGGCGATCTGAAATGGTTGACCAATTACTCCAATACAAGCCAAGTATTATTCGCGGCAACGCATCAGAAATTAGCGGTCTTGCAGGTAACCAAGGAGAATCACGTGGTGTAGATAGCACGCTCAATAGTGCAGAAATTTATTTAAATGCTGTGCCCTTGTTAGAACACTGTGAATGTGTGGCAATTTCAGGCGAATCAGATTTCATCTTATCGAAAGAAATGAATGCAGTGATACAGATTAATGGTGGATCTTACTTACAACCCAAAGTGACGGCTTCTGGCTGCGCTTTAGGTGCGTTAACAGCGGCGTATTGCGCCGTAAGTGAAACGCTAACTGCTGGCACGATCGCAGCACATTTGCACTTTGCGATTGCGGGTCAAAAAGCTTATGAAATTAGCTCAAGTGTCGGCAGTTTTAATGTTGCATTTTTAGATGAAATTTATAATCTCAATGAAGATGATTTCAATCAACTTGCCAACATGCAAATTTATTCACTATAAAGCTATGATACCTTGAGAAAACAAAAACAGCTTGAGTATAGGACTCAAGCTGTTCAGGGATTCATACTGTTTTGTACTAATTAATATGCAAAAAAATTTACTGTGCCGTACTGTCACTTGCAGCATTGGCATCAAACATTTCTGAATCTTCGATCGTTTCTGTTGGATTACTCAAAATCATGTCTAGGTCATAGTCCCCCGCATAGACAATATTTTTTATTTTTGAACAGTCGCCATCACTCATTTCATAATTTAAGACTTTGGCTTCATCACCAATTTTAAACTCAGCACGAACAACGTTTTTATTTTCATCAAAACTCAGTTTAGGCTGAACGCCTTTTTTCGAATCTTGCTGCGGATCTTGGCTATCCGTGAATATATCAAAATCCACATTACACACTTGTTGCGACTGCTTACAGTTAATTTCTGCTTGCATACGTTCCGCTAACGATGGCTCAAAATAGGCAGCAAGTTGATCTTTACTCAAAGCATGTAATTTCAACTCTTGGTCATAAATTTGTTTGACCAGTTTTTCCGGTGCAACACATTTCTGCGATTGCTCTTGTACTTTTTGCTCTGCAGGCTGACAAGCCGTTAAAAAGATTGCCGCACCGAAACCGAATAATCGATATATTGTCATTTGTCGCATAATACATCCATGTCCATCATTAAACTGCCCGCCCAACTGCCAGATTCATACTTGCTTCAAAAATGGTTGATACATTTAATTTACAAATACACATTAACCCCATGCCATCAAAATAATCTGGCACGTGCTGCATAAAAAATTGAACATGTTCATCAGATTTTTTCCGTAGCCGAACCAATTGCTCAGGCGTCACCTTCGGTAAATCACAACGATGAACAAAAATATCCTCAGCCCGATGCTGCACATCATGCTGACGGATTTTATAACTGTTTAAAACATCCGCATACTCAGTGGGCATCGGGACACCGTGCCTTGGATAAAACTTAACAGAGCGCGAGGCAAATAATGTATATACCTTTGGTTGTGCCAATGTAGCCACAAACCACATCGGAATCGCTGGAAATCGAATCTGATGCTGCATTGCCACTTTAATCGCCGAGTTTAAGGTCAGGTTTTTCCGACGATAATCAACCAATACCCCAGCCCGTGAATTAAAAATAAAAATCGGCCGATTGTTATGCATAATTTTTAATATACGCACAATATTTTGCCCGATCAGTTTATCATGCTCAAAATACTGAATGATTGGTAATGCAACAATATCGGGGTCATGCATGTATTGATAGAGTTGCTCAATCTTAGAAGTTGGGAAAATACATTGATCAAACTCCCAGAGCCGTTGAAACAACTCATGTTTTTCTTCAATCGTGAGTTTACTAAAATCAATGATATTCTCAGTGATCGCCATACCAACACCCATTTTTTTAATGGATTAACTTTGAATTTCTTCAAAGTACCTAGTTATAAAGTTTTCCGAAGCGATATTTAAATGAAATAAAATTATTCATAGATCATCAATGATGATTAAAACCCCAAGTTAAAAATGAATCGCTATTTACCCTCATGCTTTTTTAAAATCAACCCCATCAATATTTTTTACTTTTGAACCGCTTTAACCCTCTAAAAGCTCAAAAGTTGCAGCGTTTTTTGACTGTTACATCATGTAAATATAATACGTTTTAACATCGTGAATTGCAGCTCTCGTTATATAGGATTTCTTATACTTTCTAGTCATAAAAAAGACAGCTTCGAAAAGCTGTCTTAGGGTCATTTTTAATATTTGAGCATTAGGCCTGGTAATAGATATCAACCGTTTTAATGCGGTTTTCATCCATTGCCGTGACTTTAAATTGAATGCCTTTAAAATCAACCACAGTACCGACTTCTACATTGCCGTGGGTCTGATCTAAAATAAGACCTGAAACACTGATATAACCATCATCTTCTTCGATCAAATCCAGCATTTCCAATTCAAGTTCTAACTGATACAGATCGAGCATGCCTGAAGCTTTCCAATGTTCATCATCGATTTTAATCAAATCAAGTTGTTCATCTGCATCAGGGAATTCACCAGCAATCGCTTCAAACACATCGAGTGGTGAAATCAGACCTTGTACCGCCCCAAACTCATCCGTAACCAGCACCAAAGAGCCTTTTGAGGTACGCAAGGTATTAATCGCATCAATCACCTTCATCTTTTGGAAAATAAAGATTGGACGATGACGTTTAATCAATGCTTTTAGATCATCTTCACTGTCTAGAACATCAATAAGTTCTTTCGCGCGGACAATACTAATCACTTTATCCAAGCTACCACGACACACAGGGAATAAACTGTGCGGCACTGAAAGGACTTGCTCACGAATTTGTTCAGGTGTGTCATTTAAATCCACCCAAGAAATTTGATTACGGGGAGTCATGATCGACGCAACTGAACGCTCTGCAAGGGTCAACACCCCCCCAATCATGTAACGCTCTTCGTCTGCAAAGGTTTCTTGCGCCTGATTACCGACTTGATCAGCTTCTAAGCGCCCACCCATCAGTTTTAAAATACTGTCTGCAGTACGATGGCGTAATGGAATTTTCGCTTCATGTTTTTGAGCATTGCGTTGACTAAACTGGTTAAAGGCTTCGATGACAATCGCAACACCAATACCTGAGTAGATATAGCCTTTCGGAATATGGAAACCAAAACCTTCTGCTATCAAACTAATACCGATCAGTAATAAGAAGCTTAAACATAGGATCACGACGGTCGGATGTCGGTTTACAAAAGCCGTTAGCGGTTTAGATGCAAGTAACATCACTGCCATTGCCACAATCATTGCTGCCATCATGACATAAATGTTGTCGACCATACCGATCGCTGTAATGACAGAGTCTAAAGAGAAAACCGCATCTAAGACAACAATTTGCGCAACAACTGCTGTAAAGCTGGCATATGCCACTTTTGTTGTCACTTGAACTTCTGGTTTTCCTTCTAATTTCTCATGTAGCTCTGTGACCGCCTTATAGACTAAGAACAATCCACCGAACAATAATATGAGATCTCGACCAGAGAATGTCCAATCAAAAACGGTAATCAGGGGCTTTGTTAATGTGACCAACCAAGAGATTGCAAATAACAATCCTAATCGCATAAATAATGCGAGTGAAAGACCAAGTACGCGGGCTTTATCACGTTGTTCTGGAGGGAGTTTTTCTGCCAAAATGGCAATAAAGACTAGGTTATCAATCCCTAGTACAATTTCTAAAATAATTAATGTAAGTAAACCAACCCAGATTCCGGGATCTAACAAAAATTCCATTAGCTCTCTTCCTCATTCTGGATTGTAAGAATATCTTCAAGCAGACCAACGCACGGCGACGGATCCATAAATTTAACCTGTGTAACTAGAGACCATTCCATTATGCATAATCTTGCGCATTTGTAATGTATTCAAGCATATTTTTTCGCATCAACAATATGACAAAATGTTAAAAACGCTGAATGTATTACAAATCGAATGGGCGATATAAAATACACATCTAGATGTTAAAACCTACTTTTTGACATCTCCTCTTCCACTTTAAAAAAAGTATGAATTCACCTGACTTTTAATTAAATGTAATTAAATACGTTGTATGAAATTGTATGACAAATCTAATGAATTATTTATTTCTACCTTTTGGTAAAAAATATTAATATTCAATTCAAATTAAAAACTTATTTATTTTCACTACACTATCTCTATACTTAACCTTATTTTTAATTTCTGTTAAGCATTTAGACAGAATATCAATATAATCTATTTAGATAATCTAAAAATGAGATATCTTCTACTTTCTATTTTTTTATTGTGAACTCTTGCTATTACCCTCTATTTTTCAATAGAATGTTAAAACATTAAATAAAATTAAAACAAATATTCAGGGGACTCCTTTATGACAAAAAAGTATTCAAAATTTTTACCATCCACCGATGACTTTAGTTTAGAAAATTTTCCTTTCTACTGGGTTACTCAGGTGCATTCACAATATGTTTTAAACGTCGACCATGCATTAAAAAAGTATGGCGTTGATAATTCACGTCGTCGTATCCTGCTCGCACTCAAGTCTAAACCTCATGCGAGTGTTTCAGATTTATCTGAAATGGTCGTATCTAAAATGTCGACGACAACCAAGATCGTTTATCGTTTAAAAGATGAAGGCTTAGTAGATACCTATTCTTGTGAAGATGATGCGCGTATTACCCGCGTCGTGTTAACCGATAAAGGCACTGCTATGACGCAGAAGATTAACGATCTAACGAATGTCGTTCTAGAGCAATCTTTTGAAGGCTTAACACCGCTACAAATTGAAAAAACCATGGAAAGCTTAAAGCATATCTTTAAAAACTTAGCTCGATAAGCATTTGCATCACCGAAATATCAATCGAAAATATTCAGTTGGGGACTGATTTTTTCGATTTTTATTTTGGGTGCGTGCGCACATTCAAACTCATCAACAGGAAAACCTTGTACAAAACTTTGGATGTTGGGTGATTTCCAACTTAGCCATTCCTCTAAGCGCGCATGCGGAATCACAATGACCGAACGTTTTACATTGCCCGGCTCATGAAAATGCTTCATCATCTCATGCTGAATAGCATCCATCGTAATCATGGTACTTGAACGTACAATCTCATCACCTTGTCTACAAATGTCATATAAGGCAGCAATATAAAACGCTTCTCCATCTCTGCGTTTGACACTCCAACGCTGCGGCTTATTATCGATATACATTGACTCATAAAATTCAGACACGGGTATCACGCCAAACTTACATTTTGAGATCGCATTAATAAACGTAGGCTTTTGATACAAAGTTTCATTTCGAGCATTATAGGTTTTAAGTGCGATTGATTTGTCTGCGGCCCATTTAGGCACCATGCCAAAATTCACTTTTCGCCACTCTAACCCTTGTTCAGACTTAAAGAGTAATGGCAAATCATAATTTGGATAGACTTCCTCAGGATATTCAAAGCTGATTTCAGGCAAGTTTTGAGACTTTAATTGCGATAAGGTAATCGGTTTGAAATTAGCACACATATTTGCCATAATCCGCAAAAAATCAATCTTTATAATAAATGAAAAATCTGGACCGAAGTCGCTTTATCGTTTTAATTCTAATTTCAAGCCTATATTCAACCGCACATGCCGCAAAAGTCTCTGTACATACCGTTTCATTTCTACCTTTTAGTCTCGACGCGCTCTATCTCAACGAATATCCATTTAAACAAGACCTAATCAATAAGGTCGAGATTCCTGCAGGCAAATACCGCATTCAGTATAAGCATTTACGCAATCAGCAAATGATCAGTTCGAATCACTGGGTTACGGTCAAAAATCTTCCCAACACCCAAGAACAACAATTTTCATTGGTCATCTTGCCTGATGGTGAAGTATTCAATGTCTCTGACTTTAAAATTACATCTCCAGAGATGTTTCCTGAAATCCGTTTTGCAAAACGTGCTCAAAATAGTTATCGCTTGATGCAAAATCAGCAAAGACAAAGAGATCAGTTTGGCGTGATTTTTCCTGACGTAGATGAAGCACACACGACAGAATTAGAAGATCAATTTGGCTGGTTTACGATGAACGCAGATGGAGGCCGTGTCAGGACTAATTGTACAGGCACGTTTAAAATCAATCCTCAAGATGCGCTCCCCTATTTCACTACTGCAAATTCAGCTCTTCAGTTTAATTATCAACAAGGAAACAAAATACATAACGCATATTTAGCGTTTAGTGATAACAATCCGCTTATTCCAATTGCAGATCGAACAATTCATGAGGCAACAGATTACAAAAATGGCTTGAAGTTTGATGTGTATATTCACAATATCCAAAAAATGAAAACCGAGAGTATTTCTTCTAATTATTCAATCTACAATTACAAGG
This sequence comes from Acinetobacter sp. YH12076, assembly GCF_013419525.1. Classification (NCBI taxonomy): domain Bacteria; kingdom Pseudomonadati; phylum Pseudomonadota; class Gammaproteobacteria; order Moraxellales; family Moraxellaceae; genus Acinetobacter; species Acinetobacter sp. YH12076. Next base: position 88,947 of record NZ_VOZY01000008.1, on the reverse strand, counting down.
TTCAGGTCAAGCTGTATATGACGGCCTTGCAGCGTAAACCTATGCTGTTGATGAATCACAAAATGTACTATCAAGATAACTGTTCAAGTCAGGATATTGACGCTTTTCTGTATTACAAAACACGTTGGAGCCGTTTTTGGGACTATATTCTGCCTGATATTTCATGGAAATAAACTAAAAATATCCTGCGTAACAGAACCTGCAGTGAAGTCTATTGCACAAGATTAAATAGACTTCACTTTGAGTATTTTAAGCAGGGAAAGTTTGCCAATGGGTGCGGGTAAATTCCTCAAATATCCAATCACCATTAAAACGACCAAGGCCTGAATTACGTTCACCGCCAAAGGGTGCATTAGAATGATCCGCCACACTGATGCCATTGATATGCGTCATGCCTATATCGAGTTTGGCAGCAAACTCTCCACCGCGCGCTAAGTTTGAGGTACATACCGCGCTCGACAAACCAAATCGGGATGAATTCGCCAATTCAAGTGCATGCGCTTCATCTCGAGCTTTTAAAATTGGCAAAATTGGTCCAAAGCTTTCTTCTAATGCAATATCAGCGTGCGCATCCACATGGGTGAAAATATGCGGTGCAACCAATTGACCTTCTATGCCGCCTGCATAGGCTAAAATCGCATCTTGCTGAATAGCATTTTGAATAATGGTTTTTAATTTATCGACTTGCGCCTTATTGATGATAGGCCCTATCAGAGTTTCGGTAGCATTCGGATCACCGACCACAATGCTTTTTACCCTTTTAATTAATTTTTCAACATAAGCATCGTGTAGGGATTCATCCACAATCACTCTATTGGTACTCATGCAGATTTGCCCTTGATGCAAAAACCGCCCCATCACGGTCAGTTCAACGGCTAAATCTAAATCCGCATCATCTAAAATCACTAAAGGCGCATTACCGCCAAGTTCCAGCGCTAAACGCTTAATCCGTGAACTTCCTAGTGCTTTCACCCCGACCTGCTGACCCACTTCAGTTGAACCTGTAAATGAAATCATTTTAGGCACAGGATGCTCCACAAAATAGTCGCCAATTTCACTGCCGCTGCCTGCAACAACATTTAATACGCCATGCGGCAAACCCGCTTCTTCAAATAATTTCCCGAGTAACGTTCCACCTGTCACTGGCGTGTCACTTGCAGGCTTCAGTACCACACTATTGCCGCAAGCAATCGCAGTCACCACAGAACGCATCGACAAATGAAATGGGAAATTCCACGGGCTAATCACCGCAATGACACCCAATGGTTTACGCAGCACAAAACTCTTTCGGCTCGGGTCTTTACTCTCTAGCTCCACGGTTTGCATTTTTTTAGGAAAACTCAGCGATTCTTGGATAATGCCGAGCGCAGCATCAACTTCAATATTGGCTTTTAAACGTGTACTACCAGATTCATCAATCAGCCATTGAATAATCTCTTCTCTTCGTTGCTGAATGGTTTGAGTTAATTTACTGATAACTTGCTGACGTACTTCAATGGACTTGGTTATTTCTGATTTAAAGGCAGCTTCTGCAGCACTATAAGCACTGTCTACATCGACACTGCTGGCAGCCTGCAATTCAAAAATTTCTGCTTGACTAAAGGGATTTATATTTTTGATGTATCGCGTTGAAGTCCCTGCTCGCCATTGTCCACCAATATATTGCAAATCTAATGCTGTATATGCTGACATCGCTTCCATCCTATTTTTATCATTCATCCCAATGTAAAGGCTTCAGCATTGAAAAGCTATGAGAAAAACAGGATAAAACTTTATAATTAATTTCTTTTACAACCTTATACTTTAAACAGGCTGATGAATCTGCCGCATCGCTTTATAGATTCGCCAATAAATATAACAGCTAATGATGACTTCAAAACTTAGATCTTTAACTGTGGTGAGTTGCTCAAGCGCAGCCTCCTCCATGTTTAGGGTCAACATGGGTAACAGCCCTTCGACTACAACAGCGATCAAGATAAAGAGGACTAAACTCTGAATCGTTACGGGCAAATACAATGCAATAAAGCGCTTTAAAAAATCTCGGCCTTGCTCGCCGCCATTGGCTTTAAATATGGCATTCACCCAGCTAATCAGCAGCCCAACTTGTAAAACAAACGAAGCCCAAGCTTCTGTAGGTTTGGATTCTGGGGTTAAGGTCAGTGCTAAGTAGCTAAAGAAAATCAATATTGAGCTGGCAATATAGTAGTTTTTATAATGGGTTTCAGAGACTTTATTCAGTCGTATATCCTCCACCAACCGATTTACATTCCATACATACATGGAGTTTCCTTTTCATTTTTTATGTCGACATTCTAACTTTCTCAAGCAATAAAAAAAGCCTCCGAAGAGGCTTTTTTTGATTTACAGATTAGTCACCTGTATAACCTTTTAATTTTAAACGGTAAGCATGAAGAAGCGGCTCTGTATAACCAGAAGGCTGCTCGCCACCTTTGAATACTAGGTCATATGCAGCTTTGTATGCATAGCCATCAAAGCTTGGTGCCATTGGCGTATAAAGTGGATCATTAGCATTTTGCTCATCCACAACTTTCGCCATGCGCTTAAATACTTCTTCAACTTGCTCAGCAGTTACGATACCGTGACGTAACCAGTTTGCAACGTGTTGAGAAGAAATACGTAAAGTTGCACGGTCTTCCATCAAACCAACATTGTTGATGTCTAGAACTTTTGAACAACCTACACCCAAATCAACCCAACGAACTACATAACCCAAGATACCTTGAAGGTTATTTTCGAGCTCTTTGGTTTTCTCTTCTTCAGACCAGTTTGTATCTGTCGCTAAAGGCGGTGTTAACAAGTCATCTAAAGATAGCGGTTGAGTATTCAACAACTCTTTTTGACGCTCAGAAACATTGCACTGATGGTAATGGATCGCGTGAATAACAGCACCAGATGGAGACGGAACCCATGCACAGCTTGCGCCAGCTTCTGGATGCTCAATCTTAGTTTTATACATATCAAGCAACATATCTGGTTTTGGCCACATGCCTTTACCGATTTGCGCTTTACCACGTAAGCCGGCTTGAAGACCGATCATCACGTTACGGTTTTCATATGCAGGGAACCAGATTTGAGACTTCACTTCGCCTTTACGAACGAATGGACCTGCTTCCATGAAAGTATGGATTTCATCACCCGTACGATCCATGAAACCTGTATTAATAAAGATCGTACGATCTTTCGCTTGCGCGATACAGTTTTTCAAGTTCACAGAAGTACGACGTTCTTCGTCCATGATACCGATTTTCAAAGTCTTCGCAGGTAGACCAAGCGCTTGTTCAGCACGCTCAAATAATTCAACTGCAAATGCAACTTCTTCTGGACCATGCATTTTTGGTTTAACGATGTACATAGAACCTTTACGAGAGTTCTTGTTTTCGTTTTCGCCTTTAATGTCTGCAAAGGTCAATAACGGTGTGATCAATGCATCCATGATGCCTTCGTAGATTTCAGCACCATCTACAAGGATCGCAGGGTTTGTCATCAAATGACCTACGTTACGAAGCAACATCAATGAACGACCGTGAAGCGTAGTTTCACCACCGATCAAGTTTTTGTGCGTACGGTCTTTATTTAATGTACGCGTTATGATCTTACCATTTTTCTCGATTGACTCAGAAAGTGTACCTTTCATTAAGCCTAACCAGTTACGGTAGCCTTCAACTTTCTCTTCAGCATCAACTGCTGCAATTGAGTCTTCTAAGTCTTGAATTGTGGTTACCGCAGCCTCAAGAACTAAGTCTTTAACGCCCGCAGCATCAGTTGAACCAATTGGGCTCGTCGCATCAATTTCAATGATTACATGCAAACCATTGTTTAAAAGTACAATTTCAGTTGGCGCAGCTTCGTCACCATTAAAACCAACAAACTGAGCTTCTTTCGCTAAAGTTGCAGTTGAGCCATCTTTTAGGCTTACAACTAACTTTTTGCCTTCTACCGCATATTTAGTTGCATCTGCATGCGAACCATTAGCTAGCGGGAAAGTTTCATTTAAGAAGTTTTTAGCAAATTCGATAACTTTTGCGCCACGAGCTGGGTTATAGCCCTTACCTTTTTCCGCGCCACCTTCTTCTGAGATCACGTCAAAACCGTAAAGAGCATCGTAGAGTGAACCCCAACGTGCGTTCGCAGCGTTTAAGCAGTAACGTGCATTACGTACAGGCACTACTAATTGCGCACCAGCCAATAATGCGATTTCTTCGTCTACATTTTCTGTGCTGATTTGGAAATCTTCTACTTCTGGTAATAAGTAGCCAATTTCAGTAAGGAAAGCTTTGTAAGCTTCGAGTTCAAATTTGTTGTTGCGGTGCCATTCATCAATCTTCGCTTGAATGTCGTCACGCTTAGCCAATAGTGCTTTGTTCTTTGGGCTAAGATCGACAACGACTTGTTCAAAGTTTTTCCAGTAAGTTTCACTGTCTAAACCTGAACCCGGTAGTGCTTCATTTTCGATGAAATCGTAAAGTTCTTTAGCAATCGCTAACTTGCCTTTTTGAATACGTGCAGTCATTGTCTTTCCTGATATTGCTATTTTTTATAACAAGAGATTCTAGTATACCCATTTATACTTTGCTGAATAGTACTATCACATTCCTAAATAATGATCATTTTCTATGTAATGAAATACCCTCATCATTCAACATAATAAAGATCAGAAATACGACGTCATCATCAGCCTGAATACCTTTTTACAGTGTATAAAGTTTTTGAAATGTCGAAATTAGACTTAAGTGCAGAATTTTGTTCTAAAACTGAACAAATAGACCCAAGCGTCAAACAAACTCACTCGATTAAGCCATGAAATGCTGCCAATGTCGATGCTACAACTTCAACCAATCAGTTTAAATTTAACGCTTTTATCGATGAATTATTAAACAACCCTTCTTCTTATTTAATGATGCTTTTATCATGAGACTTTGCTTTAACTTCTATTGTTCGTTCCACAGCTTTTCTTAATTTATACATGTTTTCTAAAACTAAAAATCAAAAAAAAGAACGCCATCAAGACGTTCTTTTTTCATTCCAACAGAAACACTTAATTTTCTGCCGTAGATTCTGGTGCATTGATTTGACGGTGAGAGGTATGTAGATAATCATCAGATTGCATTTCCAATAAGCGCGAACGTGTACGCTCAATTTCAAATGCCAATTTTTCACCTTGATATAATTCAATAATCGTATCTTCTGAAGTAAGCAACAACTTCACACCACGGTCATAAAACTCATCAACCAGGTAGATAAAACGACGAGTCCCTTCAGACAAATAATCCGTCATGTGCGGCACATTACTCACCAAGACTGTATTATAAATATTGGCAATTTCAATAAAGTCCGCTGGACTACGTGGTTTTAGGCAAAGTTCAGAATATTCACACCACAGCACATCTTCCGTATGACCAATGGTTTCTACAATACGCTGATTAATAATAATTGGCTCTTGCGAAACTGTTTGGGTTTGCGTTAATGCTGTAAAACGCTGAGCCATCCACAACTTATGTTCATGTGTTAAAGGCGACTTAAACAACTGCGCTTGTTTCAATACACGTAAACGATAGTCTACGCCTGAGTCTACATTTAAAATCACACAGTTCTTTTTTACCATTTCGATGGTTGGGATAAAACGGTCACGATGGATCCCGTTTTTATACAAACCATCTGGTGCGATGTTAGATGTTGCAACAAGGGTGATCCCACGCGTAAATAATTTTTGGAATAGATCACTCAAAATCATCGCATCCGTGACATTGGATACAAAGAATTCATCAAAGCAGATCACGACTGCTTCTTTATAAATTTGGTCGGCAACAAGGTCTAGTGGATTACGCTGACCTGAAAGCTTATTTAATTCACGGTGTACGTACTGCATAAAGTGATGGAAATGCATACGTGTTTTGCGTCGAAATGGCACAGAATCATAAAACTGATCCATCAGCCACGTTTTACCACGTCCTACACCGCCCCACATATACACCCCTTTCGGTGCAGTTTGACGACGGAAACGACGAAACGCTTTTTTAGAAGCCTTAAAACGTTGGATTAATTCTTGCCAAACTCGATCCAACTCATGCACCGCTTGCGCCTGTTCCTGATCTGGTAAAAACTGACCAGATGCTAAGGCTTGAGCATAACGCTCAGCCGGTGAAATCGGAGTAAATGCGGTGTTGTGTGGTGACTGAAAATCTGACATATCATTAAATACTTTTTTGGGCTAAATGAATTATAACGAAGAATAAACTCGAAGATATAACACTTTGGCAGTAAAGCGCATTGGCTATTTATTATATTGTCTCGGACTATGCCCAAACCAACGTTTAAACGCATGATTAAACGCCGCAGGTTCTGAATAGCCCAGCAATTCTGCAATCATTTCAATTGAATATTCATTATATTCAATCATACGGAGTGCTTTATCTTTAATAATATCTTCACGAATTTGCTTATAACTGGTATTTAACTGTTGCAGTTGATGACGCAAAGTTCTTTCAGGCAAGTTCAACGCTTGAGCAGTTGCTGCCATACTTGGCATCGCACCACTTTGTAATTCCAAATAATCTTGCACACGTTGAACCAATGATGGCGCATCTTCATCGGCGCTTAAACGTTCTAACTCCGCAATACATTTCGACTCATATAATCGAAAAGTAATCATATCTGCGGAAGGGATCCGAATATCTAAAACATCTTCATCAAACCAAAATGCCGCAAATGGCGCACCAAATCGAACTTGAGAGCCATAATAATCAGTAAACATTTTTAATTTTTCAGGATCTTTGGGTTCAGCGAACGGCAAATCAATTTGAACTTGCGGTGTAGATAGCCCCATCATTTTGTACAGATCACGGATGAATTTATAAGTTCCTGAAATCTCTGACTGTGCCAATAATGCACCCAGTGGTGCATACACATCTTGGGGTTGATAACATAAGGCCACTTTATGCTGACTGATTTGCAAACTCAAACGCCCAGTTAGATGCGTCAACTGTTGAAAGCGAATTCCCTGATTTAAAGCTTGGCGTAAAGTATCACTGGTGACCAATAACATCAGCAAAGGGCCATAACCCGCCAATGTATAATGCTGACCAATAAATAACCCTTGCTCAGGTTCTACATCTTTACCAATGACTTTCAGTACATCCCACTCCAAACTCGGATGAATCACTGAAGTTGGATCGAGTGCATCGACACGCAGGCCAATGGTTTGCAAACGTTGATCGACATCTACGCCCGCTTTACGCATTCCTTGTACTAAATACATCAGGCTTAGAATAGATCGTTTCATAAATCGTAAAATAACATTAAATTTCTTCTTTTTTACTACAAATTTGCAATTATGAACATTGCCGTTTCGATCAATTTTTCTGTCACCTCAATCATATTGTTCTGATCATGAACTCAAGTATGCTTAGCTTGTAATCTCGCTTGGAATTAAAAAAATGATGCAGGAAGCGCAAACAAAAACAGTGCAAACCCCAAACGCCAATTCTGAAATACATACACAAATCGCCATCATCGGCGGTGGTTTTGGTGGTATTGCTATGGCGATACGACTTTTACAACAAGGCAATCAAGATTTTCTGATCCTCGAAAAAGCCAATGATTTTGGTGGAACCTGGCGTGAAAACCGCTACCCTGGCGCTGCGTGTGATGTGCAATCACATATGTATTCGCTTTCTTTTGCACCCAAAACAGATTGGTCAAAACGTTACGCCGAAGCGCCGGAAATATTTGACTATATCCAACACGTTACCCGTGAATATAATTTAAAACAGTTCTGCCGCTTTAACAGTGAAGTGCTTTCAAGCCACTACAATGAATCAACCTGCGACTGGCATTTAGAACTCAAAGATGGCGTTAAAATTACCGCTCAATATGTGATTTTTGCATCTGGCCCGTTACATGTCCCACAAATTCCACATATTCCAGGTATTGAAAAATTTAAGGGTAAAGTGTTCCATTCTTCTCAATGGGATCATCAATATCCATTAGCAGGTAAAAAGGTCGCATCGATTGGTACAGGCGGCAGTGCCATCCAATACATTCCTGAAATCGCACCACAAACAAAGCAACTGTATGTTTTTCAGCGTACCGCGGCTTGGGTCATTCCACGAGATGAGCGTAGTTATCATGGTTTAGAAAAATTACTATTTAAAAAATATGATTGGTTTCGAAAAATTCACCGTGCTCGCCTGTATTGGACCAACGAATCACGTGTCGTGCCAATTGTTAAACCGACCACCATGAAGTATGCGCAAAAACTTGCAGAACTGTATATTAAGTATCAAGTGAAAGATGCTGAACTTGCCAAGAAACTAACGCCAAACTACATCATGGGTTGTAAACGCATTTTAATTTCTAATAAATACTTTCCAACCTTTAATCGACCTAATGTGGAATTGGTCAGTGATGCAATACAAGAAATCACTGAAAATGCTATTATTACCAAAGATGGAAAATCCCGTGAAATTGATTGTCTAATCTATGGTACTGGCTTTATTACCGATCCAAGAATTTATTTAAAATCATTTGAATGTATTGGTGAAAATACTCAAGAACTCAAACAAGTGTGGCAGGCTGGCGCAGAAAGCTTTTATGGCATTTGCACCAAAGGCTTTCCAAATCTGTTCCAATTATTAGGCCCCAATACCGTACTTGCCCATAATTCAGTGGTATTTATGATTGAGGCACAAGTCGATTACATCTTACAAATGATGCAATTGGTTTCAAAATCTAATGTTCAAGCCATCGCTGTTAAAGATCAGGTGCAAGATCAATTTAACACTCATGTACAAGACATGCTTGATGGTACGGTATGGCAATCAGGCTGCGTGAGCTGGTATCAACAAAATGGCGGTAAAAATTTTGCACTGTGGCCAACTTATACATGGAAATATTGGCTGGCTACTCGAAAAATAAATCCAGCCGATTTTCGACTCCTCAGTAAAACAAAATCTAGTCATGCAGCTTAAGCAATAACAGGTCATAATAGGCAGGTATTCATTATCTGCCTATTTTTGTATGCAATCTTTCTGGTTGATTTTCCAGCTCTTGGCCTGTTTAGGGCTTGGTTTTATTCTTGCACGTCGCCTACCCACTTGGCTTGAAAAAATCGCCTTTAAACTTCTGCCGTATTTTACTTATATTTTGTTATTTGCGATTGCAATCGAATTTTCCGAAACATTACACAATATTCCAGCACCTCTGCAAATCCTCTCTTCATCAGTACTTATTGCACTATTGACCTCAGTGGGTGCTTTGATTTGCTGCTATATTTTATTTAAGCTTTTAGGCTACAAACCAAGTCATGGCAAAGTGTCTATGCAGTTAGTAATAAGCTCACTCATCAATATTAGCTATGCTTTTATTGCATTAGGTTTAGGTTACGCTTTTGCTGAAATGGCAGCACATTTTAGTCTTCAGCCACATATGAGTACATGGGATCTACTTTTAGTCTTTATGTTTCTGATCGGTCTAGATCTCGCCTACTCACCGCTCGATCGTTCTTGGTTAAATTGGAAAATTCTACTTGTTCCACTCGGCTGTATCGTCGGTTCACTTTTGGGCGCTTTTGCTGCTGCATACCTATTACCACAAATCAGTTTGAAAGATTTGATTATGTTGTCACAAGGCTACGGTTTCTATTCGATGACAGGCATCGTCGTGACTGAATTAAAAAATGCGCATCTAGGCAGTATCGCGCTGATGAATGATTTATTCAGAGAAATTTTTGCGATTGTATTTATGTATATTATTGGCTGGCGCTACCCACGCTCTGCAATTTCATCTGCGGGTGCAACAGCTATGGATGTCACCCTACCTATGGTCAAACAAGCCTGCGGTAATGATTTTATTCCACATGCCATGGTCAGCGGCTTTATCCTTTCTGTACTTGCACCTATATTGGTGAGTATATTAGCAGCTATCTAACCCTCACCTAAGTCCTCTCCCAGAGAGGGAGAGGACTTCCTCTCTCCCTTTGGGAGAGAGTTAGAGAGAGGGTAAATATTAAAGTGTCGCCAAAATATCTTTTAAAGTTTGACGCATATTGTCCGATTTAGTAATTGGACGGCCAATCACCAAATGTGTAGAACCATCAAGCATTGCCTGTTTAGGTGTCACAATTCGTTTTTGATCATCCGCTGCAGAACCCTCAGGACGGATACCCGGTGTTACTAATGCAAAGTCAGCACCCAAAGTTTCACGTAACATTTTCGCTTCTTGTGCCGAACAAACTACACCATCCAAACCACTTTCTTTCGTTAAAGTCGCAAGACGCTTCACATGTTCAAAAGGTTCCACATCTAAGCCTAATTCCGCAAGATCTTCACGACCCATTGATGTCAAAACCGTAACAGCAATTAGCTGAGTATTGTAATTGCCCGCCTTTAGGCGCTCTACACAGGTTTCCATCATTTTACGGCCACCTGATGCATGGACATTGACCATCCACACACCCATATCCGCAGCTGCACAAACTGCTTGTGCTGTGGTGTTTGGAATATCATGGAATTTAAGATCTAGAAATACTTCAAAACCTTTATCGTGCAATGCTTTAACGATACTTGAACCCTCATGGGTAAATAACTCTTTACCAACCTTAACTCGACATAATGCAGGATCTAACTGCTCTGCAATTGTAAGTGCGTCATATTGGCTTTTAGCATCTAGTGCAACGATGATACTCAAGAGACTTACCCTTCATTTTGACAAAATTAGTGCATTATAGATGGATTCAACTTGATCAGAAAGTCATAAAACTCATGTTAATTGAAATGATTAATTTGAATTTAGCTATCTCATTATTTTATTTAAGATATATGGCTTATTTTTTCAGCCCATAAAAAAACACCCCGATGATCCACCAGAGTGTTTAATATAAAATTTAACTATACTCATAAAAGTAGTTAATTTACTTCATAAGCCCAATTATAACGGGTTAGAAGGACGCTCATTTGCATCAATATCTAAAACTGTTTTTTCATGACGTGTATGTGCAGCCGCTTCAGCAGCAGCCAGTTGAGCAGTTTGAATTTGCTCTTTACGTAGGCGGTCAATATCTTTACGTAGACGTTTAATTTCCCAGTTATTTTGAAATACTCGGAATACTTGCACTGCCAATAAAAGACCTAAAACCAAACCTAATGACAATGTTAATAGCAATAAAAGCCCTAAACGCATTGCAGGCACTTGTGTAAACAACAAATCGACTGAAAGTTCAGTGCCGTTTTGCAGAACCAAAGCCAATGAGTATCCAAATAGGACTAGTAGAATTACGACCAATACGTAACGCATAAACACCCCTAACAATGTTTTGAATTAGTTTGCAGATTCGTTTACCGCATCACGTAAAGCTTTACCAGGTTTAAAGTGCGGTACAGCTTTTGCTGCAACTTCAACTGATTTACCTGTTTTTGGGTTACGACCCACACGTGGTTCACGGTGATGTAATGCAAAACTACCAAAACCACGGATTTCAATTCGGTTGTCTGTAGACAAAGCTTCGATCATTTGATCGATCATTATCTTAACGGCTTCTTCCACTAAGGGTTCAGCTAAGTGTGGGTTTTTAAGAGAAATACGCTCTATTAAGTCAGACTTATTAAGTGCTTCAGTAGTCATCTGCGACCTCTTTAATTATCAAGCTACCTAGGATCAGTTTCCCGATAATAACCTGTTTAAATACAAAACGGTAGCGTAATAATCACTTACTACGCTACCGTTACAGTAATTGTGTAAAATATATTAATTAATTTACATTAACAATACAATTCAAACACTTACTTAGTGGTTCATTTGAGCTTTGATCAAATCACCAATAGTTTTAGGACCATTGTCTGAAGTTGCTGTAGCTGTCTTGTTCAAGTTAGCTACTGCTTCTTTTTCTTCAGCTTCGTCTTTCGCTTTGATAGACAAGTTGATAGAACGTGATTTGCGGTCTACGTTGATGATTTTAGCTTCAACTTCTTGACCAACTTCAAGGAACTTAGTTGCATCTTCAACGCGGTCGCGGTTGATTTCAGATGCTTTAAGAGTCGCTTCAACTTCGTCAGCTAACTTAACAGTAGCGCCTTTAGCGTCAACTGCAGTTACAGTACCTTTAACAAGCGCACCGCGTTCGTTAGCAGCTAAGAAATCGTTGAACGGATCGCTGTTCATTTGTTTGATGCCAAGGCTGATACGGTTGCCTTCAGCGTCTACTGAAAGGATAACCGCTTCAACTGTGTCACCTTTCTTGTAACGACGGATAGCTTCTTCGCCTTGTTCGTTCCAAGAAATGTCAGACAAGTGAACTAGACCATCGATACCGCCTGGTAAACCGATGAAGATACCGAAGTCAGTGATTGACTTGATAGTACCTGAAACTTTTTCACCTTTGTCGTGTTCTTTAGCAAACTCTTCCCATGGGTTAGCACGAGTTTGTTTGATACCAAGAGAAATACGACGACGCTCTTCATCAACTTCAAGAACCATAACGTCAACTTCGTCACCGATCTGAACAACTTTAGATGGGTGGATGTTTTTGTTAGTGTGGTCCATTTCTGAAACGTGTACTAAGCCTTCAACGCCTTCAGCGATTTCAGCGAAGCAACCGTAGTCAGTTAAGTTAGTTACACGAGCTTTAACGATAGAACCTTTAGGATAACGGTTCATGATCGCTAACCATGGATCTTCGCCTAATTGTTTAAGGCCTAAAGATACGCGGTTACGTTCGCGGTCGAATTTAAGTACTTTAACAGTAACTTCTTGACCAACTTCAACAACTTCTGAAGGATGCTTGATACGTTTCCAAGCCATGTCAGTGATGTGAAGAAGACCATCAATACCGCCAAGGTCAACGAACGCGCCGTAGTCAGTAAGATTTTTGATAGTACCAGTAACTGTTTGACCTTCTTCAAGCTGAGCAAGAAGAGCTTCACGGTCAGCTGAAGATTCAGCTTCCATAACAGCACGACGAGATACAACAACGTTGTTACGTTTAGCATCTAGTTTGATTACTTTAAATTCTAACTCTTTACCTTCTAAGTGAGTAGTATCACGAATAGGACGAGTATCAACTAAAGAACCTGGAAGGAACGCACGAACTGGACCGATGTCAACAGTGAAACCGCCTTTAACCTTACCAGAGATAACACCAGTAACGATTTCGCCGTCTTCAAAGATTTTTTCAAGTTTAGTCCAAGTTTCAGCACGTTTAGCTTTTTCACGTGATAAAACTGTTTGACCCATACCGTTGTCAAGAGCTTCAACAACTACATCAACAGTGTCGCCAACTTGAACTTCAAGTTCACGTTGTTCATTTAAGAATTCAGCGCGGTCAACAATACCTTCTGATTTAAGGCCAGTGTCAACTGTTACCCAGTCAGAGTCGATGCTTACTACAACGCCTTGGATGACAGCACCCTTTTCAACGTTGAGGTTTAATTCGCTTTCTTCAAAGAGGGCTGCAAAAGATTCGGTCATGATATACCTAGTAAAGTCAGCGGTCTTGGATCAGACAAGGCCGGTTTAATTAAGCGTCTACATAGTCCGTATAAGACTGATCAAGCTATGCTTCTGCTGAAAATTCTTTAGTTTGCTAATTGCTGATCGATGTAATTCGTCATCAGCGTGAATACTTCATCAATACTCAAAGTTGAACTATCAATGAAGTAAGCATCTGGCGCAGGCTTGAGTGGAGCGACTGCGCGTTCCATATCTCGCTTATCACGCGCTTCGATATTAGCTAAAATGTCGTTTATTTTAACATCCACGCCCATAGCCTGCAACTGATTTACACGGCGCTCCGCACGGGACTGAGCAGAAGCCGTTAAATAAATCTTGGCTTGGGCATTTGGAAAAATCGTAGTTGCCATATCACGGCCATCTGCAACCAAACCAGGTGCTTGAGCAAAGGCATGCTGACGTTCTAAAAGCGCAGTTCTAAGTGCAGGAATTGCAGCAACTTTTGAAGCGAACTCTCCAACTCTCTCAGTACGGATAACTTTTGAGACATCTTCACCATCTAAAAGCACCGAAACACCTGCTTCATTTGTCACAAATTGTATGTCTAAATTTGTTGCAATTTTTACGCATTCATCGAGCTTTGAGTCTAATGCATCAATTAAGTCTTGCTTATGCAATGACAATCCCAACAGACGATATAACGCACCTGAGTCGAGTAAGTGGAACTGATAATGTGCCGCAATTTTTGCTGCCAGTGTTCCTTTACCTGAGCCACTTGGGCCATCAATTGTAATGATTTGAACTGTCATTGCTCTTCCACTTTTGTTTATACGGTTTTTGCAAGTTTTGAAAAACCAATTTTAATCGCTGACTTCAGTTGCGCAAGGATTAAATGACTAACGAATGGCGCACGCGTCTGTAATTCAATCGTATAAGTGACTAAAGTACGCCCGGCATCGATCGCTTCGAATTGAATCACGCCCAAATGATGTTTCACCAATGGGTTTTTAATAATTTTATATTCAATACGTTGGTTTGGCTCAAGCAAAGTAATTTGCTCTTGTAATGGCTTCACGGGCCCAAAGCCCATACGACGTACAGAACCTACACCATCAGGACGTTCAGGATCTGCTGAATCTTTTACGCGCACCACTTGAATCGGCGCAAAAGCCACGTTGTAGGTCGAATGTTTTGAAAGTAATTCAAAAACCTGCTCGACCGGTGCATTAAATTCTTTTTTTACTTGAATGGATTTCATGGTGTACCCTATTTTATTTGACAATATTAATTGTCAGTAGAGTTTACTTGGTTTTTTAAATTAAGTTCAGTCAAAGTGGCTTTTTCCTGTAACTTCATCAGTCGTTTTTGTTCACGACGCATTTTAAAAAAATCACTTAATTGTTGAGAGCATTGCTCTTGTAGGCAACCATGCTCAAACTCAAAGATATGATTATAGTAGCCTGAATTTAATAATTGACGCGAACTGACCAAAGAACCTGCTTTAGGCTCAGTCGTCGCAAATACCACTCGTTTTATTCTTGAATGTACCAAAGCGCCCACACACATCGTGCATGGCTCTAAAGTTACATATAAAGTTGCGTCGTCAGGTAATCGGTAATTATCGATATTCAAACAAGCTTGACGCAAAGCTTGTACTTCCGCATGTGCGGTGGGATCTTTCAGAGAAATCGGCGCATTAAACCCTGCACCTATGACTTGATTTTGACTCACAATGACTGCGCCTACAGGAATTTCTTGCAATTCGGCAGCTTGTGCAGCCTGCTCGAAAGCAAGCTGCATCCAATGTTCATCACTATATAGATTTTGTTCAGACATCAATTAATTAAATTACACCATACTGTCTTAACAGTGCATTCCAACTGTCAATATTGGTTACAGGAGGCTCATCAGCCAGAATTCCTTTAAGGGAAAGATCTGTACCTTTTTTCCATTCTGGAGACAGGTCTTTATCGACTAGACGTGCGCGCACACCTTCCACAAAGTCTGCATGACGAATTTTCCAATCCGAAATTTGGGTTTCAAGTTCAAACACTTCATTCCAAGAATGTACCTGCTTGCCCCACTGCCATAACAACCATGTTAATGCGGCGGTTGCAGGTGAACCTTTTTGTAGATTTTCACTGGCTTGACGTAGCCAATCACTGCGTGCATCGCTTAAACCAATAATTGATTCATAGTCATGTTCAAAATTATGCCCACGGCACACACTTTGAATCACATCCAAAGAATTTTGTAATGGGCCAGGCCCCACAGGACGATGCATACTATTTAAAGTGTCATCAATGGCACGAAAATCGCCAGCTGGATAATGATCCCAATCAATATTGATGACAGTTTCAAGTACGTTATCACGCTGTGCATCACAAATATGCGTTGCCCAACCGATACCATAAGCACCTGCTGCAGTCATAATCGAGCCTGTAAGTCCCGTAAATAAACCAATGGCACCACGATCAGCAAGGAAACGCGTCGCACCCACATCTGGATACAAACCGATATTAATTTCAGGCATTGCTAAACGTGAATAAGGTGTTACCAAACGGAAAGGTGCGGCCATAAACAGACCTAAACCACCACCCATGACATAACCTTCACCCCAAACTAAAATCGGCTTTGCATAGTTATGCAGCAGCAAATCTAGGGCATATTCTTGTTCAAAGAATTTATTCGCCGTTTCAACTTCATCATTGACCACCAATTGTCGCAATTTGCGTACATCGCCACCTGCACAAAATGCTTTCGGCGTAGTGGAATCTAACCAAATCGCCTTTACAGCATCATCGTGTTGAAAGTCCTGAAAGACTTCAAGCAACGCTGTACAGATAGATTCATCTAATGCATGAAGTGATTTTGGGCGATTCAGGCGAACAATGCGCCAGCCGTTTTTCGCTTCTTCAACAATCAGATCTGGGTGATAATTTTTTGAAACGGGAGAATAAGTCATGCGTCCAGCTGCCAGTCTATTGGCTCAATGCCATTTTGTTTAAGATAATTATTACTTTTTGAGAACACCTTACAACCAAAAAAACCACCGCGGTTTGCAGCCAAAGGTGATGGATGCGCGGCTTTTAGCACCAAGTGCTTATTTTGGTCAATGCGTTGTCCCTTACGCTGTGCATATGCCCCCCATAAAATAAAGACAATATGCTCACGTTGCTCATTTAAAACATCAATCACATGGTCTGTAAAATCTTCCCAGCCACGTTTTTGATGTGAAGTTGGTTGCCCAGCCTCAACAGTCAGTACCGCATTTAAAAGCAAAACACCTTGTTCTGCCCAGCGTGTTAAGTCCCCATGTTTTGACACAGGCACCCCAAGGTCGGTATTTAACTCATGGAAAATATTACGTAAAGAAGGTGGTAATGCAACCCCCTTTTGTACTGAAAAACTCAAGCCATGTGCCTGATTTGGCCCATGATACGGGTCTTGACCTAAAATCACCACCTTTACATTTGCCATAGGTGTCGTGTTTAAGGCATTAAAGATCAGCGGATTCGGTGGATAAATCACTTTATCCTGTTTGATTTGTTGTAGCAGAAAGTCTTTTAACTCATCCATGCGAGGGCTAAGCAAAAACTCACTTAGGGCATATTTCCAGCTAGGCTCAAGCTGCACTTTAGCGAGTTTTGCTTGTTGCTCTTCTGTTAAAGACATCACTGTTAACCAATCCTAATAAAACCAAATATTTACTTAAATTCTAACTTGTAAATCAACTGCAGGGTTTAAAAATTTTTGACCCTGTTTTAATTTTTCATACATCTGGGTATCGTTCCATTCCGACTGAACCTGTTCGGAGAAGATAATTTGATCTAACTGCAACAACCCCATTTGTGCGTTGTCGATATCTTCTAAGAAGCTTTGCGCATAGCCTGTGTCTGTCTCATGCACGATCACAGAATACACCTCAACATCACCCTCACCATTTTGAGTTTCTGTTGATTTTAGAACTTGTTGTGCTAAGTAAAAGAAGATTCGTGAAAATTGTTCCGCTGAGGGCGATACGGGTAGTTCGACCCAACGTGCACTGAACTGTTTGCAGGCACGAATGTACTCAGCATCATCGTGTTGCCAAAAACAAATCGCGTGATCAAAACTGTCAAATAAGTCTTTAATTACCCCTTTGAGCAAACCAAAATCGTAAACCATTTGTCCATGGTCAAGTTTCGACGCTTTAAGTAATAGTTCGACTTTATAACTGTGTCCATGAATGGAACGTTTGCAACGGTCTGACGTGCAATTACGCACGATATGCGCGTTTTCAAACTTAAATAACTTACGAATTAACATGTGTCGTAATGCAATCAAATAATCTATGGGTTCTCAGAGATTATAATGCAAAAGTCTAACAAGAGGCATTAATTTTGCTATTCAGCACAATTGGGAAAAGGCATCATGAAAATTTAGCGACCTTTAAGACCTAAAATGGTGCCATACTGCGAAAAGCCACATATACATCTTTATCTTTTCGCACTAACTCACTGGTAAATTGACGCTTTCTTTCATTTAAAATAATTTCAATTTGCGCTTTAAAATAGTTCGACTGCACACCCAATTGTGAATTTAAAACTTCCCTATTTTCTGTGCTCACCTGTGCAAATGGCTCCATTGCCCATAAATCATTGATATTTTCGAAATGTTCAAATTTGGCAGCTTTTTGTTGCAAAGCTTGCTCAACTGCATTGACATCTAAACGATCATCCATAGTCGCTAACAAAAATGCAGGAGCGGTATTAATGTTTACCGTTGTTTCATGCGAGGGCAAGCTACTCACATAGGGCGCAATCAGTTTATATTGAGCACCTTCAAAACCACGGACTGATTTCAGTTCTTCCACACTATGAAATTTTGCATTTGGCGGTAATGCCGCATTATTTAAACCACGATAGTACGCCAGCTCTGCTCCCATCGGGCCAGAGGTCTCATCATTTTCATCTTGCCAATCAATCACGGCTTGACTTAATTCTGCGGGTAAACCAACACGCTGCAATATTTTTTCAAACCATAGCTTTGCTTTGTCATTTACCACACCTTCTTCTGAAACCAAACTATTGAGGTTAAATTTTCCAGATTCGTCTTGCAGCACACCTGCAACAGTTCCACCTTCCACTGGAAAGGCGGGCATAGGCTGAGCCCAATTTTCTTGGAGGTGATCCACCTGCCCTGCATTTTCGGCATCATTTACTAAAAGTTCAGCAAAAAATGCTTCGGCACTTTTCGCATATAACAACGACTGATTTTGGCGCATCACATAAGCGGTATTTTCAGAAGTATGGGCTTGTTGTTTTGCGATGCCTGCTGCAACTATGGTTGCCAAAGCTACCATCATCAGGATAGTTAACAAAGCGATGCCACGTTGCTGTTTCATACGCAACTCCGAACTTCAAATGACTCTACTACCTGACCGCTAACCATTCTTATTTTTATCCAATAAAAAATCAGTATTTAACAAACTGAATAACCATTCGTAGTTTGTCCCATCAACTGTGAGCTGCATCCTGATACCCCGCGGTAACAGTTGAATGGTTTTTTCATTATTCAAATCAGCGGCAGCATCTGGCCAATTCTCTAACTCACTTGGATTGAGTACCGTGATTTTATATTGTTCAACATTATCCAGTAAAACACTCGAATCTGGCTGATCATGCCCCGTTTGGTTGAGATTTTTAAATTTTAGCCGATACAATTTTTTTTCATCAGCTTTGTATTGATATTCCACTCGCTCGTCAGGTGCAATGCCCTGATTTAATGGATCAGTGACACCTGTCTTACTGAAATTAAATCGGCCATTTTGCAATACTAACGCTGGTTGAATATCTCCATTAATATTGGCAGTTAACGGCACAGCTTGTACAGTGTCTCTGAGTATTTGCTGATGGGCATCTTGCAACTGACTGAGCCTTACTTCATGGGTTGCGTTTCGCTCTTTCACTTTCGAGACATAATCAAAGACCTTCCAGCCCAAAGCAGACAGCACTGCGAAAATAGCAATCGCAACCAAAAGCTCAACTAAGGTAAATCCTGCTCGATTCCTCATTCCTTGCTGCACAAGCACAGGCATATCTTGAGATGTACGTTTTTTTCTAGTTATTATTTTCATCCAACGGAGCCTTATAGTTAAAGAACACCAAACTGCTAATCCCTGCTTCAACATCGCCTGTTTCAGCATTCATCAAACTCACTTGGATATCAATACGTTGTACATTTGGACTAATGGTGGCTTGGGCTTTTTTGTCAATTTGCCATTGTTCGCCTTGTTCAGTGACTTGTTTAGATGCAGTACCTGTCATCCATTCACGATTGATTTCCATCTTAGCGATTTCATTCAACGCGACGAATTGTGCTTTATTTCTTAAAATTGCGTGTGCTGTCGACTGTGTATATTGCATCGCAACATTAGACAAAGCCATTGCCGCCGTCGCAAAAATCGCCAATGCCACCATGACTT
Source organism: Acinetobacter sp. YH12076 (assembly GCF_013419525.1). NCBI lineage: Bacteria > Pseudomonadati > Pseudomonadota > Gammaproteobacteria > Moraxellales > Moraxellaceae > Acinetobacter > Acinetobacter sp. YH12076. The sequence continues at coordinate 69,020 of NZ_VOZY01000008.1, read as the reverse complement.
CAAGTAGCGTAAACCCTTTAGCCCGCATTGACTTTCCCTAAATGATCAATTTCGATTTCATTACCAATGGGACGTTCTTCAAAATAAAACTGTATACGCACAGGCTTTACCTCACCATTGCCCAACCATATCAACTTGGGTGCATTGGTATTTAACAAATCATCATTATTGGCATTTTCATACTGCTGATCTAAAGGCTGAATTGTAAAAGAGACATTTTCAGGTAATACTCGGGTTTCAAAATCTTTATAGTTTTGCCATTTATTATTTTGATTTAAAATACTATTTTCTACACGTTTTTGTTCTGGTAAATATTCTTGTACCGCATAGCTTTGCGTGTTGACATCCGTTCCAGCTTTTTGCTGTAAAGCCAATATCAAAGCTTGATCATTTGCATCACGTAAAATTCGTTTCAGATCCATCACAAACACTTCGCGTGCTTGCATGGCTTTGCGTTGATCTGTCCCACCAATATTTAAAAGTACCAATGAGGCCATGATGCCCATAATCACAATCACCACCATCAATTCTACGAGGGTGAAGCCACGAACCGATGATGGTGATGCACTTTTCATAAGCAGCCTTTAAGCGAATTGAGCAACCGCATGCACTTGTTTTGGTAAGGCCAAGGCTTGATCAATATAAGCAACCCGCAAGGTGTCTCTTGAACCCAAATAACGCTGATAAAAACTAGAGTTCAAAATTGCTGCAGCGCCATGTGTAAGTGACCAAATCGAAGCAAGATAATCACGTACTGGCATGCTACTTTGAATCGACTCCAAATAATGCTCAGTCATACGAATGATCAATCGTAGGCGTTGTTTGCGCACTTGATATAGTTCACTAAACAAGTGCTGAATACCCACACCTGTTGTCGATAAACGCTCTTCAATTTGATGAAATAACACTGTACGTTCTGGGTGATGTAAGTGATGCAACATAAAGAAAGCAAGGTGTTCAGGAAAAGCTTTATCGGTGTCTTTAATCATTTCCAATAACATGCGTTCATTACGAATAATGAGCAACATATATAGTTCATCTTTACTTTGAAAATGTTTATATAACGTCCCTTTTGCCAAGTCGAGTTCTGCCGCTAGCGCATCTAGTGTCATCCCTGCTTCGCCATTTTCCAATAGCAGCTGCTCTGCCACTTGGAAAATTAATGCCTCTCTTGCTCTAAACTGAGCTTGACGATCCATCTTCACCCTATACTCTCTTACTCTTATATCAATTCAAATTATTTACTTAAGATTGAGGAGATTTTCAAAGTTTTGCATTGTAATGAAAGCCATCTCTTCAATTGACTTATCATATACATCACTTAAGGCTTTGGCTACATAAGGAACGTATTTTGGTTCATTAGACTTTCCTCTATAAGGCATCGGTGCAAGGTATGGGCTATCTGTTTCAATCAGCACGCGATCCAGTGGCACTTGCTTGGCCACATCACGCAAATCTTGTGCATTTTTAAAAGAAACAATGCCTGAAAATGACACGTAATAACCACAATCTAAGACAGCTTTTGCCGTTTCCCAATCTTCAGTAAAACAATGCAAAATACCGTGAGTAGATTTCTCTGCACGGATAATATCAACCGTATCATGCTTTGCAGAACGGGTGTGTACAACCACTGGCTTTTTCACGGCCTGCGATGCGTGAATATGGCGAGCAAAACATTCTTTTTGCTCTGCAACAAAGTCGGTACTATGAAAATAGTCCAGCCCTGTTTCACCAATCGCCCAAACCTTTTCAGGTTGTGCTAATTCAATGAGATATTCTTCTGTTGCCCGAGCCATCGTTGCAGGATCTTCACATGGGTGCACCCCAACGGAATAACCCACATCAGCATGACGTGATGCAATTTTTGAAAGTTCGATATGGTCATCTAGATCAACCGAGATACTCATAAATTTTGAGACCCCGGCTTGACGAGCCTGATCCAATGCAAGATCTAAATTACCCTCATAAGGGCTTAGGTCGAGCATGGTTAAATGGCAATGGGTATCTACAAACACAATATGTACCTACAAGTCTTCACTGTTGTAACTACATAGTGTAACTTCTACGCCCCTCAGATTTAAGCCCTGCAAGTAAACGTTCTGCTTCTGTTTTAAAATAAACGCCTTTTTCGCCGCTTAATTGAATTCCAAAGCCTTGTGGTTTAATGCCATTTTGCTTTTGCGAAATCCAAATCACTTTTCCTGTCAAAGGAATTTTTATACTTTGTTCAGGCAAAGTCGCCAATAAGAAAACCTCATCACCCATTTTCACAGCTTGCTTTGATGGTACAAATAAACCGCCACCAACGACATAAGGCATGTAGCTCGCAAAAAGTGTTTCCACATCTGGAATATTAGCGTGAACAATCCCGCCCATACGTGGTTGCATGATGTTTCCCCTTAATTAAACATTCATCAGTTTGATACAAAGCTCATCTACGACCAGATTCCCCTGTACGTTCTGCTCGATGAACCGCTTAGACTGCTGTAATTCTGTATAAATCCCAAAGAGTGTTTCGAGCGAATATTGCTCTGCCAACACCCCAAAATCCAAATCTATATTTTTTATGGATTGATTTAGCTTGACACAAATTATATCGGACAACAAGTATTCAAACATTTGACTAAAATCACTAAAACTCAGTGCTTTATTCCACTTGGTCGCAATTGCCATCGGCATGCTTTTTTGTGTCACAAGTTTTTGCCAATCTTGTAGAAACTCTTGGCGCATATTTAGCCATTCACTATTTGCCAATGAAATTGCTTGTAATGGCATTTGACTGGCTAAGTTCATGAGAACTTTGCGCTGGGTTTCACCACTATCGGGCAAATGCTGCTGTAAATATTGCTGTGATTGTTCGGGTTCAAGACGATCCAAGGCATAGTGCTGCATGCGACTGCGAATGGTTGCCGGCAATTTCAAATAATGCTCTGCCAACAACATAATCACAATCCGCTCACCCGGCTCTTCTAGCGTTTTCAGCAACGCATTCGATGATGCAATGTTTAATGCTTCAGCAGGCTCAATCAACACAACTCGCCAACCGTCTACGGTTTGCTGTACAAAGGGCAACAAATCACGAATTTTTTCGATTTTAATTTTGGCATTTTGCTTTTTATTGTCTTCATCTGTACTGATGTGGACAAAATTTGGATGTGTATCTGACTTTAACCACTGGCAACTCCCACACTCACCACATGGCTCAGTCCGCTCATCACGTTTTTGACACAGCACCCATGCAAGAAATTGTTTTGCAAATGCCTCTTTACCACAGCCTTTTTTGCCATACAAAAGCACGCCATGTCCCAATTGTGGAAAACGGCTGGTTAATGTATTCCATGTATTTTTCTGCCAAGGGTACACTTGCGCCACAATGTCATTTTGCATAAATCGTTTAACCTTATTCGAAGTTCGAAACATCCATTTGGTTCAAACGATCAAGGTCAGCTTGAGTATCTACGCCCGGTGGAAGGTTCGCTTCTGCCACAGCAATGGCAATACGGTGACCATTTTCCAAAACGCGTAATTGTTCAAGGCTTTCTAATTTTTCCAGCACACCCATATCCCAAGTGACATATTCTTGAAGCAGTTTTACGCGGTATGCATAAAGACCTAAATGACGATAAGCCTGATCATGCAAGGTTTGTTCAGCTAGCTTTGCACCATCACGGTCATACGGAATAGTCGCACGGCTGAAATACAGCGCTTGATTGTGCTTTGACATCACCACTTTGACGATGCTGTCACGTTGAAACTCATCTAGACTATGAATCGGCTCGCAGAGTGTCGACATTGAACATGTCGGCTGATCAACAAGTAATTGTGCAACTTGTTTTACCAATTGAGCAGGAAGCAAAGGTTCATCACCTTGCACATTGACAATAATGTCATCACTCGCCCAACCTTTGATGCGTGCAACTTCACTTAAACGATCTGTACCAGATGGATGTTCTGCAGAGGTCAATACCACATCAACCCCTTCCGCACGACATACTGCTGCAATACGCTCATCATCTGTAGCGACACAAAGGTCATCGAATCCTGCAACTTTTTTGGCTTGATCGACCACACGTAAAATCATCGGACGGCCATGAATTTCAAGTAAAGGCTTACCCGGTAAACGTGAACTTGAAAAACGTGCAGGAATAACAATATGTTTCATAAATTAAATGCCTTCGGGAAGTTTCAGACCCAGTTGTTTCAACTGCGCATGCAAAGTTTCATAACACGCAGGTGACAACACTGCATCTACAGGAACAACCCATATTTCTCTTTTAAAATCTGGATTATTTTTGAGGATCGCTAAAATTTTAACTGCATCTTTTTCAGTGGTAATGATGGGATTGGCATCTTCAAACTGCAAATCACTCAGTTCATATTCATAATGATCTGGAAATTCATGACATTGAAATTGATGAATCCCCATATTTTCTAAGGTTTTATAAAAGCGTTGCGGAAAGCCGATACCCACCACAGCATAAAAATCTTTATTTGCATCAAATGTCGTCACAAGATCTTTATTGAGCAAATAAGGTTGCGCCGCTTCTAGGTGCATATTCAGTGGAGAACTTGGATCTGCTGAATGCTCAATGACCGTTCCACTGGCAAGACGCTTTTTCGGTTCACGCAAATAACCTTCAGGTAATAATTTTTCATTGCCTAAACCACGGTTATTATCCAGCACGATCCACTCCAACTGACGTTGAAGTGCCCAATGCTGCAAACCATCATCACAGATGATCAAATCCAATTCATGCTTGGATAGTAGCAACTCAATACTTTGCTGGCGATTTGGACCGACCGCCATTGGCACACCTGTAGACTGAACGATTAAGCTCGGTTCATCACCCACGATTTCAGCCGTCGACTCTAAATCCACATAGGCCGGAAATGGTCCTTGACCACCATAGCCACGACTGATCACACCAACACGCAGCTTTAAGCTATTCAAATAACTGACCAAATGAATGAGCAATGGGGTTTTACCACTTCCACCGACTGTGATGTTTCCAATGACCATGACTGGAATAGGCGCTTTATAACTTTGCTTAATACCTGATTGATAGAGTTTTTTATTGAGTAAAAAGCCGCCACGATAAAGCCATGACAAAGGTCTAAACACAACGAGCCACTTTGCCTGTTCATTCCAAGCATCCTGAATCAATTGTGCAAAAGACATGTCTTAATTTTCCTCAAAATTACGCTGATGAAGTTGGTAATATGCACCACGTTGTGCCATCAATTCCGTATGAGAACCTTGTTCAATAATACGCCCTTTATCCATCACTACAATACAGTCTGCATTTTCAATGGTCGATAAACGATGCGCAATCACGATCGTGGTACGATCTTGCATCGCAGCGTCAAATGCTTGCTGAATAAAAAATTCAGATTCGTTATCTAGCGCACTGGTCGCTTCATCTAAAATTAAGATCGGTGCATTTTTCAAAATGGCACGTGCAATCGCAATCCGTTGACGTTGACCACCTGATAGATTTAAACCTTGGGCACCCAATGGTGTGTCATAACCTTGCGGTAAATCCATAATAAAATCATGTGCAAATGCAGCTTTGGCAGCAGCAATGACTTGCTCATCAGTTGCATGCTCGAGCTGACCATAAGCGATATTTTCACGCACAGTACGGTTAAACAAAACCACTTGCTGATTGACCATCGAAATCTGAGTACGCAAGCTATTGAGTTCTATGTCGTGAATATCATGCTGATCAAGCAACAATTGTCCTGATGACACCTCTTGGTAACGTACCAACAGATTAACCAGTGAGGTTTTACCTGCACCCGAACGTCCAACCAATGCAACGGTTTGTCCTGCATTGACTTTTAAATTGAAGTCATGAATCGCATGGTGACCATCGGCATAGATCAAGTTGACATTTTTAAATTCGATTTCGCCTTTTAAAGCAGGCTTCAGCGTGCCGTTATTCACCTCTTCTGGCATATCGAGCAATTCAAAAACTGAATAAGCTGCCGCCATGCCTCGTTGCAGTTTTTCATTGACATCCGTTAAGGTTTTAATCGGCTTACTCAACATACCTGCGGCAGTGATATAGGCAACAAACTCACCTGCTGATGTATCTTGTAAAATCTCAGGGCGTAGCGCGATATACATCACGATACTGAGCGCGATCGACATAATCAGCTGAACAATTGGGCTATTGAGTTGTTGCACCACAACCATTTTTAAGCCGCGGCGTAAGTTCTCCATTGAGCTTTCATAAAAACGTTTTTGTTCATAATCTTGCCCTGCAAAGCCCTTAACCACTAGGTTGCCTTGCACTGTCTCTTGCACCACATGGTTAACATCACCCATGGTACTTTGCACTTGCATGGATAATTTACGCATGCGCTTGGATGCTTTACGGATAATCAGACCAATAATTGGGCCAAAAATCAAAATACATAGAGTTAAACGCCAGTTGGTATAGAGCAAATAACCCAATAATGCGATGGTAATCAGACCCTGTTGTACAATCGTTTTCAGTGACTCAGATGATGCTGCCGTCAACTGTTCAACGTTATACATAATTTTTGCAGTGATATGACCGCTCGAATTATCTAAATAATATTGCGAAGGCAAACGCATGAGTTTTGCGAACACTTGCTGACGAATATTAAAGATTAAGTTTCGAGAAATCACTGCGGTAAAATATCCCCCCATGAACAAACCGAGTCCACGGAAGAACATCAATAAAACCACCAAGAGTGGAAATAAGGTTGTAAAGCTTTGATCTTTGTTTTGAATGGCTTCAATAATGCGTTCCAATAATTTTGCGACAGAAACTTCTGTCGCAGCATTAATACCGAAACCAAGCAAAACCAGCAGGCCGATTCCCCAAAAAGGTTTTAAATAACTTAATAGGCGTAAATAGACCTTAAAATCGTGCTTCACTAATAACCTCGAGTTGGAACTTTGGTACTGATGTTGATATTCACAAATCCAAGTTGACCTGCAACATCCATCACCCGAATCACATCCTGATGTGTTGCTTTTGCATCTGCTGCAATCACAAACATTAAATCACGACGATCATTGGCTGTCTGTTTAATTGCAGTATTCAAATCAGAGACTTCTTTACTCGCCAATGACTGACCATTGACAGAATAATGTCCTGTTGAATCCACCACAACTTCAATCTTTTGATCATAGTTTTTAGGTGGAACACCCTGTGCATCTGGCAAAGTCAGGTTCATTCGACTCATCTGATTAAAGGTAGTCGAGAGCAACAAGAACACCAAAATAAACATCAAACAGTCAATCATCGGTGTGAGGTTGATATGAATATCTTCAACCTGACGACGTTTAAATTTCATGCGCAGTCTCCACTCAGCTGGCTTTCTGAATGTCCTGACTTTCTACTTCAGGTGTTTTTTTATAAAACAAAGCGGCATGAAATAATGTCGACTGCTGTTCTAACTCAGCCACATATTCCTGAACCAAACGTTGGAAATAACGATGCGCAAATAATGCAGGCACAGCAATTAACATACCGGCAGCAGTGGTAATCAAGGCTTTTGAAATACCCGGCATCATTAACACTGGATCACTATTAGTACCAATATCAATCATTAAGAATGCTTCAATGATACCGATCACCGTACCCAATAAACCCAGTAACGGTGCAACAGCACTTAACGTTCCCAAAAAGTTGATATTTTTTTCTAAATAACCAATTTCTTGTGACGCTGTGACTTCCATTTGCGCACGTGCATATTGCTCGTTTTGATCTTTACTGACATAACCTGCATCCAAGACACGACCCAATGTACTTTGCTGTAAAGTTGGACTTTGCTTTAGCTGCTGCACCACATCTTTCACCGATGTGTTTACATTCATCATCAAGTCTTTTGGTAACACCATTGATTTCTTTAAACGAATAAAGCGCTCAATGGTAATGGCTACCGTAAAGATCGAACAAATGACGAGCGGGATCATTAACCACCCGCCCGCTTTGACTAATTCCCACATTTGATTTTCCCCAATAAATCGATTTTAAAAATTATTCAGCTAGACAAATATTTAAAATGCCATCTAGCTCTTCAAGAGTATGGTAGCTAATCACCAGCTTACCTTTCCCTTGTTTATTATGATCAATTTTCACATCTGCACTGAAACGGTCAGAGAGACGTTGTGTCAGTTGTTGAATGTCTGATGAAACACTTGGTTTAGCTTTTTGTTGTTTTGGTGCATTCAAATCACGAACAAATTGTTCGGTTTGACGTACAGACATACTTTTTTCAATCACCATTTCGGCAACTTTAAGCTGATCTTTGGCTTTTAACGTCAAGATCGCACGTGCATGCCCCATATCGAGCAAACCTTGCTGCATAAAGTCTTTGACTTGATCTGCTAAAGACAACAGGCGTAGTAAGTTACTAATTGTGGTACGTGCTTTACCAACCGTATCGGCAATCTCTTGATGACTTAAACCAAACTCATCATGGAAACGTTGCAAAGCCATGGCTTGATCGATTGGGTTCAAATCTTGACGTTGAATGTTTTCAATCAATGCCAAGGCAATTGCCACTTGGTCACTCAAGTCACGAACTATGGCAGGTACTTCAGTTAAACCTGCAAGCTGAGCTGCACGCCAACGACGCTCACCAGCAATAATTTCGTAGGGATGCTTTTCATCTTCGACAGGACGAATGACGATTGGCTGCATGACACCATGCTTTTCAATCGATGCAGCAAGTTCTTGTAAATCTTGTTCTTTAATGAAACGACGCGGTTGATACTCGCCGCGTTTCAATAAATGCACATCAATTTGTTTTAACTGTCCATGATCTAAAGCTTTTGCTTCGAGCTGTAGTTTTTCTTTTTGGATTGAGCCGAGTAAGGCATCCAGACCACGACCTTTAGCCAGTCCGCGTTTTTTTACGGTCATGCTTTAGTTCCTTTTTTTACTTTGGTTTTTTTTAACATCTCAGCTGCCAAGTTCAAATAAGCAACTGCACCCTTCGAGCTTTTTTCAAAATAAATCACTGGCAAACCGTGCGCAGGCGCTTCAGCCAAACGAATATTACGCGGAATGACCGTGTCATAAAGTTTCTGACCGAAGTATTGTTCAAGCTCAGCAGACACATCACGTGTTAAGGCATTACGCGCATCGTACATGGTACGAAGCACACCCACGATCTCTAGATCTGGGTTCAATGCTTGCTGAATACGGTCAATGGTTTGGGTTAAATCAGCCAAACCTTCCAAGGCATAATATTCACACTGCATTGGAATCAGCACCGCACGTACCGCTGCAAGTGCATTGACAGTGATCAAACTTAAACTTGGCGCACAATCGACAATAATATAGTCGAAGTCTTTTTCGACGCTTGCCAATGCTTCACGTAAAATAAACTCACGACCGTCTTGATCTGCAATTGCAAGCTCAACGCCAGCTAAGTCACGGTTTGCACCTAAAACCTTATAGCCCACTTCTGCTTTATAAATAGCGGTTTCAATTGGCACTTCACCAAGTAAGACATCCGTGACTGAATACAACAAATCATTTTTTTGAATGCCCGAACCCATCGTGGCATTGCCTTGTGAATCCATGTCCACAAGTAAAACTCGTTTTTTTAATATGGCTAAAGATGCAGCCAAGTTCACAGCAGTTGTGGTTTTACCTACGCCACCCTTTTGGTTTGCAATCGCAATAATTTGAGCCATGGTAACCCCAGTCCTTTGAAAATTTTAAATACGTTTAAGAAAAATTAAATGACGCTGCTCATCAAGTCGTGGAACTTTTAATGCAACGATATCAATCTTGAAATCACTTTTCAGTGTTTCAACTTCTTCTTCAGGAATTAAGCCTTTCATCGACGCGATAATACTTTGCGCATGCATATACGGTTTAGACGCATCCACAAAATCCGTTAACGATGCAAAAGCACGACTGGTAATCACATCAAACTGCCCCAGTTCATTAATGCTGTCTTCATTTTCGACACGTGTTTGTACCGCAATGACATTTTTTAGTTTTAAGTCAGCAATAAATTGTTTTAAGAATCGAATTTTTTTACCGTTGGCATCTAAAAGCACACATTCACGTTCAGGCTGACACAGTGCAATGATCATGCCCGGCATGCCACCACCCGTACCGATATCCAATAAACGACCTGCAGGCAAATCATTTAGGATACTTAAGCTATCCAATAAATGCTTAACCAACATTTCTTTAGGATCACGAATAGCAGTCAAGTTATACGCTTTGTTCCACAGCACTAGGGCATCTTGGTATTTCAGCAATAGATTTAATGCTTCTTCACTCAAATCTAAGCCAAGCTTTTGACTACCTTGCTTTAAGTCTTGAAAAAAAGGATGCATAAAGAAGACATCTCAATAAAAATTAACTGAAGTATACCGATTTCTAAGCCGTGGAACAGTAGCTAACGCTTAGCGAATATGCACTTAATCGTACATGCCTTGGCGAATCTGTAGATCTAGATCACTTAAACGCTCAGGTGTGCCAACATCAACCCACGCAGTTTGCATTTTCTCTGCAGAAATTTTTCCATCCAACATGGCTTGTTTCAATAATGGTGCGAGCGGACGCTTACCAGCTTCCAATCCATCAAACATATTTGGATGTATAACTGCGATTCCGCTATAGGTGAGTGCCTCGCCTGCATGTTCTTGCTCAAAGGTATAACTACGCCCAGCATCCAAGATAAAATCACCCTTAGGATGTTGCGCTGGGTTAGTCACATAGACCAAGTGTGCCAAGTCATCTTTTAGCTCAATATTGAGCAAAGCTGAAAAATCGTAGGTCGTCCAAACGTCACCATTCACCAAAATAAACGGTTCTGTCCCAAGCAAAGGTAAAGCATTAATAATGCCACCAGCTGTTTCCAGACCTTCCGCTTCACGTGTCCAGCGAATATTCACACCAAACTGCGAACCATCACCCAAAGTACCAATCAGGATATCTGCAAGCCATGCAGAATTGATGATAATTTCAGTTACGCCAATTTTTTTTAGCTTTTCTATATGCCAAACAATCAGTGGTTTTCCACCCACTTCAAGCAAAGGCTTTGGCTTATACAATGTTAAAGGGCGCATCCGATTTCCGAGACCCGCCGCTAAAATCATGGCTTTCATTATGCAACAACCTCATAAGTGCCGTATTTGGCTTCAAATTTCGGCAATACTTTATCCTGAATAAATTGCATAAAAGGTTGTAATTCTGCATATGGTTTACTTTCTTCAAGTAAATACCACATCACACGCGGCAAATCTTTGAGATAACCCGACTTACCATCACGCTCAAATAAGCGCACAAAAATACCTAAAATTTTGATATGACGTTGAATCGCCATCAGGTCGGCGTCTTGTTTGAATTGCTCAAAGCTACGACCATCTTTAGCCGATGCAGGCAACAAATCATAGAACGTTTTAAACCATGCATAAACGCGATCTGCATTCCACTGCACATAGGCATCACGTGTAATAGAAATCAAATCATAAGTATCTGCACCAATCACAGCATCTTGGAAGTCAATCACACCCTGATCTTGCTCACCATCAAGTACCATCAAATTACGGCTATGAAAATCACGATGCACAATCACTTGAGGCTGAGCCAATGCAGCATTGGCTAAGATAGCAAAGGTACGTTTAATCAGTGCCGATTCTTCTTCAGTAGGCTGCACTTGTAGAGATGGCAATAACCAATCGGTTAACAGCTCCATTTCAGAAATCAGCTTTTCATAGGCATATGCAGGAAAATGAGCAGTTCCATCAATTGACTGCAATTGAATCAACTGTTTAAAACTTTGAGCATAATGTGCGTCTACGGTTTGATCATTCAACAACGTCGACAATAAAACATCACCAAAATCTTCTAACAATAAGAAGCCTTGATCGAGGTCTTTGGCCACGATATGTGGTACACGCACGCCATGTGCATCAAAAAATTCATCAATCGACACAAAAGGACCACAATCTTCTTTTTCTGGTGGTGCATCCATGAGCATAAATGTTTTATTATTCAATTTGATTCGTGCATAACGACGGAAGCTTGCATCGCCTGCTAAGAAGTTAATTTCAAATTGATCTGAACCGAGTACAGATGAAATCCATGTTTGTATCAATTGTTCACGTTGTGTATTCATTTGCGATAAATTCTAATACAGGCTGAGTTTTTAAAGTGCTAAGTGTAGCTACTTATCAACTTTTTCTCTATGATGCGACAATAATTAATTGCGATTAAGCATACCTGGTTAATGAGACAAATGAAGCATCAGTTTAAATTTAATCCTTTAGCGACTGCGATCTTAACCCTTCTATGTGGTAGCTCGTTACCAAGCTATGCAGCACCTGTTTCAAACCCGTCCACGGATGACGATACAGAACAACTCAAACAAAGCATTTCAGAAGCTTATCCGGGGCAGCAGTTCTTCGAACAATATTATGTCGATAAATCTGCACCTGAAGCACAGATTCGCAACACCAATCAATTAAGTTCTGCGTTTTGTACAGGCACCTGGATTACCCCAGTTGCTCCAACAACGAAAGCAGTCGCACCTGAAGATGCAACCTCTACCATTACCGCAGACTATGGTCATTTTGACCCGAATGGCGACTCCATTCTTGAAGGTAATGTTCTGATTGACCAAGAAGGTCGTCAAATTCGTGCCGATCAAATCAAAATTGATAAAACCCAAACCTATGCCAATGCTTCTGGCCGCGTGCAAATGGCACAGTCTGGGCTGATTTCGCAAAGTGATTCGATTGATTACAATTTAAAAACCCAACAGGGTGATTTAAATAACAGTTTCTTTATTGCTGAACAGCAGCATGCACACGGTCGCGCTGAGAAAATTTCACGTACTTCAACCGAAACACTCGAATTAGAAAACGCTGTTTATACCACTTGTCCACCTGATGAAAAACCAACGTGGAAAATTCAAGCAGACAAAATTAAGCTGAATCAAGAAACTGGTCGTGGTGAAACCAAGGGGACAACATTATATGTAAAAAACGTACCTGTGATGGCTGTGCCCTATTTCAACTTCCCGATTGATGACCGTCGTACCACAGGTATTTTGACCCCAAGCTTTGGTTTTACCAATGATGGTGGTGTTGAACTTGCCGTTCCCGTCTATCTCAACCTTGCACCAAACTATGATGCAACGGTCACACCACGTTATATTGCAGACCGCGGTCCAATGATGGAAGGCGAATTCCGCTATCTCACTGAAAACTTTGGTTCAGGGATGGTGTGGGGTGGTTATTTACCATCCGACCAAAAGTATGATGATCAGGATCGTAAAGACTTACATTTCCTCCACAATTGGAAAATTAACGATCAATTTACAACCAATTTAGAATACAATTATGCATCTGATAAAGACTATTTCTCAGATCTCAATAATAATCCAAACTCAAAAACTGACCTGAACTTACGCCGTGCCTGGGAACTCAATTATAAAAATGGTATCCCTGGCCTAAAAGCACAGCTTAAAGTGGAAGACTTCCAAACACTGGATAAAACTGTCAGTGATGAAGACCGTCCATATGCGCGCTTGCCGCAATTCCTACTGAACTACAAGACTGGTAATCCGCTCGGCTTACAGTACGAATTTAACAATGATACGGCTTACTTCAAAAAGAACTTACGTAGTAATAATATTCCAAGCAATACTGGCGATTCGCCAATGTATGAGCCAAGTGGTGCACGTATTTATAACGACTTTAGTGTGCGTTATAACTATCGTAACCCATGGTCTTTTGTAATACCAGAAGTGTCTATTCGTAACGTCAACACGATTTACGATCAAGACACCGTTAATGCACAAAACATTAGTTCATCAAATGAAAGTAAATCGGTCGTTGTACCGCAATTCACTTTAGATGCGGGTCTTGTGATGGAGCGCGAAGGTCGTTATCTACAAACCTTAACGCCTCGCTTTTTCTATGCGTATTCTCCATACAAAAACCAAGACACCAACCCGAACTTTGACTCAACCACAGCGTCAATTAATTATGACCAGTTATTTAGTCCGCGTCGGTTCTATGGTAATGACCGTTTAGAAGACAACAACTTCGCATCTCTAGGCTTGAGCTATAGTTTATTTGATGATGTTGGTCTTGAGCGTTTAAAAGCTAGCGTTGGTCAAAGTTTCTATTTTGAAGACCGTCGTGTCACACTGAACAACGTCTCTGATAAATTTGATACCGAACGCCATACCGGCCCTGTCGTGAGCATTTCTAGCCAACTATCTGACAGCATCAGTGTGAATGCCAATTCAGCATGGATGGCGAATGGTGATAATGCTCAGCGCGATATTCAAATGTATTACACAGGAAATAAAGGCAATTTATACAATGTCGGTTATTTCTATCGTAAAGACATTCCTAACCGCCAAGACAGCTATGACCAAGCAGTAGCATCGTTTATTCAACCTATACACAATAACTGGCGTATTATTGGTCATGCACAATATGACCTCGACAACAGTATTGCGCGTGAATATTTACTTGGTGTGAACTACGAGTCATGCTGCTGGGGTGTTTCAGTTTATGGTCGTTCGTACTATAACGATTTAGATGATGTAACATCTTCAGATGTTAAACCAAAACGTGCCATTATGGCGGAGTTCACCCTAAAAGGTTTAGGTGGCTTCAACAATAAATTAACCTCTTTGCTTGAAAACCGAGTGTTGGGTTTTAACAATATTAATCAATCTTGGACAGAACGTTAATGAAGACAAAACAGTTAAAACAAATTTTTAAAGCGTCAGCCTTGGCACTTTGCCTATCGACTTCTGTATCTGTATTTGCTGCTGCGCAACCTAAAGATGAAATTGTAGCTGTCGTTGACAATAGCGTGATTCTACGTAGTGATCTTGATCAAAGCATTGCCGAGATCACTCACCAATTTCAAGCAAAAAAACAAACCGTCCCACCGACTGAATACTTGCAGCAACAAGCTTTAGAACAGCTGATTTCGCGCCAAGCACAGCTTGAACAAGTGAAACGCTATAACGTCAAAGCGGATGAAAAATCACTCAATGAAGCCGTACTTAAAGTTGCGAAAGATGCCGGCTCTCCAAGCTTAGAAGCGTTTCAGCAAAAATTAGATGCTGTTGCACCAAATACCTATGCAGGTTTACGTGCACGTATCGCTGAAGACATCGCTTTACAACGTCTACGCCAACAGTTGGTCACTTCTCGCATTCAAATCAGTGACCAAGATGTGAAAAACTTCTTAAGCTCACCACAAGGTCAAGCTGCGTTAGGTAATCAAGTTCATGTCTTACATGTACGTGTAGCTAGCAGTGATAATGCCGTTAAAATCGCGGAAGACATTCGTAAAGAACTTGCAGCAAGCAACGATGTAAAAGCGATTACTAGCAAATATAGTACCAAAGATATTAAAGTTGACGGTGCCGATATGGGCTTCCGCAACTTATCTGATATTCCAGATGAACTTGCTGCACGTGTAGCTCCTTTGCAAGTTGGTCAAACCACTGAACTAATTTCAGTACGTGATGGCGTTCATGTTTTAAAATTGGTCGACCGTAAAAGTGGCGAACAAAAAGCCATTGTTCCTCAATACCAAACTCGCCATATCCTGATTCAACCATCTGAGGTCGTGAGTCCTGAAACTGCCAAGCAAATGATCGACAACTTGTATAATCGCCTGCAAAAGGGTGAAGATTTTGCGGTCTTGGCTTCAACGTTCTCGAATGACACTGGTTCTGCTGCCAATGGTGGTAGTTTAGGTTGGGTTAGCCCAGGTGTTATGGTTCCAGAATTTGAAGCAATGATGAAATCAACAGCGAAAGGTGAAATCAGCAAGCCTTTTCAGTCACAGTTTGGTTGGCACATCCTTCAAGTGACCGATACACGTCAACAAGATATGACACATGAAGTACAAGAACGTATGGCCCGTCAGATTTTAGGTGAGCGTCAATTTGACACTGAACTGGACAGCTGGTTACGTGAAATTCGCAACAATGCTTATGTTGAAATTAAAGATCCTACTCTAGATCGTAAAAAGAAATAAGTGAATAAATAAAAAAACCAGCTTCAGCTGGTTTTTTTATGTCGATTCTTATCATCATTCAGCACTTTAGTAATTATTACATACCCGTTATGAAAACAATCTACTCTTTTATAGGCAAAAAAAACCTCCCATTTGGGAGGTTTTTTTAACTCAATTAACGATTGTTGTTTTCGTCGTCTTGAGCATCTTCAAATTTAGTTTCGCCATCAAAACCAGCATTTTGACCGCCGAAACCACTTTGACCGCCAAAGCCACCTTGACCACCGAAGCCACCTTGAGCGCCAAAGCCACCTTGACCACCGAAGCCACCTTGACCACCGAAGCCACCTTGACCACCGAAGCCACCTTGACCACCAAAGCCACCTTGGCCACCGAAGCCACCTTGTTGACCGCCGAAGCCGCCTTGTTGACCACCGAAGCCGGCAGCGCCTTGAGCACCAGCAGGAGCACCAGCAGGACGTGGGTTACGTGCTGGAACAACAGTTGAAATAGCGTGTTTGTAAACCATTTGGCTTACAGTATTTTTTAATAAAACAACGTATTGGTCGAAAGATTCAATATGACCTTGTAATTTAATACCGTTGACAAGGAAGATCGACACAGGAATACGTTCTTTACGGAGAGAATTTAAGAACGGATCTTGTAAAGTTTGACCTTTAGACATGTTATAACTCCAAAAAATAATAAAAATCAGCGCAAAAGCTACCTTTACTTTTCAATTAAAAATTATCAAAAAGGTAGTCTGTAAATTTTGCTTTATCCGTACCACTTTCGCAAGTCTTCTTGAGCCTGCTGCGCAGTTAAATATGTAGTAAATTTATGCGTTTCTTGCAAAGATCTTAACCAAGTATATTGACGTTTTGCAAGTTGTCGTGTTGCAAAAAGTGCCTTATCCTCCATTTCACGCTGTTTTTCGCTACTTTGATCACTATTTTTCAAAAAATCTAAAGCTTGACGATATCCAACTGAGCGCATAGAGGGTAAATTTTCATCTAAATCGTATTTTTCAATGAGAGCTTTCACTTCATTTAAAAATCCAATTTCCCACATTGTTTTTAGACGTTGAGCTATACGCTCATGTAATTCTAATCGGTCTGGCAATAATGCGTAATTATGAAAATTGTAACGGTATGGTACGTTTTTAGGTTGCTCAGCTTGTAACTGCGTAATAGGTTTACCTGTTAATTTAAAAACTTCGAGCGCACGGATAATTCGTTGCTTATCACTCGGTTTAAATTTTTCACCTGCCAATGGGTCTACATTGCACAGTTCTGCATATACAGCATCCCAACCTTGCGACTCAGCTTTGGCTTCAATTTCAGCACGTACAGCATAGTCTGCACTTGGTAAGTTTGAAGACAACCCTTCCAATAAAGCCTTGTAATACAACATTGTACCACCGACTAAAATCGGTGTTTTACCTCGTACATGCATATCATCAATCAGTACACACGCATCTTCCACAAAGTTCGCTGCCGAATACACTTCTAGCGGACTGATAATATCAATCAAATGATGTGGATATTTCTCCAACTCAGCTTTACTTGGCTTGGCCGTACCAATATCCATATCCTGAAAAACCAAAGCAGAATCGACTGAAATTAATTCGAATCCACCTTGCTCGTATAACTCACATGCCAAGGCGGTTTTACCGCTTGCAGTTGGTCCCATTAAGTTGATGACCGGCAATTTATTTGACATGTAAAACTACTCTCCCCGAGCAAAAAGTTTATCTAGCTGTGCCAATGGAAACGCACGCCACGTCGGACGTCCATGGTTACATTGGCTGGCAAATTCAGTTTGTTCCATCTGACGCAGTAATGCATTCATTTCAGATAGACTTAAAATACGGTGTGCGCGTACAGCGCCATGACAAGCCATGCCTGCCAATATTTGATCACGCTTTTGTAGTAACCCTGCAACCTGATCACTTGGGTCTAAATCATTTAATAAATCTGGAATCAGCGCATCAAAGTCTGCTTTATGCAAAATGGCAGGAACACCTCGGACAATGACTTGCTCATCGCCATATTGGTCTATTTCTAAACCTAGGCGTGCCAATTGTTCTTTGAGCTCATCGACGCGCATCGCTTGCATCCGACTGATACTGACGACTTTAGGAATCAGCAACTGCTGTGATGTCCAAAACTCAGGTTTATCCCAAGCCGTTTTCATTTGTTGTAAAACAATGCGCTCATGCGCAGCATGCATATCAACAATGATTAAACCTTCGGTGTTTTGGGCCAAAATATAAATACCATGCAATTGCGCAATGGCAATCCCCAAAGGATGCTCATCGACTTTCTGCTGAATATGTTCAGCCAAAGAAGAATCAGGATCATTTGTAGATTCAGTTTGACGTAAAGGCGCTAAATAACTTTGCAATGCATTATTGAGCTGTCTGGAACCCGCTATATTTGACTGATATCCGGCGCTATTGATCGATACATTTGAATTTTGCTGTGTATACCCTTCTTGCCCTGTTGACGCATGATTTGACGCATATTGCACAGCAGTTGGCGAACTAAAATCAGTAAGCCCGCCTGCGATCTCTGGACTGACAAAATTTGTGCCTTGCTCTGCAACTGGCTGAGGTTGATGTAATGAAAATTGTTCCTGATGACGCGGCTGCGGAATAATATTTTCGTGTGCCTGCCCATCAAGTTTCATTGCAGATGACAATTCGGCGGTCGCGGTTTGAAATTGCGCTAATGTCGATTTGGCAAAATGACGAACAAACTCATGTACTTCACGTTGATTTAGAAACCGAATTTCATGCTTGGTCGGATGCACATTCACATCGATATTTTCAGGATCAACTTCCATAAATAACAAATAAGCGGCATGTTGATGTCCATGCAAAATACCGTCATAAGCCATCCGAAGTGCATGTGAAACTGTCTTGTCTTTTACGATACGTCCATTCACATAGACGTATTGCATATCGGCCTGCGCACGTGCATCTGAAGGATGGCCTAACCAACCACTGAGACGCATATTGACGCTATCAGCATCTATCCAGTACGCATTTTCAGTAAATTGACGGCCTAATAATTGTTGTACCCGCTGAAAACGCAGCGCGCCACTGTCTGCAATAGGCAAGTTCAGCTTAATACTATTGTTATGCTCAAGGACAAAACGTATATCAAAATGGGTCAGTGCCAAACGACGGACAATTTCTTCGATATGTCCAAACTCAGTCCCCGGTTTTTTGAGAAACTTACGCCGTGCAGGCACATTAAAAAATAAATCTTGCACACGAATGGTGGTGCCTTGCGTCGCTGCCACAGGCTGAATTTCTTGTGAATCAAATGCAGTGCCATTTACTTCGACCTGATAGCCTACACCGTCATCATTTTGGCTACTGGTCAATGTCAAACGAGACACCGCAGCGATCGAAGCCAAGGCTTCCCCACGAAAACCTAGACTTACAATGGCATGTAAATCTTCAGCAGTTTGGATTTTACTGGTGGCATGGCGCATGACCGCCAAAGGTAAATCTTCAGGGTGAATGCCCCGACCATTGTCTATAATTTCAATCAGTGTACTGCCGCCTTGTTCAATACGAACAATCAGCTCAGTCGCCCCTGCATCAATGGCATTTTCCAGTAATTCTTTGACCACAGAAGCAGGACGTTCAATCACTTCCCCTGCGGCAATTTGGTTGGCTAAGGCAGGATCAAGCGTTCGAATGCGGCGGGCACTGATTTCATTCAGCATGGTTAAATTTTTGCTCCAAAGCGTTTTGCAAAGTTTCTGAAGAAGAGCTTAAAGTCGCTGTACGGGTGGTTTCATCCGCAGACTTTTCAATATTAATAATTAAATCAGCCTCAGGGATTTCGTCGCCCCCTTTAGATGGCC
This sequence comes from Acinetobacter sp. YH12076, assembly GCF_013419525.1. Lineage (NCBI taxonomy): Bacteria > Pseudomonadati > Pseudomonadota > Gammaproteobacteria > Moraxellales > Moraxellaceae > Acinetobacter > Acinetobacter sp. YH12076. The sequence goes on along the minus strand of NZ_VOZY01000008.1, from coordinate 49,131 downwards.
ATTCAAATAAAAATAGGGCGTTCGGCGTTTCTAAATAATCACGGATACCCATAAGTTCAAGCTCATAAGGGTCATTCAGACGATATAAATCAAAATGAAAAATATCTTGTCCTTGAATATTGTAAGGTTCAACCAATGTATAGGTTGGACTTTTTACCGCACCTTGATGACCCAAGTGTTGTAAAAAATAACGTGTTAACGTGGTCTTTCCTGCACCCAAGTCACCAATTAAATACGCTACACCCGTCGTAAAATGCGTCGCCAGTACGGTAGCTAAGTTTTGGGTATCGACTTCACTATTAAGTTCCAGACTGAATGAATACTGCATATTACTCACAACATGTACATAAGAATTAAATATGATAGCATCGCACTGGCTAAAATGGATATGTTCACACTATAGATTGAGCATTTTTCATGATGTGTTCTCTGCTTTATTTGCTCAGTTTTTAGATCTTTCTTCATGCACAGTTTTGAATTTACTCCCCCAATGATCAATGGTGTTAGTGCCAGTAAAGTCTTCCTTGACGGTCAACACACACAAGCCACAACGGTCTATGCATATTTGTGTGAGCAATTTCCTCATATCCAAGCAACAGAGTGGCAACAACGATTTAAGGATGGTCAAGTCTATGCTGCAGATGGTGACGCTTTAACGATAGACAGTCCTTTTGAAGCAAATCGTCATGTTTATTATTATCGATTCTTAGCGCATGAAATTCATGTTCCCTTTGAGCATCAGATTTTATTTGAAAATGATCATTTCATCGTGGTCGATAAACCGCATTTTCTCACCATGAGTCCGACCGGTCAGTATGTACAAGAAACCTTGTTGGTTCGACTCAAAAAACAAACGCAGCTTGAACACCTAACACCGATTCATCGTTTAGATCGTGAAACTGCTGGCGTGGTGCTCTTCTCCAAATGTGTCGAAAGCCGTGGGCTATATCAACAGATGTTTGCCAAGCGGCAAGTTCAAAAAACCTATCATGCCATTGCAGCTTTTCGAGATGACTTAAATTTCCCAATCACAACTCGCTATTGCATGGAAAGAGGTCAGCCATTTTATACAATGCAACTGGTAGATGGTGAGCCAAATAGTGAAACATACATTAAGCTCCTCCAGCAGAATGGAAACCATGCAAAGTACGAATTAAATCCCCATACCGGCAAGCAACACCAGCTCCGTGTGCATTTAAATGCTTTGGGCATTCCAATTCAAAATGATCCCTTTTATCCAGTAGTACAACATAAGGCAGATGACGATTTCAGCCAACCTTTACAACTACTTGCGAAACAGCTTGAGTTTATCGATCCTGTGACAGAACAGGCTTTTCAATTCTGTTCTGCCTATGAATTGACACTGTAAATCGATTGTCATTACATTAAATTGATAAAATACTGCCAAACTTTCTTGAATTTATAACAGTTTTGATTAGAATAAATGCGAAAAGTTAAGTATTTAAAAGCTTTCTAAGAATATGAGAAAAACTGAAGTCTACCAAATCCGTCTCGATTCACAGGAAAAGAAACAGGCCTTTGCCGTTTTTAAACAATTAGGCATTACACCTGCACAGGCTGTACGTCTATTCTTTAAACAAGTTGTTTTAACCAAATCGATCCCCTTCTCTATTGAAAACCAAAATATCAATATTGAACAATTGATTAAGTTACGCAAATTAAAACAACAAGAAGCCCAAGCTATTTCAACCATTGAAATTAGCCCTGCTGAATTAGAAATTTTAAATAATGATCCATTATTAGATGATGATCATCTCGACTTGTTTGAAGAACTCAATGCAATTTTGGGTGAAGGTGACAAAACTTAACACTGTCGCATTTATAAACAATTTATAAATCAACCAATTTCGAAATTTCGATATGCTTCATGCAAGACTGATAAAAATAGCATGGAGTATAGAAAAAAATGATCGTTCGACGCGCAACAGAAGCAGACCTTCATCCACTTGCTGTTTTATTTGATGAATATCGCCAATTTTATGGCACCTCTTCTAATCTTGATATCTCATATAAATTTCTAAGACAACGTTTTGAAAATAATGAAAGCGTAATTTTTATTTGCTTAAAAGATGATGTGATTACTGGGTTTATCTTACTGTATTTGGGCTTTTCATCTGTGGCTTGTTCAACTTACTATATTTTAGATGATGTCTATGTCAGCCCTGTATATCGTCGTCAAGGTTCAGCTAAACAATTGATCGATACCGCTGTTCTCTTTGCACAACATGAAGGTGCGCTTCGAATCAGCCTCGAAACTCAAAAAAATAACTATCACTCGCATCAGCTCTATGAATCGATGGGCTTCATTAAAGATGATGAATTTCAAACCTATCATTACTTTATTCGTTAATGCCTTGCTCGACGTTAAATACACAATCAACGCATATTAGAAACGCATCTTTAAATCAATAATTAGCAGACATATTTAGGGGCTTTAATACCGCACATTCATCCTTTGAATAATGAAGTATCAAAGCCCAGTACACATTACTATGCAGTGATATTTTCACGAAATTTCGATTGTTCAATTTGCACTGCATTTAAATAGATCCACTCACCCTCAGCGAGATCATCAAGCTTTAATTGTCCAATTTGAGCACGATGTAAAGTTTCAACTTTATTACCGACAGCCGCCAACATCCGCTTCACTTGATGATATACCCCTTGATGGATAGTCATTTGTAATTGCTGTGAAGCCAATAGTTGCACATCGGTTGCAGCGAAAATGCCTTTTTCGTTTCGCAGCTCCACGCCTTGTTCTAACTGTTGTATTTGCTCAGGTGTCACAGGATCTGCGGTATGCATCGAATATACTTTGGCCACATGCTTTTTAGGGTGTGTCAGCGCTTGTAGATATTGACCATCATCCGTGAGCAGCAACAGTCCAGTGGTGTCTTGATCCAGTCGCCCGACGCATTGCAGACCACGATTTAACAGCACATCATCAAATAATTCAAAAACACTAAAATGATGGGTTGCCTGATGCGAACATTCATAACCTTGGGGTTTATTTAACGCGATGTAAACATGCTCACGATAGACATAGTCCTGACCATGCACACTGTAAGTTAAATCATTTAAGTCCAGTTTTTGCTTTGGATTATCTACAATCTCATCGTGTATTTCGACCGCACCATTTTTAATCAACTGTTGGCAATATTTACGCGAACCAAAACCTTGTGATTGCAGCATTTTTTCCAAAAACATAGAACAACCTAATAAACACCATATATTGCTATTTTATACCGAACAACGAGCCAACTTGCAGGAAAAATAGCGGAAATGATCTTGAACGCCAGTTTTTAATGTTTCTGCGCTACACTATTGATTATTTATTGAAGTTTCTCACGAATATCCTATGTCTGAGTTGGATTTAAATCTGATCGTGTTATTGGTGTTATTGGCTTGTGGCATCTTTAGCCACAATACAGCGATCACCATAGCTGCAGGTGTCTTGATTGTTTTCCGCATCACGCCTTTAAGTGAATTTTTCCCCTATCTGCAACAATATGGCTTAAACATTGGCATTATTATTTTAACCATTGGCGTACTCACGCCGATCGCTAGCGGAAAAATTCCTGGTGATTCGATTTTAAAATCCTTTTTAAGTTGGAAATCCCTCGTCGCAATCGCTATTGGCATCTTTGTCGCATGGCTAGGCGGACGTGGTGTCAAACTGATGTCGAATCAGCCAGATGTTGTTGCCGGACTATTAATTGGGACAGTCGCAGGTGTTGCCATGCTGCGTGGTGTACCTGTCGGCCCACTCATTGCAGCAGGCATCTTGTCGCTACTGATTGGGATTAAACAATAAGGCCGTTGCTGACATAGCGGTTTAACAAAATTTTAATTTGAGCCATGCTGCATTTGAAATAAACGTCGACTAAGCATGATTCCAACGAATGATAATGCTGACATCAATATACCCGCCCAAAACCACGCTCCAGTTTGTGAAACCACAGTGGCAATCACAGGTGGCAGAACAAATTGTGATATGGCAGAGCATTGTAAAATCATGCCGACCGTCGTACTGATTGCCGCAGGATAAGGTGCAAAATGTAGTGCTTGAGCAAAAACCGTCGCAGCAACTAAGCCTCCAAAAAGCGAAAAACTGAACACCGTTAAATATTGCAGTAAAAACGGTAACGCATCTTTAAAGAGATAAAATACTAAGGAGCAAATGATCAAGACGGCAAAACCCAGTTGGACTAAAGTTTTAGCTTGAAAACCACGCTGTAATAGCAGTCCACACCCCCATGTGCCCACAGCATTCGCAACGGCAACACTGGCTGTTAAAGCACCCGCCAGTTCTGCTGAAATTTGGTTTTGGGCATAAATCATCGGTAAGAAGCCCACCAATGCAAACCACTGCCCTGCATATGTCCCAAAAATGAGCGCCAAAAGCCATGCTGCAGGATGTTTCAAAGTATCTCTAATGAGACCAATAATAGGTGTTGTATTCAGCGCCACATTAGGCTGAGGAATAAACATGGCGATACAGAGTAGTAATGCTGCAGTAATCATAGCGAAACTGAGCCAAACCACACTCCAACCATATTGAGCAATTAGAAATGGCGCAACCAATAATGCTATCCCCATACCTCCGCCCATATAAGCACTCCACAGTCCCATCTTTGCGCTGATGTGCTGTAGCGGTACAAGCTGACGGATAAATGCAGGCCCTGTGAGTGTCACCAATAAGAAGCCAAATCCTTCTATGACACGCAGTAGCAACAAGACATCAAAGCTTTGTGCAAAGCTCCCCCATGCACTTGCTATCGTTAATAAACTTAAGCCCAGTAAAATACACAGCTTAAATCCAATTTTTTGGATATAACTGCCAATCAACAATGCAAAGCACATTCCTGCGCCCTGTACCAATGAAAGCAATAAACCAGATTGAATAAAGCTAATGCCGAGTTGCTGCTGTAATACAGGTATTGCGGGCGGTAGTTTCCCGATATGCATTGCAGCAATAAAACCTGCCGCAATAATGAATAAATCTTTTGACATCCCTTTCATTGAATTGTCATGCTCTTTTCGCCATGCAATAGTGCACAGCTTAACAATTCAAAATATTATTTTGAGTCAAAAAACAAATGACCTTAGATGATTTTTCAATTATTTAATCATCTTGCACCGTCACATGCTAAGCGCACTTTGATTTAAATTAAACAACGATACTTAGTCATTTCATCTGCATTTGTTTGAGACAGGACAAGTTTTCATCAAAACGTTTTGCGATACTTTAGATAATATGAAGGTAGTGAACGAATTTACCTGCATAACTATGAGTGAATTATTTAAGCAGTGAGATATTTAGGCAGTGAGTTATTCAATATTTACTTGTTTCCGTTCACGCTTATTGGCGTACATTTTTAAATCAGCCATTTCGACCAATTGATCGATGGATTCGGCATCCTCTGGAAATAAAGCCATGCCAATACTAGCACCAATTTTCAAGCTCATTTGCTCGAATGCAAATGGCAGTCCGCAACTTTCTGCGATTCGATTCATCGCCTTTTGCGCACGCTCTAAGTTGGCAATATTGGTTAAAATCACAGCAAATTCATCACCGCCCAAGCGTGCAACCAAGTCATCTTGACGTGTTTCACGCAAAATGCGCTGTGCAATTTCTTTCAGTGCAGCATCCCCAATGCGATGTCCAAACTGATCATTAATCGGCTTCAGACCATCCATATCAATCATCAAGATACCTAGCACTTTTTTCTGCGCGCGAGCTTTTTCTATCCCTTGGCGTAAAAAGTCGACAAACAAAGCCCGATTGGCTAAGCCGGTTAAGCTATCTTGAGTCGCCAATTTATATAACTCTGTCGCACCGAAACGTGTTGCATGGTACATCGCCGCAGCGATCAACTCAGACATCAAACTCAATATATGTAAGTCGGCTTCCTGAAAGGCATCGACTTGGTCAGAGTAAATCTTTAAAACACCAACACCTTCATCACAGTGAATCAATGGCACCACAGCCATCGAACGCAACCCGACACGTCGACATGCCACGCGATCTACCCGTGCATCTGTTTCCGAATCTTGGCAATACAGTGTTTGTTTTTGCGCTATACATAGACCCGATAAACTATTTTCAATATGAAGTCTTAGACCCAGTAAATGGCTCGCCCCGCCAGACACTGCACGATAGACCATATCACCATCTTCAGCCAACTCTACAACTGCACCTTTTGCATGTGTAATCTGCTGCGCCTGTTCTGCAACTACGGTCATCACTGCATTTAGATCTAAACCCAGTTTGGCAATTGCTGTCTGCGTTTGAATCACAGACATGAGTTGAGTTGGTGAGGGTTCTATAGAATTGGGCATGATTGAGCTCAAACAGGTTTCAGTGTGAGATACAGCTCAATTCTAAAAATTATTCATCCACTTGTATAGCAATCTTAAAGTGATTTCTGTGCATTCAAGCACTTTAGATACAACTCTTTTAAATACTGCTCTTTAAAAAAAATGCACTCAAGGAAACAACAGAGCAAGTGGAATCATCGATACACATATCGAAGGTTGGGGAAAGTCATGATGTATGGATGGCCCACGTATTTTACGACTCTCCCTCACGATATTATTTCAAGGCATAAATTTCACTCTGCATCCATTCTCCGCCTTCAAGTTGTACATCGACAGCAACACGTTGATATTCAGTACCTTCAAATTCATCTAAAGCAGCCCAATGAGCTGCTAAGTTTTCAGAGATAAAAACATAGCCTTCAATGGCTTGACCTGCCTTCGATAAACGAATGCCCGGACTGCCCATAGCCGCACCCTAGCCTTTATGTTCTAATTCACCCCAAACCACACCTTTCTTCCACATGCCACCTATGCGTTCCATCACGTGTGCATTGGGCTGACCTAGACGTAATGTCCCGTATACAAAAAGACTCTGAGTCATAGATCCTCCTTAGTTGGAATAATATTGATTGCGTTTTTGTGAGAATTTCGCCAACTGTTTTAGGAAGCCTTCAAAGTAGCTTTTTTCAGCCTCTTCTGTACGATAGCCGGCGTACAAAGTTCGTCTTAAACCTTCAGGTGAAACACAATTTAAGCGTCGAGAGGTCACCCAACCTTTTTGCTCATATTCATTCACTACCCAATCAGGTAATGCCGCAATACCACGACCACTTGCAACCAACTGAATCAGCATCTGGGTCAAATCTGTAGTACGGACGTGTTTAGGCTGAATATTGGCCGGTAAAAATAATTTTGCCATGATATCTAAACGATGTTTATCAACCGGATAGGTAATCAGCGTTTCTTCTGCTAATTCTTGAACAGTCACATTTGTCGCACGAACCAATGGATGTGTATTGGACAATACCAAACGAGATTCATATTCAAAGATTGGGAAATATTCCACGCCTTTTAAATTGATCGGGTCTGCAGTAATCAGAAGATCAAACTCGCCCGTTTGTAATAGTTCATGCGGATTGGCTTCAAAGCCAGATGCAAAGTCCAAATCTACATCGGGGTATTGCTGACGGTAGACATTCAATAACGGCATCAGCCAGTCAAAGCAACTATGACATTCTGAAGAAAAAATAATTCGGCCAGTTTGACCATGCACAATACGTGTAATGTCCGATTGCGCAATTTGAACTTGCGGCAAAATGTCATCGGCAAGGCGTAGTAAACGTTGCCCAACATTCGAAAAGGTCACAGGACGTGTGCGTCGGTTCACCACCTCTACCCCATACCAATGATCGAGTTCTTTCAACTGGTGTGAAAGTGCAGAAGGCGTTAAACACAGATCATTAGATGCAGCAACCAAAGAACCGTGTTCTCTGAGTGCCAATAAGGTTTTGAGATGGCGTAATTCCAACATGATTGTTCTCAACTAAACTTGGGAGCAACTTTGCAATCGAATATTTTTCGCAAAGCATTAATGAATTATACTCACCTTATCATTATTTTATTAAATTTTATTCATTTAAAGTTTTATTTGGAACTTTAATCACCAATTCATCGTTTTTAAGCAGATGCAAAGGATGAAAATAAACACGATGCCCTTATTAAAAAAGCCAGATTGATCAATCTAGCTTTAAATGTAGGTAATCCAAAGAATGTGTTATTCCACAAATAATAAAGCCAAACGAACTTGATCATATCCCATGCGTGGACTGGTCAACTCCACAATTGGGCGCAGCTTAACAGTACCATCATCGTTATAATGTGCTGGGTCTTGTCGTTTCGCCAAACGTTTATAAATTTTACGCACCTGCTCAACCACGTCTTCTCCCGGATGTGCCACCGATATATCTAAACCTTGCTCTTTTTGCAGACGAGCCAAATGGTTAATAATGGTGGCTGGTGTTAAACCACGCTCCACTGCAATATCTTGAATTTCATAACCTTCCTCAAACAATTCACGAGTTTGATCTAAAGTCGCTGTGGCAAAGCTTTGTTTCGCACCAGTTTTGGCAATTTTCTTTTCATTGCGCTCGATTTCCACTTCATTCAGTGTTCCGCCACAATGACGAATAAAGGCTTTATGTTGTACTGTTAAATCAGCCTCTGCAAAATTGGTTTCCGCTTCATCAGAGAGTTCCTGAAAGCGTCGATCAGCTTTAATGGCCAAACTGTCGAGTTCTAAGGCTTGTTCATTAAAACCAAGTAAACGCAAACCATCTAATGTTTTTAAACGCGACAATGCCACATAACCCTGACCTTTCTCAAAAGTATGGGTCAAGTTAATTTCAGCCGCCGCAAGGGTCATCCCTTGAGATTTGTGAATGGTGATCGCCCAGGCCAAACGCAGTGGAATTTGTTGGAAACTGGCAATGGTTTTACCATCATCATTATCGACAGACCATGTTTCAGGTTCGACCACTAAGGTCGTGCCATCAGTGAGTTTTACTTTAGGCAAGATGCCATATTCATCATCTTCTTCAAAACCTATCACTTCACCGAGGCTGCCATTGATATAGCCCACGTCAAAGTTGTTTTTTACAAACATCACTTTGGCATTTTTCTTTAAGGTCAAAGTTTCCGGCGCACGCACTGAAGATTTTAAGGTTTCGATCAGTTTATCATTACCATCACATTGGGCATCAAACTGGCGAGATTCTTGCTCAATTTCATTTAGATGTTTATAGTTAATACTATCTACATCCATATTATGGGTATACAAGCGCGTAAAGGTTTCACCTATATTTTGTGAACTTGTCTGCCTTAAAGCATGCAAATGATCGCCCGTAATTTGCTGAGCACGAATCGCATTTAGAATATCATTGAGATAGTCATTACCCTGACGATGTTGTTCGGTCAAATAACACACGCGAAACTTCGCTTCTACCCATGCCTCAGACATAAAGCAAAACTTGTCACGGTTTAATTCACCTTTGCGTCCCACAGGGGGTAACTGGAAGAAGTCACCTGCAACAATGACTTGAATCCCCCCAAAAGCATCTTCACTGTCTTTAAAAAATTTTAAAACTTTATTCACCAAGTTTAATTGCTTGGCATGCAACATCGAAATTTCATCGATGATTAAAACTTGGGCATTTTCCAAATGCTCTTTTAAATATTTACGTTCTTTTAAGCGCTTTAACTCATCTTCGGAAATCGCATCTTTAATCCCAATCCCTGCCCATGTATGAATTGTCATGCCATTCATATGGGTTGCAGCAATCCCTGTAGAAGCCGTAATTGCCACCGGCACTTTGCGCGCTTTTAGATAATTGATGTACTGATTTAAAGTATAAGTTTTACCTGCACCAGCCGAACCTGTTAAAAACACATTTTCGCCTGCTTTGAGCAGCTTGAGTGCAGTTTCTTGTTTCATAAGACCTATACCGTAAAAGAACGGCTATAGCCTAACGATTTTTGACTCAAAAGTTAAGCGCACAACACAGTTTACTAAATCCGTATTTCGCCAATCTTACTTTAAGCTATTGAACCTATTTAAAAATTCTTTGGCGATATTTACTTTTTCTATTTCTGCTTGGGTATTATTTGAATACTCAAGTTGATCAAAAACCAAAATGTGGTTTTGCACATGACAGCCCAAAGTCATCGATACATGCAAAATGGGATGGTACATATGAAAAGCTACATATAGTCTTGCAATGATACTGGCGCTATAACTTGATGCCAAACAATGTTTAAAGTGAATAGATTCATCAATAATTCGATCGATGGTTTTTAATTCTTCAAAGACCCAATCTTGAAAATATATTTTGTCTTCTGTTGTAAATGGCTGCCAGACTGTTGTCTCAAATTTACGCTTTAATTGAGTTAACATTTCTTGCTTTTGTTGCTTAGCATGCCAATGCACCGCCTGATGAAAGACCCCATTCCACGTAATATTTTTTGGGACTGTATGACCTGTAGAATAAGTCGCACTAACATAGTCACGCACATATGCATCAAATACAGATACTCTTAAATTGGCATGCTTTAAATAAAATAAAATTCGAAAATCCTGCAGTTGAATTTTATGTTGTCGTAAAACACTTAAAAATTGGCGATTTTCTTGGGTTTCTGGACGAATAAAATCCATCAAAGCCTGCGGTAAATGCTGCGTACAACGTAATAAATGCTGCAGATAGGCCTGCATAATACGGCTCAAAGGTAGATAGACTTTTTTTATGGCCTGATCCTCCGCGCCTAATACCTGTCGCATTAAGATCAACCACTCATCTAAATACAAAATCGATGGGCTGATCACTACACGATGGTCATCATGCTGCTGATATTTTCGCTGTAAAACAAACTGCAGATTTTTTTCATGATTAAACCAATCATGTTCATGCGCAATCGTATGGCAATTTTGAATAAATAAGCGCGCTGCAACAAATTGAAAATGTTGTAAGGTCGCAAGAATCAATGCGGGATGAATATGCTGCGTATCGACAAAACTTAATGCCGTCACAGCCACTCGTACATTACTGTGTTGAAAATTACGACTCAGCCAATCCAATACTTCGACTGACTGCTTGAACATCCATCGCACTGCACGGTTGTTATCAAGTAAAGGGAGTTTTCCACATTTTTTTTGCCAAATTGCTGTGGCTTGCACAAAATTACTATGGCTTAATATGTCCTGCTCTGCCCAAACATCCCGATGCATCAAACGAATAAAACCCAACAAATTGGGACGCTCATATGCATGGTCGAGCAACAAAATAATATCTTCTATATGTTCATTTAATTCTTGTAAATTGAACCGATCTTCATAACTCAAACTCATGATCCGGTAAATCGTTGGATCTAAAAATTGTGCTGTAGCAAAACAAATCTCGTCCAAACTATCCATCAAGAGCTGTATCGGCAATATTTCAGCTTCTGTAAGTGAATTGAGCGCAAACATCCGCTCAATCTTTTGCATCAACCAATGGGGTAGACAGATTTGGCATTCGATATAGGTTTGTAATAGCGGTGTCTGATAAATCTGCTGCTCTTGCATCAACTGATCAAAAATTTGCACTTCAACTGCTGTCATCTGTGCTAAAAACTGTTGAACACGCGCTGGCCCATTTAGATGTTGAAAAATCGACTGTAAGATCAATTGTCTAAATTGCTGTGCTTTTTCTCTGAGCAAGAGTGAATGTTGCGGCTTTAAGTCCCCAGTAAAAAAATATAATTCATGAAATAAGAAATCTTCTATTGCCTCAATACATGGCACTGTCGAATGCAATTCAGCAATTTTGATGGGTCTAAATGGACTTCTAGGAAACTGATAGCCAATCGATTCACGGCTTTGTAGCTGTAAGGTCCACAGCCCATTACACAGTTGAATGCGGTGCTGCTCTTGTTCAATTTTAAAGATATTTTGTGAATTGAGTGCTGTAGCAAGTTCCATTTGCTCTTGATACAACTGCTTTAAACTTGGAGATATTCGAATAAGTTGCCGAGCAATATGCTCAAGCTGCGGGGTCAAGCTTTTCTTTTCCATCTTCCGCCCTAACGATCGTTGATTATTTTTCAACCTTCACTATAGTCAAAGTTTAATACTCCGACTACTGCCATTAATCAGCCAAATAGCAGTACAAAAGGTCAATACAAAGGCGTTCAATAAAAAATCTAAAAGCTATTGTTGTGACAAAATTCACCATGATTTTGAGCTGTGACGAATAAAAATGGATGAAGTTGAAGAGTAGTCACTATTATTGATTTGTAGAATGTTGTTCTGCACGGATTCTTTTGAGCTGTTCTATCGCATTGTAAATATCTTGTTGTAGTGCCTCTCGATAGAGCTTTAAATCCTCCACACTCTGAATATGACTCAAACTTTGACGGGGTAAAAATTGAAAATAGAATGGAATGCGCTTGGGGATAATACGTTTGGGTAAAGACGGAATCACATCACCATGACGTAATAATTTATCGATTTTTTGTATTTTTAATAGTTGTTTAAACCAACGATGTTCAACAATCACACTGGCATCAAAACCCAGTTCAAAGACTTCATCTCCACCTAAAGCGGCAAAAGGCACGATATCATAATTAAATTCTTGCGCCAGTTTTAAAAAGCCATAACGTTGCTTCCAAATCAGTTGATAGGCTTCCCCTTTTCGCTTCAAAACCTCTCGACCACCACCGGGAAAAACTAAAATGGAATAACCTTGTTGCATCACTGTTCTGACATAGTCCTGAATGCCTTGGACTGCACCGAACTTTTTGACTATGCCACGCCAACCGGGCAAATAAAAATGGCTATGATCAGCGATACTGACCACAGCCACTTTATGTTCATTGTAGAGATAATCAATAATCAACGGTGAATCGAGTACACCGTAAATTGTATGATTCCCTACATACATTGCAGGTTTTGATGCATCAATATATTCAGCGCCAAAAAAGGTCGGCGTGAAATACATGCGGGATAAAGCGCTTAAACGCTTTATCCATTTTGCATCATGTTCAACCTGCAAATGTGCTGACCTTAGGCAGCATCATGTTTTTGAACAAGTACAGAACCTACTGAGTAGCCTGCACCAAATGAGCAAAGTACGCCATATTCGCCATGGTTTACTTCATTCGCAGTACGGTGCAATGCAATAATGACACCTGCTGATGAAGTATTGGCAAATTCATCAAGAATGATTGGAACAAGGTCTGGCTGAGCATGTTCTTTACCCACAACCAGTTTCAGAATCAATTCATTCATGCTGGCATTTGCTTGGTGTAACCAGAAGCGTTTTACATCTGTTGCCGCAATTTTATTGTCATCCAATTGCTTAGTGATCATTTTCGCCACTAATGGACACACTTCTTTAAATACTTTACGACCGTCTTGACGGAAACGGTTGTTGTCGATGTCAGCATCGACTTCACTCATATTTAAGTAACCGAAGTTGTTACGAATGTTGTTTGAGAACTGAGTAAACAGGTCAATATCCAACACTTCAAAACCAGCTTTGGTTTCAGTTTCTTCAATGATCGAAGCCGTTGCAACGTCACCAAAGATGAAGTGACAGTCACGCATACGGAAATCTGTGTGACCAGATGTGATCTCAACGTTTACCAATAACACGCGACGAGCGCCTGATTTGATCGCGTCATAGGCTTGCTTGATACCAAAAGTTGCAGCTGAACATGCAACGTTCATGTCATAGGCATAACCCTGAATACCCAACGCAGTTTGAATTTCAATTGAAACGGCTGGATATGCACGTTGAATGTTAGAGCATGACAAGATCACAACATCGATGTCTTCAGCAGTCACACCCGCATTTTCCATCGCTTGCTTTGCAGCAGCTACGCCCCATTCCGCTTGAATAGACAATTCATCATTTGAACGTTCATGCAATACTGGACGTAAACGTTTTGGATCTAAAATACCGCTTTTTTCAGCAACATAACGTGCTTTTACGCCAGATGCTTTTTCGATAAATTCTGCACTTGAACCACGGCGCGCTTCTAGCTCACCGGCTTCAATTTTTTCAGCATTATCACTGTTGTACTGTTCCACATAAGCATTTAAAGCTTCAACTAACTCTTCGTTAGTAATTACGTCTTCTGGATGATAAAGACCTGTACCCGTAATGCGGATGCCCATGTAAAACTCCTTTTAGAAATTACCTATATCTTAACTGATTCCGAGCTTATCCCATACTTTTTGCAAGCGGGATGGAGAAATTGGCATCTTGGTCTTCATTGGTTGAGAGAAAATAGAGATGCGTAACTCCTCAACCATGAAATACAATTCTTTAAGGCGAGTGTCATTTTTAAACTTAAATAATTTTTCCATCCATGGGTCAACTTGATCAATGGCAGAATTGTCCCTTTGTAGGTTATTTGGCAAGCGGTCTAAACGCAAGACTAATGCCTTCAAATATCTTGGAAATTCGAGCCACACATCGGAAGTTTTGCCATAAACGAAATCTGAAAGTTGCATCAAATCGAGTTGATCTTCAATGTCATCAATGTTCTTTCCAAACACAGAATCATCTAAAACCAACAATTTCCGACGTATATCCTGCCATTGAATATAGGTTTCAGTTAAAACGGCTAATGCTTGTTGCCCATGGGTTAAGAAAGATTTCTTTACATTTAAAATCAGGTTTTGGTACTCCTGCACATTGACAGGTAGCTCATTTATTGCAAGCTGAAGTGTGGCATAAACTAACATTTGCTCTAGTTTGGCTTTGTCACCTAGCGGTGAATAAGCCAATGCCAAGGGTTTAGAAATCTGTTTTTTCAACTGACGAACTAAGTCACCCAACTGCATATGAACCAAACGAATGATCCCTTCGCGGTGTTGTTTGACTGCTTCAAATTGGTCATTGAAGGTCTGAATCACCACACCAGATTCGTCTTTGGCATCCAACTCTGCAAAGCCTTTGATTGGAACAAGCGCTTGGTATTGTTTCACCACCACACCCGTGACTTTTTGTGATGCTTCGAACACAAAATTATCAGGGAAGGTTTTAAACTCACCTTTTAACTGTTTGACTGGGCTATGAGTTTCCGTACGACAGCGTGCTTTGAGTTCGTCTAGATCACGACCTTGCTCAATCACACGGCCTTTTTCATCAATGACTTTGATTAAAGGCAGCAGATATTGCTCAACACGTTCCCAAGAAAAGTCTTTGTCTGTGATTTGCTCACCACGCAGTTGGAACGCCAAGAAACTAAAAATATGCTCGCGCAAATGCACGGCATCGACACGATCCATTAATTTACGCGCTGTATCAGGTATTGGCACCAAGTGACGGCGTTTATCCTTAGGCAGTGCTTTAAGTAAAGCTTCAATCAGGTCTTGTCGCCAACCAGGTATACCCCATGACCAAATATTTTCATCCACTTGCGGCAAAGCTTGAACTGGAATTTTGACCGTTGCACCATCTTCATCATGACTTGGGTCAAAACGATAACTTGCAGCCAAACGCAGTTCACCATTTCGTAGGTAGTCTGGAAATTGCTGGGTCGTTGGACGGTCATTCATCCAAAGCGCATCATCATCGATAAATAAATGCCGTGGATTTTTCGGTTCTACAGTTGCACGCCAGTCTTCAAAACTACGACGACTTGCCACCTCTTCAGGCACTTTTGCAGCATAAAATTGGTAGATGGTTTCTTCATCCACCACCAAATCACGACGACGCAGTTTATCTTCAACGCGCTCAACTTCTTCGAGTTTTAATAAATTGTGTTTTAAGAATGGTGGCGTAATACCCAAATGCCCCGTCGTCAACGCATCGCGTAGGAAAATTTCATGCGCCGCAGGATGATCTACTTTTTCATAATTAATCTGACGGCGTGGCTCAATAATTAAACCAAACAAAGAAATTTGATCATAAGCATTCACCACACCAGATTTTTTTGACCAATGGGGTTCAAAATAATGATGCTTCAATAAATCGCCTGCAGCCAATAAAATCCATTCAGGTTCAATTTTCGCCAACGTTCGAAGATATACCTGAGAGGTTTCAACCATCTCAAAAGCCATGACCCAAGGTGTATTGGTTTTATGCAAGGTTGATGCAGGGAAAATACGTGCCTTTTGCTGACGCACTGCCATGAACACATTACGTTCATCGGTTTTGTTGGCAATAAATGAAAGTAAACCCGTTAATAGCGCACGGTGCAGATTTTCATAATTGGCTTTCTTTTCATTAAAGGACAGTTTTAAGCCCTGAGCCAAATCCACCAATTGCTCATGGGTTTTTTTCCACTCACGGAGGCGTAACCAACTCAGGAAATGGTTGCGTGCAAATGTACGACGCTTATTTTCACTCATGTCACGGTTGGCAACCAAAGCTTCCCATAATTTGATATAGAACAAGAAATCCGAGTCAGCTTCACGAAACAAAGCATGTTTCTGATCGGCCTGCATTTGTTTATCCGCAGGACGTTCACGTGGATCTTGTACCGCTAAAGCAGCGACAATAATCAAGACTTCATTTAATACGCCAAAATGCGCTCCACCCAAAATCATCCGTGCAAGACGCGGGTCGATTGGCATTTTCGCCATTTGCTGACCAATTTTGGTTAAAGCACCATTTTTATTATTCGCATGTTTTGTGCCTTGTTTTGCTTGGCTATCTGAAGCAACTTGCGGTGCATACGCCGATTTTTCTTTTAAAGCACCTA
The DNA here is from genome assembly GCF_013419525.1 of Acinetobacter sp. YH12076. NCBI lineage: Bacteria > Pseudomonadati > Pseudomonadota > Gammaproteobacteria > Moraxellales > Moraxellaceae > Acinetobacter > Acinetobacter sp. YH12076. The sequence continues at coordinate 32,544 of NZ_VOZY01000008.1, read as the reverse complement.
ATTCAATTAACAGCTTACGACCATCATTCACCAAACGATGATCTGGCGGCTCAATAAAATCAAAGTCTTCTAATTCACCAAAGCCCAAACTTTGCATTTGCAAAATAACCGAGGCCAAGTTGGTTCGTTTAATCTCCGGTTCGGTAAATTCAGGACGACTCATAAAGTCTTCTTCTGAATACAGTCGAATACACACACCCGGTGCAATACGACCACAACGACCTTTGCGCTGATTTGCTGCCGCCTGTGATACAGCCTCAATTGGTAAACGCTGTACACGTGAGCGATAGTTATAACGGGATATCCGTGCAAAGCCACTATCAATTACATAGCGAATATTCGGTACAGTTAAAGCCGTTTCCGCCACGTTGGTGGCAATAATAATACGTCGCCCACCGCCTGATGGATTAAAGATCTTTTGCTGTTCTGCCAAAGCCAATCGAGCATATAAGGGTAAAACTTCGGTATGTCGTGGCCCAAACTTTTGCAGTGTTTCCTGTAACTCACGAATTTCTTGTTCAGTGCTGGCAAAAATCAAAATGTCGGCATGTTCAGGATGACCTTTTTCCTGCGCATCTTGAAAACATTCTTCTACTGCCGACACTACGGCACGGGGTAAATTTTCTTCAAAATCGTCAAATTCATCGTCATCACTGCCAACAATACTCAGCTCTGAAATCGGACGATAACGGAGTTCTACCGGAAAGCTTCGACCTTCGACTTCAAAAATAGGTGCCCCATTAAAGTAATTCGAGAATCGATTTACGTCTAAAGTTGCTGAAGTAATAATGACTTTGAGATCTTTACGACGAGGCAAGAGCTGTTTGAGATAGCCCATGATGAAGTCAATATTTAGCGAACGCTCATGCGCTTCATCGATAATAATCGTGTCATATTTATTTAAGAATCGGTCATTAGCCAGTTCAGCCAATAAAATACCATCGGTCATTAACCGAACGATGGAATCTTGTGAACCTTGTTCATTGAAACGAACTTTAAAGGAGATCGACTCCCCTAGCTTTTCGCCCACTTCTTCTGCAATACGTTGCGAAACACTACGCGCGGCTAGTCGACGGGGTTGAGTATGACCAATCAAACCCGTTAAACCACGACCTGCAAGCATGGCAATTTGCGGTAACTGCGTGGTTTTACCCGAACCGGTTTCACCTGCCACAATAATCACTTGATGCTTTTGAATCGCTTCAATTAGTTTGTCCGCATACTGCGTAACAGGTAAGTCTTGATTTAATTTAATATTGGGAATGCGGGCAATCCGTTCGCGCACTTTCGCATTCGACTTTTCAAACAAATCTTGAAATTTTTCAGGATTGGCTTCTTTGCCTTTTTTCAGCCGACTTAAGCGATGGCGATCACGAACCATGACCAATTGATCGACATTTAACTGACTTGGCACAGATGCATTATCCTAATAATTAAAAATAGAACCGAATATTTTACGCTGTATGTAAAAATAGTGAAAGATGAATCTATTTTTTGCGTGCCTGAAACCAATAGGTAAAGCCGAACAGAATAAAATGATAAAAAACTAAAATTGCGGCCAATAACCAATAATTGCCACATGCTTCAATACTGCCATGTAATGGCTGATAAAATGACACTGTATAGAATATAACATCAATAAAGTGAAAGTGAAGATCAAGAAATGATGAACAGATTTTGCTAAGCACAAAAAAATTGAAAATAAAATGCAAATCTACCCAATAAAAATAAATAAAAGAGGTTCATCCGATGAAGAACCATTCATTTCAGCAAAATAATTAATTTGATTCGGGCTAGCACCTTGAAATGAAAGCACATTCTTGATTCATCCAGTACAGAATAATAAAGCCACATGCTGACTAGAATAGGCAACTCAAGCCAATCCATTTGAAAGCTTTATACATTAGTTTCAGTGCCATAGAAAATGTAAACGAAACTAAAAACAATAAATATGCTCTGCCCGATCACCCATGCGAACAACCAACCATTATGACAATAAACAATACTGTCATAGATAATTTTTGAAATTGAAGCAGTTTCTATCATTAAAATGATGATGAATTGAAAAATCGCATATAGCCATAATATAACCACATACCAAGCACGTCTAAATGATAGCAACAGTGGGAAAAAAAAGAAGATTCCAACGATTCCCATGGTACTCAATAGCGTAGGATCATCTGATGAAGTTCCTAATAGTTCATTAAAATAGGTCGCTTTTTGAGGTTGCAAGTATTCATAGATACATAAATTTGTACCTGTGTCTTCAACTTTAAGAATACATAGTGATGCACGTGCAAGACTGAGAATGGCAATGATACGAAAAAATTGACTAAGCACCTGATCAAATCTGGAGTCATTTTATGTTCATGCCATCTTATATGAACAAATTCTATAATTTGAAATATTTTTTATAACTTTTTTAGAGATCACCCTTGAAATCTTATGCCACAAGCATCATGTTGGTTACAGACTTTGAAAAGATGATTTTGTCATTTTACTTTCAACTTTATATGGCATTGATATGGCTTATATCGAATGAAATAATGATAAATAATCGTTATTGCTGAAATAGTTCTGGAGTGTACTAATTCGGATTTTCCGATATTAGTTATGTAAAAATACTATTTCAGCAATAAGAAAAATTTCTGTACCCTATTGGAAATCAAAAACAAACCTCAATCATGGAGACAATGATGAGCTTAATTAATACTGAAGTTAAACCGTTTAAAGCACAAGCATTCCAAAATGGTCAATTCATCGAAGTAACTGAAGCTGATCTTAAAGGTAAATGGTCTGTTGTATTCTTCTACCCAGCTGACTTCACTTTCGTTTGCCCAACTGAACTTGGTGACCTTGCTGACAACTATGCAGAATTCCAAAAACTAGGTGTTGAAATCTACTCAGTTTCTACTGACACTCATTTCACTCACAAAGCTTGGCACGATTCTTCAGAAGAAATCAAAAAAATCCAATACGTAATGGTTGGTGATGCGAACTGGACTCTTGCTAAAAACTTTGACGTATTAATCGAAGCTGACGGTCTTGCTGATCGTGGTACTTTCGTTATCGATCCAGAAGGTAAAATCCAAATCGTTGAAATCAACGCTGGTGGTATCGGTCGTGATGCTCAAGAACTTCTTCGTAAAGTTAAAGCAGCTCAATACGTACACGCTCACCCAGGCGAAGTTTGCCCAGCTAAATGGAAAGAAGGCGACGCAACTCTTGCTCCTTCAATCGACCTAGTTGGTAAAATCTAATCTGTATTAGATTGAACTGATTCAAAAACCACGCTTTTAGCGTGGTTTTTTATGCCTATTATCTGCGAGTATATACCTCTATACACCCTACGCAGTTCACACTTTATTCATACAACTTTAACGTACTAGCACTTTCTACATATCTGTAGATATTCATCAAGTTAGAGCTTACACAAATATAATAAAAATGCGCCGCAAACCCGATTGTCTAGGCTTACATCTTTGCCAGTATTTCAGTATTTTTAACATGAATTTTAGGTCAATTGCTTATTTCAGGAAGATGTAAGCCCATGAAAAAATATTTCGTCTCGATCAGTTTAATTTTATGTTCGTTTACAACTTTTGCTGCCGTGAACTGCGAAGGTGAAATTAAAAACCAAAGTATTCGTGAAGATATTAAAGTCAAAAAAAATTGTCAGCTTGAAGGTTTAATTGTTCATGGCAATGTTATTTTAGAAAATGGTGCAAGTGTTGAACTGCATGACAACCACATCAAAGGCAATATTGAATCGAATAAAAATTTTACCAAGATCATTGCCAATCATAACAATATCAGTGGCAATGTCGATTTTACAACTGGGAAAAACATCCAACTCCTCAATAACCAAATTTCAGGCGACCTCAAATTAAAGAAAAATAATGGCAATATTGTTCTAAATAATAATGAAATCGCAGGTAATTTGATTTGTCTTGAAAATGCTTTTTCAATTAATGGCAGCAACAACCAAGTCAAAGGCAATAAATCAGAACAATGCCGTAGTTTTTAACTCTCCTTACACTAATATGGGAGAATTACACTTATGGCATTTATTTGAACTGGCATTTTTTTATCAAATTAGTTGATAAAGAAATGAAAAAAATGTGAGATAAAACATTATTTTTTAACAATTCTGCAATACTCCACGCCCTAAATTTGTCTTAATTTCAAATGAGATAAAACCTTTAACTGCAGTATGACTATAACAACGCAATAAGGGGGTGGCTTATGACAACAACTGTTGTAACTTCTTGGAAATACAGTTCTTCTTCACGTTACTTAAAAATATTTTATGCAAATGGTTCTGGGGATCTCTTTTATCCAGTTTCACCTTTTATTTATGATAATTTACTTCGATGTAGTGATAAAACGGCATTTGTCCACAAATATTTAGAATATGATCTACATTTTTCACGAGTAAGCTTACAGGGCTAAACTGCTACACTTAGCGCTATAGCAACAGTATTTTTATTAATTAAAAATATTTTCGATGAAATCAGGGCTGAATGCCCTGATTTTTAGTTACGCCAAGTCACTATAAAGAGCCCTGCACCTACATTTAATGTTGTACTGATAAAACGATCATCCGTTTCAACACGTTGGATAAATTCAGCGACCTCATTGGCATGTGACAGCACATTATCCACGATTAACACGCCACTTTGAACTTGTATCAATTCAGCTAAATATGGCCAATACGCGATATACGCATCACGTTCTGCATCCAATAAAATGAAGTCATAACGCTGATTTAACTGCTGTAAAAAATGCAGCGCATCGCCATGATGAAATTCAATGTATTCGGATAAAGCTAAATTTTCCGCATGTTGTTTAGCTTGCTCAATACGCGCTGCATCAATTTCAATGGTTTCGACTCGCCCTTGTGTAGACTGGGCAGCATCTACCAACCACAGCGTGGAATAGCCTGTAGATGTTCCAATTTCCAAGATCTGTTTGGCTTGTTTTAAGCGAATTTGCATAGCCAAAAACAGTGCAGACTCAGGCTCAATATTTCGGTAACGCGCAAGTCGGTTATTTTGCGCAGCATCGTGAGCACTAAAGTCTGCATAGAGTTGTTGCATATAGTTTTTAAAATTTGCATCCATGCTCATGATTCTGTCCTTTTGTTATTTCTTTCATATTTATAAATTGAAGTACTAAATATCTACTTAGTGGGTTTCTTGGATCAGCTTAAAACGTGGAATTACTTCACCATCAATTTCAACGGTTTCCATAAACATCTCTAAGGGTCTGACCCACATGGAATAATCGTCATACAAGCACTGATAGACTACAACTTTTTCACGCGTTTCACTATGTGTTGCAACATGAAAAACTTGATACAACTGACCTTTATAATGCTGATAAATCCCTTGCTTAACCTGCATGCCATTTCCCTAAAATGTTCTCAATACAATAGCGTTGACTCTAGCATTGTCTTGCTTAAAGCGCGATGAATTCGTTTATTTTTCCACTATTTAACTTGCATTTCTCGATAATGGCCCAATATTGACTGGATTCACATCGGTATATTCTTATGATTTAGAAAGAAATTTAATCACTTGATTTGTAAAACCGATTAATTTTATAAAAACAAACCGTTTCACCTATTTAATGGTTTGTTCTATCATTCTCTCATCAAATAAATTTACTCCTCTGGAGACGTTAGCAATGTTAGATCAAAATACTTCTGCTCAATTAAAAACCTTACTTGAACGCCTTGAAGGCCCGATTGAAATCGTCGCGACTTTAAACGGCACGGACAAATCAGACAAAATTAAAGAATTGGTAACTGAAGTTGCTGCTTTATCTGATTTAGTGACTGCACGTTTTGACGGTAACAACAGCCGTGCGCCAAGCTTTGGTATTGCAAAAGCAGGTGAAACACCACGTGTATTCTTCGCAGGTTTGCCGATGGGCCACGAATTCACATCTTTGATTCTAGCTTTGCTACAAACTTCAGGTTATGCACCGAAAGTTTCTGACGAAGTACTGAACACTATCAAAGGTCTAGGTCTTAAAACTGACTTTGATGTGTTTGTATCTTTAAGCTGCCATAACTGTCCTGACGTGGTTCAAGCACTTAACTTGATCGCAATTTACAACCCGGGTACAACTGCAACCATGATTGATGGTGCATTCTTCCAAGACGAAGTGGAAGAACGCAAAATCATGGCTGTACCAATGGTATTCCAAGACGGCAACCACATCGGTCAAGGTCGTATGACTTTGGAAGAAATCATTGCTAAATTAGACATCAACTCTGCTGCAAAAGATGCTGAAAAGCTAAATGCCAAAGAAGCATTTGATGTCCTTGTGATTGGTGGTGGCCCTGCAGGTAATACTTCTGCAATCTATGCTGCACGTAAAGGTATCAAAACCGGTATCGTAGCTGAACGCATGGGCGGTCAGGTCATGGATACCATGGACATCGAAAACTTCACGTCGATTCAAAAGACTCAAGGTCCTAAGTTTGCTGCTGAAATGGAAGCACATGTACGTGAGTACGGTGTGGACATCATGAACTTGCAACGTGTATCTGACATCAAAGGTGCAGATGAAACAGCCAATGGCTTGGTTGAAGTGACTTTAGAGAATGGTGCAAAACTTGAATCTAAAACAGTGATTCTTTCAACAGGTGCACGCTGGAGAGAAATGAGCGTTCCGGGTGAACAAGAATACCGTACTCGTGGTGTTGCATACTGTCCACACTGTGACGGTCCATTGTTTAAAGGTAAACGTGTTGCAGTGATCGGTGGTGGTAACTCAGGTGTCGAAGCGGCGATTGACCTTGCAGGTATTGTGGAACATGTAACGCTAGTTGAGTTTGATACTAAGCTTCGTGCTGACCAAGTCCTTCAAGACAAGTTAAACAGCTTACCGAATACCACTGTGATCATGAATGCATTGTCTACAGAAGTGGTCGGTGATGGTTCACAAGTGACTGCATTGAACTACAAAGACCGTGCAACTGATGAAATCAAAACGATTGAATTGGCTGGTATCTTTGTACAAATCGGTTTGTTACCAAACACTGATTTCTTAAAAGAAACAGCAGTTGAACTTTCAAACCGTGGTGAGATCGTAATTAACGAGCGTAACGAAACCAATGTAAAAGGTGTATTTGCTGCCGGTGACTGTACAACAGTACCGTACAAACAAATCATCATTGCAACAGGTGAAGGCGCGAAAGCATCATTATCTGCTTTTGATTACATCATCCGCTCTGGTCAATAATTCAATTTAGACAGAACAGCAAAAGCCAGTTTTCGAACTGGCTTTTTTTATGTCTGAAAATTCATGTCTTGTTTCATTTATAAATTATTAATAAAACAAATATTTAACTCTCTGACGCTTTTCACTTACACAATAATGAGCAAAACAAACCGTTTAAAACTTGTACAGCAGCTTATTTGCACATTAAGATAAAACAATCATCACGGATTGATGGTTGACAATAACAACAAGAATGTTGGTCAAATTGGACTAAATGGAGAAAAGCAATGCACTATCAATATCACTGTGCTTGTTGCAATAAAGTATTGGCTTCAAGCGATAAAGAATGTTCCGAATGTGGCTCGCATAATATCCGTAGCCCATATGGCTTTTGGATATTTTGCATACTCAGTTGTTTGGCTGTTGCCATTCTATTTAAGAGTATTCAAGTGTATTTGCAACAGCACGATACTGAAGCGACAACCCAACTCAACATCTTTGAAGTACTCAAGCAGGATGGTAAAAATTAAGCTTTTTTACAACAGCCAAATACAGCCGTATGAACAGGCTGGCAATGTGTGAAATTTAGCCAAGCTAAATCTAAGCACTATTATCCAGTTGCTTTAAAGTCATTCAAAGCGAGAAATTAAAATGATGAAAGCCTGAATGATTTCAGGCTTTTTTATGCGCTAGCATCGCCCTGCTCACTTATCTTCACGAGGAAAATTCTTTAAACTATGGCAATAGCAATGAGGTTCTAGACGATGGTGCAGTTAATTAAAAAAGGCGGTTTACGTGAACGCGCCAATCGTAGCAGATTATACAAGGGCTCTGAAAATACCGAAACCACCCTCAAGCCAAACCGCTATCGTGATCATGCTGAAACCACCGATGTTGCACAAGATCCATCAAATACAGCACCATCCAAAGACCAAGATCAAACCAATCCAGAGCAATAAAATTGGCACATAAAAAAAGCCAAGTTCTAATACTTGGCTTTCGCTTTGCTGACAGCAATATATTCACTGCCCTTATAGATTGAACATTCTAATTGCGTCGAACCACAGCCAAATTGCAAAAATTAAAAATAACGCCCCTGAAACCACATCAATATAACTACCTGACCGTTGGTAGAGTGCTTTAATTTTAGGCAAAGACATAATCATCATAAACAAACTAAACACAATAAAAGTTTGAATCGGAATGATGACAGCTAGCTGTGCTTTTAGGTTACTACTGGCTGATGAACTCAACGCCAGTGAGAACACACTACTAAAATAGATCAGTGTTTTCGGATTGGCTAAATTTGTAAATAAACCTAATAAAAAATAATTTTCAGTTTTCTGCTGACTTAAGGCCTGCCCATCTTCTAAATTGGCTGTTTGATTTAAACTTTTAAGCCCACCACTAAACATCGCCCAACCCATTTTCGCCAAGAAAAATCCACCAACAGCCATTAAAACTTGTTGTATCCATGGAAATTGCTCAACCAGAACCGTAAAGCCCAATAAGGTTAAAACGACCCATACCACAATCCCGACAGATATCCCCGCAATAATTTTTAAGGTATTTGCACGGGTTGTTGATGCAGCACTTTTAGCAATTAATAATACGTCTGGACCTGGACTCAACTGCGCAACAAAATGTAGCGCGCAGATGGTGAATAACAGTGACATGCAAGCTGATTCATTTGAATTAAAACGTGAAGATTATATCGCCTGTTCAATTTTTTTGTTGGCAACACAAGGTTTATTTTTAGGCCGTATCAAAATTTACGCAAAAAAAAGCCGAATACACATTCGGCCTTTCATACTGAGTTAATTATTTTTTATTGACATCTTTCAGTTCAATTTGTTTCGCATCTGGCGTCACTTCACGAGCTTCACCATCAATAACGGATGAATCACGACCTGATTGCTGATTTTGCATATCTTGCATTTGACGCATCATATCTGCAAATGGGTTCTGACCTTGAGCACCGCCCATGCCTCCCATATCGCCCATCATGCCACCCATCATTTTTTCCATCATGGCTTGCTGACGCTTCATCATTGTTTTCATCATGACTGCTTTCATGGCATTTTGTACAGGTGGAATCAAAATAAGTAATGCCATAATATCTGAGATTAGACCCGGTAACAGCAATAAGAAACCAGCCAAAATTTTTGGTAAATTTCCAGTTAAAGCTGGATCATTACTCATTTGACCTGCTTGCATTTGCTGCATTTGAGGCATCAGACCTGATGAATATTTACGGATAATATTCATCCCTATAAAGAAGGCCGCCACGAACCAGAAAAAGACATACCACATGCTGCCGACGAGGTCGCCCACACCGATCCAGACAAACACTTCCAGGATCAAGCCTGCTAAAATCAGAAGAAATAATTTCATGAAAATTAAACAAATCTAAGTAAATTAATTTAAGGTGTTGCGTTCAACTGCTCAATCACTATCAAGCTTTTTTGACACGCTTATGTAACAATATGGGCATATTTTTATTTTTAAAGGGCAAATAGGCAAACATGTCATTAATTATCGGTATTGACCCTGGGTCGCGCTTAACTGGTTACGGCATCATCGAAAAGGATGGTTCTAAACTACGTTTTGTCGATGCTGGCACCATTCGTACCGAAACGACAGAAATGCCTGAACGCTTAAAACGTATTTTTGCTGGTATTGATCGCATCGTAAAGTTTCACGGGCCTACTGAAGCTGCGGTTGAACAAGTATTTATGGCTCAAAACCCTGACTCGGCCTTAAAATTAGGTCAAGCACGTGGCGCTGCCATTGCCGCTTTAACCAATTTAGATTTACAAGTCGCTGAATATACTGCACGTCAAATCAAACAATCTGTGGTCGGCTATGGGGCTGCTGATAAAGAACAAGTCCAAATGATGGTTATGCGCATTCTGAACCTAAGCATCAAACCCCAGCAGGATGCAGCCGATGCTTTGGCTGCCGCAATTTGTCATGCGCATGCGTCTGGTAGTATGAGTAAAATGGCTGTACTGAATGCCTTAGGCGGTATGGCTCGTGGTCGAAGTCGTGTAAGCACTCGACGTCGATAAATAAATCGTCAATTCATATAGCTCAGTAATTCATTCTGTTTTCAAAAGCCCACTCAATCTAGTGATCAAATTTAGCGAATCATTTTAAAACCGCTATAGTCTAATTCATGCATTGGAATTTCTTGCTGATCGATTTTAGTCACGTCTGCTCGTAAAGGCCCCACCAGACTGTGTTTCAGTATTTTATGAATGGCATCTTCAGTTCCAATAATCAGCGCTTCAACTTCGCCCGTCGCTAGATTTTTCACATAGCCATTTAAACCAAGTGCAAGCGCTTGCTGTTCAAACCAACGACGATAACCAACACCCTGAACTTTACCTTGAATTCGCAATTTAACCGCATGCATTTTAGTCTTCAACTCCTGAATGATTGACCACATGATAAACCGCTTGGGCCATATCCTGCGCTTGCAAACCACGCATCCCCGACTGCGCCAATACATCACCTGCTAAAGCATGCAGACTTACGATTTCATGCAGATGAATTTGCTGATGGAATTGTGCTTTTAAACTTGCAATCATCCCTGCAAGCACATCTCCCATACCGCCTGTACCCATTCCTGCATTACCTGCGGTGCAAATCCAAAGTTGATCTTCGAGTATCAAGCTGCCTGCGCCTTTAAGCACCCATTGACCTTGAAATTTTTCTTTTAAATACTGAATTGCTTGTAAACGATCTGCTTCAACTTCAGCAGTAGTAATACCCAGTAATTTCGCAGCTTCACCCGGATGTGGCGTTGCATAGGTTCGTGCATTCAAATTTTTAGGTGCTTCAGCTAGAAACCATAAGGCATCTGCATCCAAAACAATTTCCAAGGTTGACTGCTGAATCAATGGAAACCATGACTGAAACTGCTGTTGTGCCCAATCGTCACGACCAAGCCCCATGCCAAAGCTAATCGCATCGACTTGATCGATCAGTTGCCGAATCGCTTCTGTAGTTAATGCATTGATATCGCGTAGCATAATATTCGGTGCTCGCGCCAAAATAGCGGTGTGATGTCGTGCATCACAAACAACCGTAACCTTACCTGCACCTGCATGGAATGCAGCCTCAGCAGCCATAATCACCGCCCCGCCCATTTCAGCATGGCCACCAACAACCAAAACATGGCCATAACTGCCTTTATGACCAAAAGCTTGACGTGCAGGTAAAGTGATTTTCTGTGGCGACAAATACGCAAGTGGCGCTAGCTCTGCATCAGTCGGTATGCATGCTATCACCGAAACTTCACCTGCATATTCCTTCGCTTGACCTGTAAATAGCCCTGCTTTTAGACCCAATGCCGTAAAGGTATAATCGGCTTGAAATGCAATGGGTAAAGGCTGCCCTGTATTGGCATGTAAACCGCTTGGAATATCAATCGCAATTTTGAGTCCCATGCATGCATTCAATCGTTGAATAATGGCTTGCCATTCGCTAGAAAGTTCACGATTGAGTCCTATACCAAATAATGCGTCGATATAGACGTCATAATCTCGCTGAAAATCAAAATGTGTATAGATCTTAAGCTTGTGATCTATCGCTTCCTGTACTGCAGAATGTAAGTCCTTCGATGCCCCTGTTTCAGCGGCATAGATATCAACTTGAAAGCCTGCTTGCTGTAGGTATTGCGCTGTAAGATATCCATCACCTGCGTTGTTGCCCTGCCCACAACATACTGCAATATTATTTAAATTTTGCTGCTTTAACATTGGAATGAGTTGCTGAGCAATCGACCATGCGACCTGCTGCATCAGACCATAACTGCTATTGTGCTGAGCAAACCAACGCTGCTCCCAAGCTTGAATACTTTGGCTAAGATAAACAGGGCTATGGTAAACTTGCAGACGCATTGTTTTTCCTTGTTATGATTATGGCCGCTTCAACTCCTGCACAAAAAATTCCTGTCGATCAATATGATCCAGAAACCCTAAAAGCATGGATTAAAGCACAAGCCTTAAATTTAGGTTTTTCTGATTGTGTCATCGCAAAGCCAGATGCTCAAGAGGAACTCCCTCGTTTTAAAGAATATTTAGAACGTGGTTATCACGGCGATATGAAATTCCTAGAGGAAAACCTTGAAAAACGTGCCAATCCAGCACTTTTAGTCCCCGGCACCCGCAGTATCATTTGTGTCCGCATGGATTATTTGGTCGAAACCCCAAAACCACGTTATGTTCCTGATGAGCCAAACTCAGCCATCATTGCACGCTATGCACGAGGTCGTGACTACCACAAAGTCATGCGTGGTCGTTTAAAAACCTTGTCGAATATCATCCGTGAAAAAATCGGAGATTTTGAATCTAGACCCTTTGCCGACTCTGCACCAGTGTTTGAAAAATCCTTAGCTGAAAATGCAGGCATGGGCTGGACAGGCAAACACACCTTACTGATCCATAAAAAATCAGGCTCATTTTTTGTATTAGGTGAGCTGTTTACATCACTCGATTTGCCTTTTGATTCGCCGGCAACCAAACATTGTGGTTCATGCACAGCCTGTATTGATATCTGTCCAACTCAGGCCATCGTTGAGCCCTATATGTTAGATGCACGTAAATGCATTGCCTACTTAACCATCGAATACAAAGGCATCATTCCTGAAGAATTACGCCGTGGCATTGGTAACCGTGTGTTTGGCTGTGATGACTGTCAACTTATCTGTCCATGGAATAGCTTTGCGCATAAAACTCAAATTGAGGACTTTTATCCACGTCATGGCCTCGACCAAGTGAGTTTATTAGATCTTTGGCAATGGGATGAAGCCACTTTTTTAAGCTGTACTGAAGGCAGTCCTATCCGACGAACAGGCTATCAAAGCTTTATGCGAAATATCGCGATAGGCTTAGGCAATGCACCATACAGTTCAAATATTGTTCAATCATTAAAAAATTCTCGCGAAAAACATGACGCGATTGTGCAAGTTCATATTGATTGGGCAATTGCAGAACAAAACTCAAAAATGCTTTAAAGACTTTTATTCTCTATTTTCCAGATCCTTACTAAGTTTTCATTTAAGCTAAAACTTAGTGACGTAATCCAAGAAAATTAATTTTTTAGCTCAAAATAAACATTGCAGCGATTGTGCTGTCATTTAGCATAACTTTGTAAGTATCTTAAATATCAAAAGTTCTTTGAAAAAGTCATTTCAATGTATTTTAGCTAAATTTCAATGTTACAAAATAGTCTTGGAAGTCTGCAAATTTTACGTATGATGATCTGCATTAGGCAGAAAATATGGATCATTTATGAGCTACCGAAATGACTGGACACATCCAGAAATACAAGAGTTGTATCAACAACCATTGATGGATTTATTATTCCATGCACAGACCATTCACCGTGAATATTTCCAAGCCAATCATATTCAAGTCAGCACCTTACTTTCGATTAAAACCGGTAAGTGCCCTGAAGACTGTAAATATTGCTCACAGTCCGCACATTATGACTCTGGATTAGAGGCTGAAAAACGTCTGGCTGTGGAAAAAGTCATCAATGAAGCGAAAGCTGCACTTGCCTCAGGTTCTTCGCGTTTTTGTATGGGCGCTGCATGGCGCAATCCACATGAACGGGACATGCCCTATGTGTTAGAAATTGTGCGTGAAGTCAAAGCGCTTGGACTTGAAACCTGTATGACCCTTGGCATGCTGAATCAATCTCAAGCAGAGCGCCTACACGAGGCAGGCTTAGATTATTACAACCATAACCTCGATACTTCGCGTGAGTATTATCCCAATGTCATTAGCACGCGTAGCTATGATGACCGTTTAACGACGCTAGACTATGTCCGCCAATCTGGAATGAAAATCTGTAGCGGCGGAATTGTGGGCTTAGGTGAAAGCCGTGATGACCGTATCGCCTTTTTGATGGAGTTGGCAACGCTGCCGATTCATCCTGAATCCGTGCCGATTAATCTCCTTGTCCCTATTCAAGGTACCCCACTTGCAGAGGTTGAGAAACTTGATGTGATCGAATGGATTCGCACCATTGCAGTCGCACGGATCATTATGCCAAAAAGCTATATTCGACTCTCTGCAGGTCGTGAATCCCTGAGTGATTCAGAACAAGCTTTGGCATTTATGGCAGGTGCAAATTCACTTTTTTCTGGTGAAAAACTACTGACCACGCCAAATGCAGGCAAAGGCAAAGATCAGCTTTTATTTAGCAAACTCGGTTTAATCGCGGAACAGCCCAAACCAACTGCTGCACAGCTTTCAACTGATGCCATGCAAATGGCTTAAAACCCAAGCCCCGAACATCGGGGCTTAGGTTTATTGAATGATCAGTGGTAGGTTTCAATGTGCAATGCAAGAGATGGTGCGAATAAATGAATGGTTGAATCACCATGAGTAGGGAAAATATATCGTTTACTTAGCGAAGTTATGTGCTGTTATTAAAATTCCATAGCCTGCATTTAAATAATCCCCTTCACGGATGATGTCTTGACCATTAGCATGTTGAACCACCAATTGCTGCTGAATCGCATCATAATGAAAAGATTCAAAGCAATCCTGATGTTGTAATAACCATGCAATGGTATCTGCCATATTGGCATCGACGGTATAACGCTCGGCTTGAAAATTTTTACTCATATCTGCATGAAAACTGTGAATGTGATTCTATTTTAATGATTTCAATATTGACCGGCATTAAAAAAGTGAGCTTTCGCTCACTTTTTTTTCGGCTTAGACTCTGCATTACTTTGTCACACCGCACTTACGACATTCCTTGTGCGAACCGATTTCTTCCATTTGCTCGTATTCGTAAATATGCATGCAAAATAGTTTTCTGAATAATTGAAGCATGTTGTTAAAACTCCCATTTATTTATTAATGTGCTTCTGAATATTTCGTCCTGAAATATTATGAACATGCCTAAACACGCCATAGCTAATTTATTATCATATTTTTCCAATGAGTCAAATATCTTTACTTTAAAATGACACAATTTCGGATAATCGGTTATTTTTAAGCCTTCCTTATATTCACCTGAGTTCTAAGGTTTTTTATTAATATCAGCATCACAGATATAGATTATTTTTCAGCAAATTTTGCACAAAAAAACTCCCCCTTAGGAGAGTTTTTTCAAATAGATGATCACATGAGTAACGTTATTCACAAGCCCAGATTTAAACGTTCTGACTGGCAAACTTCGCACGTGCAGCATGCAATTTTTTATAGCTATCAATCAGACGTAAATGACGATCCAAACCTTCCAATTGCATATTGGTTTCAGTTAAACCGTAGAAGCGAAGACTGCCATCCATTGAACCAATCACTGCATCCATACGTTCGTCACCAAACATACGACGGAAATTATGTTCATAGTCATTGAGATCTAAGTCATCGTCCAATTCAACTTCTAAAACTACATTCATACATTGATAGAACAAACCACGTTCGACCGTATTGGTGTTGTACTGAAGGAAGGTTTCGACCAACTCTTTTGCTTCTTCAAACTCTTGTAGCGCAATATAGATCAGTAGTTTGAGCTCAAGAACCGTTAATTGGCCCCATACGGTATTGTCATCAAACTCAATCCCGATGAGCGTCACAATATCCGTGTAATCATCCACCTCAAGCTCTTCTAAGCGCTCAACCAATGACACTAACTCGTCTTCATCTAAACGATGAATGTTTAAAATATCTTCACGGAAGTCCAAAGCTTTGTTGGTATTATCCCAAACCAAGTCTTCAACCAAATACACTTCAGAATAACCCGGAACTAAAATACGACATGCCGTAGCACCAAGATGCTGGTAGACCGCCATATACACTTCTTTGCCCATGTCTTCTAGAATCGCAAACATCGCTGCAGCTTCTTCCGCATTGGCATTTTCACCTTCAGATGTGAAATCCCACTCTACAAAATCATAGTCTGATTGTGCGCTAAAGAATTTCCAAGATACCAAACCACTTGAGTCAATAAAGTGTTCTACAAAGTTATTTGGCTCAGTGACTGCATTCGAGCTAAACGTTGGTTTTGGTAGATCGTTTAGACCTTCAAAGCTTCGGCCTTGTAGAAGCTCGGTTAAGCTACGCTCTAAAGCCACTTCGAGTTTAGGGTGCGCACCAAAAGATGCAAAAACCCCACCAGTACGTGGGTTCATTAAGGTTACACACATCACAGGGTACTGACCACCAAGTGAAGCATCTTTTACCAATACAGGAAAACCTTGTTCTTCTAAGCCTTTAATACCTGCAACAATACTTGGATATTTGGCTAAAACCTCTTCAGGGACATCTGGTAATGCCAATTCACCTTCTAAAATCTCACGTTTTACTGCACGTTCAAAGATTTCAGATAAGCATTGAACCTGCGCTTCTGCCAAGGTATTCCCTGCACTCATCCCGTTTGACAAGTATAAATTTTCAATCAAGTTTGATGGGAAATACACTGTTTCACCGTCGGACTGACGGACAAATGGAAGAGAGCAAATACCGCGTGCTATATTTCCTGAATTGGTGTCATATAGATGTGTACCTAATAACTCATTTTCTGGGTTATAAATTTCACGTGTGTAGTCATCCAAAATTTCGACAGGTAACTCGCCTTCTGGGCCGGGTTGGAACCATTTTTCATCTGGGTAATGCACAAAGTCAGCATTGGCAATCTCTTCACCCCAGAACTGGTCGTTATAGAAGAAGTTGCAATTGAGACGTTCAATAAATTCACCCAAAGCCGAAGCTAATGCGCTTTCTTTGGTTGAGCCTTTACCATTGGTAAAACACATTGGCGATTGTGCATCACGAATATGTAGAGACCAAACATTCGGCACGATGTTACGCCATGATGCAATTTCAATCTTCATGCCTAAACCAGCCAAAATACCTGACATATTGGCAATGGTTTCTTCTAATGGCAGATCTTTACCCGGAATAAACGTGGTACTGTCTGACGCTAAATTTGGCATAAGTAAAGCTTGTGCATCTGCATCAATGCTTTCTACTTCTTCAATCACAAACTCAGGACCAGTTTGAATCACTTTTTTAACCGTGCAGCGGTCAATTGAACGCAAAATACCTTGACGGTCCTTTTCAGAAATATCCGCAGGTAGTTCAACTTGAATTTTGAAAATTTGCTTATAGCGGTTTTCAGGATCAACAATATTATTTTGTGATAGGCGGATATTCTCTGTCGGAATGTCTCGCGCCGCACAATACACTTTTACAAAATACGCTGCACATAATGCTGACGACGCCAAAAAGTAGTCGAATGGTCCGGGAGCAGAGCCATCGCCTTTATAGCGAATAGGTTGGTCGGCAATTACCGTGAAGTCATCAAATTTGGCTTCTTGTCGAAGGTTATCGAGATAATTAACCTTAATTTCCATGTGGGCACCTAAATATTCTTATGTGTCAGTGCAACACATAAAAATGAAAACATAAGCCGAATAACTGTAGGACATTGACTTAAAAATGTGAGGCCAGTACCAATCTAAGCGCTGTTGGGCACGGTACTGACAAGAATGGGCATTATTATAAGGTTATTTTGACTGTTTGATAACTTTTGTCGTGATTTACATCACGATAGGATTCGACACTTTGTGCATTTTGGTCGAATCCAAGCTCAACTGCTGCAACTACAGCCAATTTGTTGTGTTAGTGTGCAGCCGTGAAGAAAAAGGCTTGTCTTTTAAAAAAATCTTCGCTAGTATGCTTTGCGTCTGAACTTGTTGATAAATAACACATTCAGAATATAGGGCCTATAGCTCAGTTGGTTAGAGCAGCGGACTCATAATCCGTTGGTCCACAGTTCAAGTCTGTGTGGGCCCACCAGTTTTTTGTAATCATATGCACAGTTTTGTAATGATTTGATATATAAACCCATGAATTATAATGATTCATGGGTTTTTTATTTCTGCTTTTTGCACAACTATGTTTGGCTATGCACAGCTTTATTTGGCCCTCTTGTGTATCCAATCTTGTATCCGATACTCTTTCTGCATTACTCGGATACAAGAGATTTTGCTATGAAAAGAGCGGATTTAGATAACATCAAACAAATCAAAGATACCCATCTTCTCAATCTTGAACCTGAGGATAAGGAATATCGTATTTCATGTGATGCTGGGCTTTATTTTCGTGTATCACCAAAAGGGAAAAAAACTTGGCAAGTCCGTTTCAAGGATGAGGTTGGGAAGTGGAAGTGGCATAGTATTGGAAGTTATCCGCAGTTATCGCTTGTAGCAGCTAAACTTGAAGCTTCAACTATTTTTCTCAAGTTACAGCAAAATGAAAAAGTATTAACAAAAAAAGAAATTGAATTGCAAAAGATTGAGGAACAACAACTTAATTTAAAAAGCTTGATGTATGACTGGCTTGATACTAAGAAAACAACTTGGGCTGCAATAACAATAAAGAAAGAAACTCAATCAATTGAAAAACGTATCTTATCTGTTTTTGGTGAATTGGATTTCACCAAAATTTCACCTCAACAATGGCTGACATTTTTTCAGGATATGCTTAGAAGTGAAAGTATTTACAATCGTGTAGAGAAACTAGTTTCACATTGTCGCAATGCCTATGATCTTGCAAAGTTTCATGGACAAATAGAGTCGAACCCTTTGGATGGAATTTTAAAGTATCTTGATAAAGGCAGTAAAGGGAATATGAAGCATGTCAGTCTTCAGGAATTACCCGAGTTGGTGCAGTCTATTCGAGGCTATAAGAATGCCCGTACCGCGATTGCTTTGGAGTTACTCGTTATTCTATTCCCACGACCCCAAGAATTACGCTATGCGAAATGGCAAGATTTTGATTTTGAGAAAAAAATATGGATAAAGCCTGCCGTAACTATGAAATGTGGTATTAGCCATGTAGTACCATTACCACGGCAAGCAATTCAATTGTTATTAGAGTTGAAAAATATTAGATCAGTATCTGACTTCTTATTTCCAAGTAGAGATAGCCTTGCACAGCCAATGAGTGAAGCAACTTTAAATAATGCTTTAAAAAATCTTGGTTATCGAGGCCGTCAAAGTCCACATGGATTTAGACATATTGCAAGTACTGCCTTAAATAATCAATTCAGTGATAAAGAACAGGTTATTGAAGCTTGTTTAGCGCATAAAAAACAGGGTGTAAAAGCTGTTTATGACAAAGCTACACATTTAGAAGAACGAATTGAAATTATGCAATGGTGGGCCGACTATCTCAGTAATGTTACTGATAACATTAAAGCCGTAGCATAATTTTTTAATAAGACAAGGCTCGTCCCTAAGGGATCGAGCCTAATGCATTTGTTAACGCTCTTTGTTGAGCAGATGATTACGCCTGTTCTGGCGGTTCAATTTTTTCATGCCGACTGAGGCCATATTCCATTTCATATTTCTACTGCTAGGCAATAGTTTTATGCTTGTCTAATTTGGAAGAACAAGCCACGATTTTTTCATGCTGGTGTAGCATTATCCCGATTTATGTCTCAGGCAAACCCGTATAAGTTTATTTTCATCAGTGACCAAACTTCAGAATACTTACACTGTACCAATCTCGGCCTAGTCAGAGAGACCAATCTCCGACTGAGAAACACGACCAGTGTTCCATTAACCTTTCTTTTCTACATATTGTCCAACATGCTCACGCATGTGCCGACTCAAGTTTTCGCAATGAGCATCCCGACTGAAAAAATCGAAATGTTTTAGGATTCGCTTTAAGCTAGCTATCTCATTTAATACAAATCTTACTATGAAGATTGGTATCACAATTTCCGCAAGTAAATACTTGCTTTATATGCGCTACTCACCATCGCTCCCACACTGAAAAAATACAACAGACTTTTAACCAATTTAAGCCTTTTTATTCAGTGCTTCCCAAGTTATTTCAAAGTGTCTTAATGTGCAGACCGCTTATCCTCTCGCCTGTATACATGCTTCCTGTTTCCCCCGACCGTAGTTCCTTAAAAAATATCGGGATATGATGTATACATAACTTTGTAAAGGGTAAAACTCTTACACTCCAATCAGCATCTATCGATTAATGCCGTTACACGTTTAAGCTATCCAACGACCCATTCAGCTTGCGCAGAATGGTGCCAGCTTTTCCAGCGTTAGCCTCAAAGCCCTAGTACCTTACGGCACTCTCAGCAGCCATCGTGATTGGAAATGAGCATACTTTTCCAAGTAAAAAACTTGTTCGATCAAGCATACACATTCAGCTATTAACGGAGACTATCGTACATCCTGTACTGCTCCTGACTGTATCACTTTGAACAGGATTTCAATGATCTGCTAATGAATTAGCTTCACATCTAATTTGGCTATTTCTAACCAAATGACCATTTCACGAATAAATTCGCTTATAGGCTTCCGTTTCCTTGTCGCCCAACCACTTTTATTTGCTTGGAACTCTTAAAAGTGAATTGGATAGAAGAAGAGTATTTCAACTCTTCAGCCCCCATTGCAGCGTACCGAGCGAGATTTCTCCAGCAGTCCGCTACATCGACAATATGAAGATGGTTAGTCTTATACTCAGGGCAATATGTATCAAAGTTTTTGAATGGTGGTCAGCCATTCAAACAACTTCAAAAAAGAAAGTTGGAATGGATGGTCAATCCACAATTCGATTGATATGCAGTCATATTATCAGAGTGAATTTAATATATCAATATTATTGATATATTATTTAAACAAGTATAAGATTTGCTGATCAAGGTTCGTAATGCGCACTAGGAACTACTTTATTGTCACCTTACAAAGTGAGGTGACAGTGCTAGCGCAATTTGATTAATGCTGATTGCTGACGCGCTCAGCAAAATGGGAAATGTAGAGAAAATTATTGTTGATGAACAATTCAAAAATGGATGAAGAAATTTGGATTTAAGTGGATTGTTGATTGACATGAAAAGTGCATAGTTGGATGACATAAAATGATTGATTACAGCCCCCACACAAAATACACCGCACAAAAAATTCAAGATAAGGTCACAAGAGGATCATATTTTTACTGCAAATTTATAGTGCAAACTGAGTTAGGTAAAATTGATATTGAAAAAATTATTCATAAATTAACCGAACGATACGCATTAAATTTAACCAGTCGGCAAAGAACCTATCGATTAAAACAAGGATTACCTGTTGCTGATCTCATTGTTCAAGACATTCTTTATAAAGATGAGTGGTTATTTATCTTGTTGATCAAAACCCCTAATAGCCATCGTCACAGCAAAGAAACCATAGGCAAAGTGACTTCAACAACTAGTTCAGCATATACATCAAAAGATAAAATTGCTGAACTTGAACCTGTCATCTGGGACAAAATTACAGTCGGGCAAGAATTAACTTTTATCCGTCATTACTATAAAGACAATGAACAATTTAATTTCATATTGAATAAACCCTATTTAAGCTTGGATTTTGGAAAATATGAGGCTGAATTAGTACGGTTAAGCCATAAAAAGTATGCTGAACATCAAACTAAGTTTTACCGTAAAAGTAATAAGAATTTCTCATGGACGTGGAGATTTAAGAAAACTGAAATAGAAAAACTAAAAAGAGAATTAACCCAAATTCTCAATCGAGTGATTTCACAGAAAGATCAGACCAAAGCGCTCAATGATCTTCTTGCATGGCAGAATTATTTTAAAATTTATGCTGTATTCAGAGGCAATCGACAACAGGCGGGACGTTTATATACCTTCGGGAAACTATTCTTTTTCAGTCGGAAAAGACAACGATGGGATCAAGCACAAATGCCTGTGATGGACTTAACAATCATCGCGCGTTATGAAACCTATGCGGATTCTTATACTGAGTATTGTATGCGTAGATATTTTTATGAATCCTTTGAAACAGAGCTTCCACGTGAAATTTCAAAAACTGAAGATTGGACATTAATTAATGCGTATATTGATGCTGAATATGGCCAACTTTAACAAACTGTCTTGTTATTTATTTTGCTTATAATTTAAGTTTTAAATATTAGTAAATATGATATATGGCTTAATTTAAGATACGACATATAAGTCCATTGATCATTTTAAAACCCAAATAAAACCTTATATATCAATATTATTGATATGCATTTAGTGCGACAAATTTTGTCTTTCTATATCCAATTTTGCTGAAAAAACTTTAATTTTCGGTACACTAGTCATGTTTTATTCATTTCATCGGACATGCATAACAATGACCCAAGTACAACTGCAACAATTACAAAAACAACTTTGGAATATTGCCAATACTTTGCGTGGCACCATGGGGGCAGATGAATTCCGTGATTACATTCTGGGTTTTATTTTCTTTAAATATTTATCAGAAAAGTCGGTGAACTTTGCCAATGAGTTGCTAGATGGCGAAGACCTCAGCTTTTTAGAATTAGATGAAAATAATCCTGAGCATGTGCCGTACATCGAAGAAATTAAAAAGAATGCCATTGCCGAAGTCGGTTATGCGCTCACACCAAAACAACTATTCCATACCTTAGCCGAGCGTGGTCGTCAGGGCGAATTCATTTTGGATGATTTAACTGCAACCTTAAAATCTATCGAACAAAGCACTTTAGGCACCGACTCTGCCGATGACTTTGCCAACCTGTTTGAAGATTTAGATCTAAACTCGACCAAGCTCGGCAATAATGCCAGCGACCGTAATGCACTGGTGGCGAAAGTCCTGAGTCATTTAGATGATATTGATTTTGATATTTCCAATACCGAAGCCGATGTACTGGGTGATGCCTATGAATACCTGATTGGTGAGTTTGCCTCAGGCGCGGGCAAAAAAGCGGGGGAATTCTATACCCCGCAAACAGTATCGACTTTACTGGCGAAGATTGTTACCCAAGGCAAGGAGCGTTTACGTTCAGTCTATGACCCGACTTGTGGTTCTGGTTCGTTATTGCTCCGTGTAAAGCGTGAAGTGCAAGATGTGGATATGATTTACGGTCAGGAAATGAATCGTACCACCTACAACTTGGCGCGCATGAACATGATTCTGCATGATGTGCATTTTGCCAAGTTCGACATCAAGCAGGAAAATACTTTAACCCGTCCGCAGCATTTAGATAAAAAGTTTGATGCGGTGGTGGCGAATCCGCCATTTTCTGCAAAATGGTCTGCCGATCCGTTATTTTTACAAGATGAGCGTTTTGCTGCGTATGGAAAACTGGCGCCAAGTTCCAAAGCCGATTTGGCTTTTGTGCAGCACATGCTGTATCAACTGGATGACAATGGCACGATGGCGGTGGTGTTACCGCATGGCGTATTGTTCCGTGGTTCGAGTGAGGGCGTGATTCGTCAGTATTTGATTGAGCAGATGAACGTGGTGGATGCCATTATTGGTTTACCTGCCAATATTTTCTATGGCACGTCTATTCCGACCTGTATTTTGGTGTTGAAGAAAAACCGTGAGCATAGCGGCAATATTCTGTTTATTGATGCCAGCAATGAGTTTGAAAAGCAGAAGAATCAAAACAAGTTATTGCCTGAGCATTTGGATAAGATTGTTGCGGCATTTGAAAAGCGTGAAAATATTGAAAAGTACGCGCATGTGGCGACCTTGCAAGAAGTCAAAGACAACGATTACAACCTGAACATTCCACGTTATGTAGATACCTTTGAAGCGGAAGCCGAGATTGATTTAGATGCGATTGCAAAACAGCTTCAAGCTTTGGAAGTTGAGAGCCAAAAGACTGATGCCATTATTGCAGATTTCTGCAAAGAGCTAGGTATTGTTTCACCGTTTGCGGAGGTGAAGTAATGGCTGCGCCAAAATTAAGGTTTAAAGAGTTTGATGGGACTTGGAAAGAATCTAGACTTAAAGATTTAGCTGTAAAAATTACAGATGGTACTCATGATACACCTGTCGTACAAAAGGAAGGGATACCTTTTTTAACTGCGATTAATGTAAAAGATGGACTTATTAATTATGATGACATAGGTTATGTAGATGAGATAACTCACAAAAAAATATATGAGCGTTGTAACCCTGAAAAAGATGATTTGTTAATAGTAAATATCGGTGCAGGTACAGCAACTTGTGCTAGAAATATAGTTGATTACCAATTTAGTTTAAAAAATGTTGCTCTAGTCAAACCAAATAGAAATTTGTTAAATCCCATTTTTTTAGAGCAGATACAACGAAAAAATTCTTCTAAATTATTTGCTTCTTTGACTTCTGGTGGAGCACAGCCTTTTTTATCTCTAAAAGAAATTGGAAAGCTTTTGATTAAGTATCCATCTTTAGAAGAACAAACCAAAATCGCCTCTTTTCTTTCCGCAGTCGATGAAAAGATTAGCCAACTCACGCAAAAACATGAACTGCTTAGCCAATATAAACAAGGCATGATGCAAAAGCTGTTTAGTCAACAGATTCGTTTTAAAGCGGATGATGGTAGTGAGTTTGGGGAGTGGGAGGAAGTTAAGTTTTCAGACATATTTAACTTTCATCAAACAAACTCATATTCAAGAGCTTTATTAGCTGAATATGGCGAAATTATGAATATTCATTACGGCGATATTCATACCAAATTTTCAATGCTTTTTGATGTAAATAAAGAGTCTGTACCATTCTTAAATGACGAAGTTGACACAAGTAAAATTGCTAAAGAGCAGTTTTTAAAAGTTGGCGATTTAGTGATTGCAGATGCTTCAGAAGATTACAAAGATATTGGTAAGTCAATTGAGGTTATTAGCTTAAATAATCAGAAAGTTGTTGCTGGCTTACATACTTACATTGCACGTCCAGTTAAGCCCTTTGCTTTGGGTTTCTGTGGCTATATGATGCAGACTTTTCCAGTACGAGAACAAATTAAGAAACTAGCGACAGGCATATCTGTATTAGGTATTTCTAAAAGCAATTTAGGGAAAGTTGAATTAAGTATTCCTTGCCTAGAAGAACAAACCAAAATTGCTAAATTCTTATCGAGCATCGACCAAAAAATTGAAGTCGTGGCACAGCAAATAGAACTAGCTAAACAATGGAAAAAAGGCTTGTTGCAGCAGATGTTTGTGTGAATTTTAAGCTTTAGAGTTTTTAAATTTTTTTGTATGGGTGTGGAATGTTGGATTGGCAAAAGTGGAAATATGAAAATAGAGACAAGATTAAGCATATTGTTGGGTATGAAGAAAAATTTGTAGATGAAATCTTAAGTCAAATTCCAGAAATCTCCCCCGATGATGTTATCGCTCAGTATCCGTTTAAAGATAATAAATCAGGTAATCGGTATATTGATTTCATGATCGTTAATAAAAGCAAAGGCTATCAATTGCCAATTGAGTTGGACGGCTACGCAAAAATCAATAATAAGGGGTATGAAAAGTTTAATGACTTTCTCGAGCGTCAGAATGATTTAATTCAACAATTTGGAATTGTCTTACGCTATACCAATAAAAAAGCATTTCAACAACAGCAACAAGTGATCCTTGAGATTCGTAAAGCATTACAAGCTCAAGTGAGCCATCAAATTACTGAAAAATCTAAACAAAAACAGATTCAAGTTCTGATCGCTGAATATGAAGCTAAAATAGCCGATTATGAAAAACAGCAAACTACAAATAATTCACTAAATCATTCAGATGTTTCAAATGAGCTAAGCAATGTCAGAAAAGGTATAGATGCATTTAAACAAAATCATTTACAAGAACTACAAAATGTACAAAAAGAACTTTCAGAGATGAAAGGAAGGCAAACACAAGAGCTTGGCTCAGTTAAAAATGAAATCAAAAAACAGATTTATATCGGAGTAGGTCTTGTTGCCTCTATTGCGCTAGGTGCAGTGGTATATATAAAATCAACCTCACAATCTGCTGAAAATATACCCATAACACAGCAAGTTTCATCTAGTTATCTTTCATCAGATGTTCAGGCAGATCAAAATTCAACTTTAAGTTTGAATCATATTCAATCTATTCAATCTATTCAAGCTAGTATGTATATTGGTCAAAATCGAATAGTATGCGGTAAGGTAGCCCAATTAAAAGAGTTCTCAAAAGGGGTGTATTTGAACTTTGATCAACCTTATCCCAAAGCGACTTTTACTGTTGTGATTTGGAGCAATAATTCGCATATCAGCCAACAACTTCAAAACGTAGAAAATAATACACTCTGTGTGAAAGGGATGATCGAGGAGTACAAAGGCAAGCCTCAGATGATTCTAGGCTCATTGGATCAAATCGTGTAAAGAGATATTTAATGATTGATTTCATACTTTTTTTGGCTGGCTTAGTTGCTATCGGGATTGTTTTAAGTATTTGTAATTTCTTTTCAGAAACCTATCAGGAGATGAAAGCAAAAGAGCGATATGATCTTGAACAAAAGAAAAAACAAGATGAGTTTGCGCTAGAAGCACAGAGGAAGCAGGTTGAACAAGAATTAGAGTTTAGAAAGCAAGCGGGTCTTGATCCTATATACCAAGAACAGACTCGCAAGAATAAACAATATAAGGCTGTAATTGTTGGCTTGATTGCTTTGATAATTTTTATTGGTGGCTATATTTTATTTTCAAACAATGAATCTGTAGTTGCTAGAGAAGATCACATACTTCTTAACGCAGAAGAAATAGCAGATGCCTCACGACAATTGCCAGTGGACAGTCAACAAAATCAACACTTGCCAGAAAGATTTATACCATCGAATGTGCATGAGCAACAAATAGAAACTGATACAGCATCAACTACTAAACCAATTGATCAACCTAAAATTGAAGAGCCAAGACAGGTTGTTTTAAATCCATTTGAAGGCAATATAGACGATACAAATTTATCGACATCTGGTCAGATTTCAGTATATGAAGCAGATGCACATATTGGAGAAAGTACGACTGTGTGTGGTGAAGTGAGTCAAATTTCACAAACATCAAAAGCAACGTATATAAATTTTGGAGGTATATATCCAAAACATAAATTCAGTGCAGTGATTTGGTCAAACAACATCATGCCGACATCAGAGGGTAGCAATATTTGTATCACTGGCTTAATCGAAAGCTATAAAGGTGTTCCTCAAATTGTGATTCGCTCTGTTGAAAATCAGATTTCAAGCTATTAAATACTTAAGGTGTTCCCTATGCTAAAAAAAATATTAATTACTTCTTTGTTGTCTATGGCGAGCTTAAATGCTTTTTCGCAGGAAATTAAAATTGAGGCAATTAAAGCTCCATTCCATGTTGGTAAAACCGTGATGGCATGTGGGCAGTTAGCTGAGATTAAGCATTTAGAAAATCGGCATTATTTAAACCTTGATCGAATGTATCCGAATCAAACGTTGACGCTTTTAGTTTGGGACAATAACTACAAATGGTTTGAAGAGCGCTTCGGTCGTATTGATGGCATGGTAGGTAAGCGTTTCTGTGCTCGAGGAACAATTGAAGAATATAAAAACAATTTGCAAATGAAGGTGAATAATCCTCAGTTTTTGAGATTAATGCACTGATTCTTTAAAGTTTTCTATGTGGTATTCCTCTTATCAAGTCTTTAAATGAGATTAATGAAAAATATGCGTTGCACAGATTTTGTTTAAATAGAGTCTAGAGTTTGATAAATAGCTAAAACTATGCTTAGTTATTGTATTGGTTAAGTTGTTGTTAAATATTGATTTAAAGTGATGGTGAAATGACAGTACAAAGCGAATATCAACTTGAAAATGAACTGATTAGCCAGCTCAAGCAATTGGGATATGCTGCGGTGACCATCAAGGACGAAAGCCAACTACTGTCTAACCTGAAAACCCAGATTGAACATGCCAATGGACTAGCGCCTCTGTCAGAAACGGAATGGAAACAGGTCATCAGTTTTTTGAACACGGGCACAGTATT
Source organism: Acinetobacter sp. YH12076 (assembly GCF_013419525.1). Lineage (NCBI taxonomy): Bacteria > Pseudomonadati > Pseudomonadota > Gammaproteobacteria > Moraxellales > Moraxellaceae > Acinetobacter > Acinetobacter sp. YH12076. The sequence continues at coordinate 4,516 of NZ_VOZY01000008.1, read as the reverse complement.
TGAACGGGCCAAGAATCTGCGTGATCTGTTTCCAGTCAAATTTGATGACGGCAGCAGCAAACACATCTTTTTTCTCTCGGATGACCCAAGCAAGAACATCTATCAGGTCACCAATCAAATCACCATCGACCACCGCGACTATAATGGCAGAACCAGCCGTTTTGATGTGACCTTACTGGTCAATGGTTTGCCTTTGGTACAGATCGAGCTGAAAAAACGCGGCATGGAAATTGCCGAAGCCTTTAATCAAACCCAACGCTATATTCGTGAAGCTTATTGGGCTGGGCAAGGGCTATTTGGCTTTATCCAGTTGTTTGTGATTAGTAATGGTGCCAATACTCGTTATTACTCCAACGGCACCACAGGCATCGAGTTTGCCTTTCCATGGGCAGATGTCCATAACAAACACATCAATGAAATTGTCGACTTTGCCGAAGTTTTTTTCAATCAGCATCATCTGACCCAAATGCTGACCCAGTACATGGTGCTGCTGGAAACCACCAAAAGCCTGATGGTGCTGCGTCCCTATCAGATTTATGCAGTACAGAAAATTGTGCAGCATGTGCAAAACTCCAATCAGAACGGCTATATCTGGCATACTACAGGTTCAGGCAAAACCCTGACTTCTTTTAAAGCCAGTCAGATCATCATGCAAATGCCCAATGTAGAAAAGGTCCTGTTTGTGGTCGATCGTAACGACCTCGACACGCAAACCTCACGCGAATTTAATGCTTTTAAAGCCGATAGCGTCGACAGCACCGATAACACATCGACCTTGGTGAAACAGCTGGATCAACGTCATGACAAACTGATTGTGACCACCATCCAAAAACTCAATCGGGCCATCAGCACCGAGCGTTATTTAGAATCGATTGATTATCTTAAAAATAAAAAAGTGGTCTTTATTTTTGATGAATGTCATCGCAGTCAATTTGGTGAGACCCATCAGAACATCAAAAAATTCTTCAGCAATGCACAAATGTTTGGTTTTACCGGTACGCCTATTTTTGAAAAGAACAGCCAAAGCAAAGCAGGTTTAAAACTCACTACAGACTACCTGTTTAATGAGTGTTTGCATAAATACGTGATTGTCGATGCCATCCGTGACCGTAATGTCTTGCAGTTCCAGATTGATTATCGTGGCAAATACACCGCCAAAGGAATGGCGACCAATGAAAGTTATGAGGAAGATGTAGAAGGCATCGATACCAAAGAACTGTATGACAATCCGCAACGCCTTGAAATGATTGCCCGCTACATTGTCAATATTCACGATACCAAAACTCGTAATCGCGAATTTACCGCAATGTTCTGTGTCAGTTCGGTCGAAACACTGACCCAATATTACGACCTCTTTGAAAAGGTGCAGGCTGAAAAGCAAATTGAAGATGAAGCACAAGGTCGGATATTTAAACCGTTGACCATTGCCACCATCTTTTCCTATGCGGCAAATGAGGCTGTACCGACTGATGACTTAACTGGCTTGATTCACGAAGAAGCCGCAGATATTCCAACTCAGGTCAACTCATCCAGTCGGGATAAGCTAGATCGATACATTGCCAATTACAACCGACAGTTTAAAACCAACTACAATTCTGGTGATCAATTTTATGCGTACTACCGCGACATTGCACAGCGCGTAAAAAACAGACAGATTGATATTCTAATCGTGGTCAATATGTTCCTCACGGGCTTTGACTCTAAGCCGCTAAATACCTTGTATGTCGATAAAAATCTAAAATATCATGGCTTGATTCAAGCATTCTCACGCACCAACCGTGTCTACAACGATAAAAAACCATTTGGCAATATCATCTGTTTCCGCAACCTAAAACGTGCAACGGATGAAGCGCTGGCACTATTTTCTAATAAAGAAACGACCAAGATCGTCCTTGTTCCAAGCTATGCGGAAATCGAACAGGATTACCAAGCAGCGGTGAGCAAACTGTTTGCCTTAACGCCCAATTACCAATCAGTCGATGATCTTGTTACTGAAGAACAGCAACTGGAATTTATTAAAGCTTTCCGTGAAGTGATGCGCTACAACGCGCAATTACAAACTTTTATTGAGTACGATCAAGACCAAACACAACTGGATAAGCAGCACTTTGCGAATTTCGCCTCTAAGTATGCTGACCTATGTCGTGCCGTTAGAAAGACCACCAAGAAAGAAAAAGTATCGGTGCTGGATGATGTCGATTTTCAACTGGATTTACTGCACAGTGACCGCATTAATGTGGGTTATATCATCAACCTGCTACAGCTTGTTGTTGATACGGACTCAGAGGACAAACGTCAGAAGTACCAAGCGCAAATTTATGACTTAATCAGTAGCGATATTAGCTTGCACGATAAGCAAGACCTCATTCAAAAATTCATTGAAGAAAACATGCCGAAGATGATCAACGGCCAAAGCGTCCAAACGGCTTTTGCTCAGTTCTGGGATGCTGAAAAAGAACAGGCCTATCAGCATCTTTGTAAAGAAGAAAACCTGAAACCAGAAGCGATGAAGCAGGTTCTGGAGCATTATGAGTTCACCAAACGCCTACCACGTAAGGAAGAGCTAAAAGACTTGCCTAACTATAAAGTGAAGCTGTTTGAGCGGGAGAACGTGTTTAGCAATTTGCTGGTCAAGACACGCCAGTTGATTGAGAAGTTTTATACTGGTTTGTAAATCAGTAATGAAGAATTTTAATTTGAGATAATTAAATGGAAAGAGTTACACAAGAAGACAAAGAGGAAGCAGCTATATTTCTGAAAAAATATAATGAAATTAATAATAAAATTAATAAAACTAAATTTATAAGTAATAATCTAAGATTTAAAGCATACCTTAGTGTTGAGGAAAAAGATTTTCAAGTTAAGACAATTTATATATTGTTGGAGGATAAGTCTTTTAGAAAAATATTGGAATGTGAATTAAAGCTAAGTGATTTAATTCTTTTTTCTGAAAAATATTATTTCTCAATAAAATATAAGGAAAAACTGGATAGTGGTTTAGTATATAGTGGAACTGAATTAAAAAAATGGCTCAATAAGCTTGAGTCAGCAAAAAATAAAATGATAAATTTATTAAATACATCACCATTGTCGAAAACCAAGACAACAGTTTTTTATTTAAGTTCAAGCTATGTTAATAAGATTGTGAATTATTTGAGAAAAGAAAAAATAATTGCTGTTATAGATATGGAAATGATAGATGTAAGATTTCATGAACTAAAAGAATATGCAAAAAAATATGATAATAAAGATATTGAAGATTTTTTGGAGTATATGAAAAATAATAATTATATTTCTCCTTTAAGTGGTATGGAAGATGATATAAAAATACCAGAATATAAGTTTTTAAGAAAATATAATGATATTTTACTAAGTGAAAAAATATATAATAAATTAATTGATTATGTTGAATGTGTGGATAGTGATCTGCTTGATTTTTTTTACAAAAAAATAGAAACAGAAATACTAAATATTAAATCTCCACGAGTCGATAATACATCGCACAGAACATTCTTTATTAAAGACATATGGGATATTGACGGAAAGGCAGATATTTTACCAATTGAAAGACCCTACAATATAAATATAATTTCTAAATTAATTCAAATTCTTTACACCGACTTAGATGTACTAAATGATGATGCCGCAAAGGCTAAAGTTAAAGAAATATTAAAAATAAAATAATATATTTCAATTTCTTAGGTTTTTTTTATAAAAATAGTAAAAAAACATAAGGGTTTATAATTTCAAGAAAAATCATGATGGCTCTTGCATTGTTAATGGAGCTCACAAATGCTTTTGAAGATTAAAGATGTTTGTCGTATTTTAAAAATTAGTAGAAATACGTTGTATAACTTGCAGCAAAAAGATTCTTCATTCCCAAAGCCGATAAAATTTGGCGATAAAAAGCAAGCTCGAATTTTTTATCGTGAAAATGAAGTTAAAAGTTGGGTTTTGAATTTAAGTCCTTCGGATTATGAATTGGAGAATAATAATGAATGTAAGTAAAAAAATTAAACTTTTACAAATGAAAGATGTGAAAAATGAAAATACTCAATGGTTATGGGAAAATTGGCTACCATTAGGTAAATTAACTTTACTTGCGGGCCCTGCTGGTGTTGGTAAAACAACATTATTAATGGATATTGCTGCAACAATTTCTAATGGTGGAACATTACCATTTCAATCTATTTATTCTAATATGTGTAGTGTTGTTATCTACTCAACAGAAGATGATATTGAAACAACACTTAATCCAAGGCTGACAGCGTGTGGTGCGAATACTTCTAATATATATTATATTACTGGAACTCTTAAAAAGGAGGATAAGGTAGAATATTTTGATCCAACTCAGGATTTTAAATTAATAGAAAATTGTTTAATTGAAGACGGCTTTGTTGCACAAAGATTTGAAATGCAAAGCGCCCCTAATTGATCCAAATTTAAGGCGTAACTTGGGTAAGTGGGCGACCTAATTCCGTAAATCTGTTAAGGACTGCTACACGTGCATGGATCT